>JBPCVZ010000236.1:0-2791 GCA_051010015.1 Hyphomicrobiaceae bacterium
GCCTTAGCGGTCTTTGGTACTTTCACGCGAGGTTTCGCCATTTTGTAAGTTCCTCCCGATTAGCCGCCGCAGCCGCCGATGGTCACCTTTACGGTGCGCTTTGCCATATAAAACTTGCCGTTGCTCATCTCGGCAACCGCGATCACGTCCTGCGTCTTGCCAAGTCGCATCCGACTTGAAACAGCGGCCTTGCCGCTCGCCGGTGAAAACGAGAAACTCGCCACATCCGGGCGCGGGTTACCCGTCGCGAAAACGTGCACTTTCTTGACGTAGTCGCTGTCGCTCATCGGACTTTCGACCGCGACGCTGAACGGAACAGTATTTCCGTTTTCAGCGATTTCCGGCAATACGACCGAGACCTTGCCTTCGGCCGGCTTGGCGTCGCCCACGATTGTCTTCATGGCCTCCTGCCATGTCTTGGCAGCGAAAGCGGAACCTGCGCCAGCACTCAAAAATGCTACGAACGCTGCGGCCGACGACGCACCGAGCACAAAGTCTCGCCGGTCTATCACCCGCAATTCAGTTCGTTCTGTCATTGCGTCCTCTCTTCCGTTACGTCTCAACAATTCCGATCGTGTGTCTCTGATCGCTTGCTTGCGTGTCAGAACCTAATCGATGAACCACACGATGCCCGCCAATTGTATCGAATTCGAACAATCTTACGCCGCAGTGTCGCACTGATGAAAAACATATTCAAGCTTTAAAATGTGTGTGCATCTGAATTCGACCGACATTGGTTTTCGCAAGCGGGATGACTTGCACTCGGCGCGCTACTTCTTGTGTTGAATGATAAATTTGTAGACCTCGCCATCTTTGCTCGACTCCACCAGTTCATGGCCGGTCTGCCGGCAGAAGGCTTCGAAATCTTTGACGGCGCCGGGGTCAGTTGCGTGAATTTCCAGAGCCTCTCCAGCCGACATGGTGTCCAGTGTCTTCCGCGCCTTCAAGATAGGTATCGGGCAATTCATCCCCTTGGTGTCGAGTACCTGCATTAATTCACTCCTCTGGCTTGTTCGTTTTGAACCAGTTCCCCGTTGAATGCGATTGCACTGGCTCCTTGGGCTGCAGCGGTTATAACAACACATTCAAGTTTTTGAAATCAAATTTGGTAGAACGCTGCGCTATGACAAGGTTCGACAAATCGCGGCTCGATCCGTTGGCTACAACGTCGCCGTCGACGCCGATTCTTATCGGCAGTCCCGTGTTCCGCAGGGCGGCATTTGGCACCAATCATCCACTGTCGATCCAACGGGTCGAAACCGTCTTTGATCTGCTCCGCTGTCTGGGCTGGTTCGATCCAGGGGCATTTGTAGCGTGCCCGCCGGCATCGAGAGATGTTATCTCAACCTATCATGATGAGCCCTATCTGGACGCGCTGCAACGCGCTGAAGATACCGGCATTGTCGAACCCAGCGATCGGGTCCGGTTCAATTTCGGCAACATGGAGAACCCTTGGTTTTCCGGTCTCTTTGAACGCGCGGCCACGACCGTCGGCGGATCCATCCTTGCAGCAAAAATTGCTATGCAAGGCCGGACAGTCTTTCATCCCTCTGGCGGTACGCATCATGGTCTTCCCGATCGCGCAAACGGGTTCTGCTATTTCAACGATCCGGTATTTGCGGTTCTGACTTTTTTGGAGGCCGGGCTGCAGCGTATCGCGTACGTCGACGTCGATGCCCACCACGGCGATGGTGTGGAGCTCGCGTTCAAGCGTGATCCCCGGGTCATGACCATATCCGTGCATGAGGCTGATCGCTGGCCCTATTCAGGAACTCAATCGGCTCCATCTGACGGTATCATAAACCTTTCGGTGCCGGCTGGCTGCAATGATAGTGAATTTACGTTTTGTCTGGACGAGATCGTGCTGCTTGAGTTGGATGCCTTCGACCCTGAAGCTGTCGTAATAACATGCGGAACCGATGCGCTTGCAGGTGATCCATTGTCCAGGATGCGACTGAGCAATCGCTGTCTCTGGGACTCGGTTGTGGCGGTGTGCGCCATGGCGCCGCGGCGTGTGATTGTTGGCGGCGGCGGTTACAATCCCTGGACGCTTGCCAGATGCTGGACTGGATTGTGGGGCGTCCTGCAAGGCAAAGAGATGCCCGACGCCTTGCCGGATGATGCCACGGGCATCCTGTCCGACCTGACGTGTGATCTGATCGATGAAGACGAGATTTGCGAGGCCTGGCTGACCGAGCTGGTTGACAAGCGAAATCCGGGCGATGTTCGCGACGCAGTTCGCAGCCTCGTCGCAGGGTCTTAGATACCGAGGGCGCGCTCGAGATATTTCATGCCAAAATAGCCGCCAATCACTATCGCGATTGCAGCTATCAGCGAGCCTAGGGCCAACGTCGACAACCCTGTAATGCACTGACCAATTGTGCAGCCGAGCGCGGTGACGCCGCCAAAACCCATCATCGCGGCTCCAACAAAATGGCGGATCGTGTCAGGCTTATCGGAAAATCCTGTGAGCGCGAACCTACCCGATACGATGGCTGACAGGAACGCACCCAAAATCGCACCACCAACTGTGGCGATGCCGAAATTGATTGTCGTGCCGGTATAGGTCATCAGATACTGCAGTGCATTGCCGGCAGGCGCGACGAATGTCAGCGATGCCAATGGCTGGGGATCGAACTCATCAGCCAGCCAAACGCCGGTTACCCACCAACCTGCCGTAATCAGTGCGCCAATGCAGAGACCTGCCGCAATGTTGTTCGGCGATGACCGGAACTCGGCACTTTTGAAGCAGAACGCCAGCAGGACAACAACCAACAAGCCCGCGACAACC
>JBPCVZ010000237.1:0-6354 GCA_051010015.1 Hyphomicrobiaceae bacterium
GCCCTCGCATGGCGCTAGACGCCGTTCTTTTCCATTTCCTCGAGCTCGTCGATCATGCCTTCGATGACGGAGAGGCCTTTGTGCCAGAACGCCGGCTGCGAGGCATCGAGGCCGAACGGTGCCAGCAGCTCCGAGTGGTGCTTGGAGCCGCCGGCGCTCAGCAGATCAAAGTACTTGTTGACGAAGTCGGGGTGCGCGTCCTCGTAGAGCGCGAACAGCGAGTTGACCAGGCAATCGCCGAACGCATAGGCGTAGACGTAGAACGGCGAGCGGATGAAGTGGCCGATGTAGGCCCAGAACACCTCGTAGCCGGGCTTGAACTCGATCGCGTCGCCGAGACTCTCGGCTTGTACGCTCATCCACAGCTCGTTGACCTTGTCGGGAGTGAGCTCGCCCTCGCGCCGGGCGAGGTGGATCTTGCGCTCGAACTTGTAGAACGCGATCTGGCGCACGACCGTGTTGATCATGTCCTCGACCTTGCCCGCGATCAGGGCCTTGCGCTCCTTCGGATCGGTCGTGTCGCGCAGCAGCGCCTTGAAGGTCAGCATCTCGCCGAACACCGACGCGGTCTCGGCGAGCGTCAGTGGCGTCTGGCTGAGCAGCATGCCCTGCTTTGCCGCCAGCACCTGGTGGACGCCGTGGCCAAGCTCGTGCGCCAGCGTCATCACATCACGCGACTTGCCGAGGTAGTTGAGCAGCACGTAAGGGTGCACCGAGGGCACGGCGGGATGCGAGAAAGCGCCCGGCGCCTTGCCCGGCCGCGTCGGCGCGTCGATCCAGCGCTTGTCGAAGAAGTCGCGCGCGATGTCGGCCATCTCCGGGGCAAAGCCGCCATAGGCGTCGAGCACCATCTCGCGTGCTTCCGGCCAGGCGATGACGCGCTCGGGCTTGTCCGGCAGCGGCGCGTTGCGATCCCAGTGCGGCATGACATCCTTGCCGAGCCACTTGGCCTTCATCTTGTAGTAACGGTGCGAGATCGTCGGGTATTTCTCGGTCACCGCGTCGACCAGCGCCTCGACCACCGGACCTTCAACCCGGTTGGCGAGGTGGCGGCTGTCGGCGATGTCGTTGAAGCCGCGCCACTGGTCGGAAATTTCCTTGTCCTTGGCGAGCGTGTTGGTGATCAGCGTGAAGACGCGGATGTTGTCCTCGAACGTCTTCGCGAGCGCCTCGGCGCCAGCCTGGCGGCGCCCTTCGTCCCCATCGGTCAGCAGATTGAGCGTCGGCTCCAGCGAGAGCGGTTCGGCTTCGCCGTCGACGTCGAAGCGCAGCGCCGCCATCGTGTCGGAGAACAGACGGTTCCAGGCGCCGGCCGACGTCTGCGACTTGTCGGTGAACAGTTGCTCGAGTTTCTCATCGAGCTGGAAGGGTTTTTCCTTGCGCAGGTCTTCGAGCCAGGGCTGGTAGTGCTTGAGCGCCGGCGCCTCGAGGGCCTTGGCGAGGGCGGCTTCGTCAATCTGGTTCATTTCCAGCTCGACGAAAATCAGGTCGCGGCCAATCGCGGTCAACGCTTCGACGGTATCGCCGTAGAACTTGGCTCGGTCGCCGTCCGACTGATCACCCGCATAATGCAACCCGGCAAACGTGCCGAGCCGGCTCATCAGTTCGGCGATCTCCTCGTAGTCCTTGATCGCCTGGGCCAGCCGGGCGCCGTCGCCGGCGATCTCGACCAGCTTGCCCTGGTAGTTGTCCTGCAGCGCCTTGGCCAGGGTCCGGCACTTCTCGATGTCTGCTGCAACCTCCGGCGCGTCGGGCGCCGGGTAGAGATCGCCGAGGTTCCATTCCGGCATATCGCCCAGTGCCGCCGCGGCCGCGGTAGCGTCGGCCGGGTGGTGGAGTGCGGAAGCGAAATGAGCGATTGCGATCGACGACATGAAATGCTCCGAAATAACCGAGTGTGATGGGCTGCAATGTGGCCGCTGACGACGGCCGGATCAAGCCATCGTCGGCGATCCAACGTGCGACGCAATACGTAGCCCAACTACCCGATGGCGCAAGCACCTGATAAAAGGCGCCCATTGAGGGGACGCACCTGGACAGACAGAAACGGACTGACCAACGATGAACATCACGCCAGATGTGGCCAACTTCGAGGTCGATCGCCGGCATTGGCCGGATGCACACCCCCCGGTCAAGACCGGGCGCATCGGCGTTCTGCTTGTCAATCTGGGCACGCCCGATGGCACCGACTACTGGTCGATGCGCCGCTATCTGGAGGAATTCCTGACCGACAAACGCGTGATCGAGTGGTCCCGCGCCTATTGGTATCCGATCCTTTACGGCATCGTCCTCAACAAGCGACCACAAAAGGTCGGCAAGGCCTACGAATCGATCTGGAACACCGACCTCGACGAGAGTTACCTGCGCACCTATACGCGCAGCCAGAGCGACAAGCTTGGCGCGCGCATCTCCGGCACGGACGGCCGCCTGGTCGTCGATTGGGCGATGCGCTACGGCAATCCGTCGATCCGGGAAAAAATCGAGCACCTGAAGGAGATCGGCTGCGATCGCATCCTCCTGTTCCCGCTCTATCCGCACTACGCCGCCGCAACGACTGCGACGGTCAATGACAAGGCGTTCGAAGCCTTGCAAAAGATGCGCTGGCAGCCCGCCTTGCGCACGGTCCCGGCCTATCATGACGATCCGGCCTACATCGATGCGCTGGCATCCTCGATCGAAGCCTACCTTGCAACACTCGACTGGGCGCCCGAGAAGGTCATCGCCTCCTATCACGGCATTCCGATGAGTTATCTCAAGCAGGGTGACCCCTACCATTGCCACTGCCTGAAAACATCTCGGTTGCTGCGCGAGCGGCTTGGCTGGGACGATGACTTTCTAATGTCGACTTTTCAGTCGCGATTTGGCCCCGAGGAATGGCTGCAACCCTATACGGATGAAACCATCGAGGAACTCGCCCGCAGCGGCACCAAACGGATTGCCGTTCTCAATCCTGGTTTTGTTTCCGACTGTCTTGAAACGCTTGAAGAAATTGCCGTTGAAGCCAGGCATAGTTTCATTGAAAACGGCGGTGAGAAATTTGCCCATATTCCGTGCCTGAATGACTCGGAACCCGGACTTGATGTCATTGAAAACATCGTGCGGCGGGAATTGGGCGGTTGGATCTAGTTTATCCGTCGCCGCAATTCCGCATTGGCAGCAACATATTTCATGGCGGGATCACCCCGGATCTCTGTGGCGCAACCGGGAAAACACCAGGCCATCCCTTTGAACTGTATGCACAATACGGCCTCAAAGCATTGGCCGCATTAAAACCGTTTTCCTCAGTCATAGTACAAAACCTCCAAAATCAGGCGGAACACGGCTTATTTTGGCAAAGTGAACGCGATTTTCGTTATTAAAGCTTTTGTTAATACGAATAAAAGAGGACTCGTTTCTTAACCACGCCATACCAACGGACGCGAGGAATTGGCCATGATTGGACCTGCAGGCATCGCCGGATTTATTCTGATTGCATTTGCGATCGCGATTCTCTGGTCAATCGTCAAGATCGTGCCGCAAGGGTACAACTACACTGTTGAAAATTTTGGCCGTTATACCCGCACGCTGACGCCGGGGCTGCACTTTCTGATCCCGGTGATGGAGCGTATTGGTTACAAAATGAACCTCAAAGAACAGGTTCTCGACATTCCTGGCCAGGATGTGATCACCCGCGACAACGCGATGGTGCATGTCGACGGCGTCAACTTCTACCAGATCTTGAACGCCGCCAAGGCTGCCTATGAGGTCGATCATCTCGAGGCCGCCATCGTCAACCTGACGATGACAAACATTCGTACGGTCATGGGCTCGATGGACCTCGACGAGCTGCTATCGAACCGCGACATCATCAACGCGAAGCTGCTCGATGTTGTCGACTCGGCCACCGAGACGTGGGGCGTCAAGGTCACCCGTATCGAGATCAAAGACATCGACCCACCGCGCGACATCGTCGATTCAATGGGCCGGCAGATGAAGGCGGAACGCGAAAAGCGCGCCCAGATTCTGGAAGCGCAGGGTCTGCGCGAATCAGCCATCCTGAAAGCGGAAGGCGAGAAGCAGGCCGCCGTGCTCGAAGCCGAAGGGCGCCGCGAAGCCGCCTTCAAGGACGCCGAAGCCCGCGAACGGCAGGCGCAAGCGGAAGCCAAGGCGACGCAGATGGTCTCCGACGCGATCTCGAACGGCAACGTCCAGGCGATCAACTACTTCGTCGCCAACAACTACATGAAGGCGCTTGAAGCGATTGCCCAGTCGGACAACCAGAAGATTCTCATGATGCCGCTCGAAGCCTCCAGCGTCATCGGATCACTGGCGGGCCTCGCCGAAATCACCGGCGAAGCGTTCGGCGACAAAGGCAAGCTCAATGGCAGCGGCAGCCGTCCGGCGCCGACGACGCCCTCGACCCCACCGCCGACCGGCTCCACGCCCTGGGGCAATTCATAAGATGTAAGGACGCTGATGCTAAGGTGCAGATCGATCGCACCAAAGCGCCTGAAAATGTGGCGCCTCGATAGAGATTGACGTTTTATGGCGCTGCCTTGATCCCCGGATCGGGGTGGCGCCAGTTAGTTTCTGGCTTGCATAGACCACTGCCGAACCGAAAGAGGATGATCGCATGGAATTCATTGCCGAATTGGGTCCGTGGAACTGGCTCATCCTCGCCGTCATCCTGGTTGTACTCGAAACCATCGTTCCCGGTGTCCATTTCGTCTGGTTCGGCATGGCCGCCACGATCGTCGGTATCCTTGCGCTGGCAACCGGTATCGACTGGCAGTGGCAGCTGGTGATCTTCGGTCTACTGTCGTTTGCAACCGCGCTCGTCGTACGCCGCTATGTCACACCGCAAACGGCACCCAGTGATCAGCCGGGGCTCAACGAACGCGGTTCCTACTATGTCGGGCGCGTCGTCGTCGTCGAGGAGGCCATCGAGAACGGCCGTGGCCGGGTCCGCCTTGGCGACACGCTATGGACCGCCCAGGGCCCGGATCTCGCCGCTGGCGCAACGGCAAAAATCACCGAACTCAAGGGCACCGTGCTGATGGTCGAAGCGGCCGAATAGATTGCGCCGCAGCTAGGCAATTCCGGCCCGCAAGAGGTCGTGAACATGAACGATGCCGATCGGCTTCGATTTCTCAACGACGAACAGCGCCGTAATCCGTGACGCGTTGAGCTGCTCCAGCGCGGCTGAGGCAAGTAGATCGCGCTCGATCGTCTTCGGCTTGCGGGTCATGATGTCAGACGTCGTGGCGTTGAGCAGATCATCCCCCATGTGGCGCCGCAGATCGCCGTCGGTGATCACGCCGATCAACCGCCCGCGGCCATCAACCACGCCGAGACAGCCGAAGGCGCACTGCGTCATCGTCACGATCGCCTCGGACATCGGCGTGTCTTTGCCAGCCAGCGGCAGGTTTTCAGCGCCGTGCATGACGTCTTCGGCGTACTGCAGCTGTGCGCCGAGCGAGCCGCCCGGGTGAATGCGCTTGAAATCCTCGGCCGTGAACCCTTTCGCCTCCAGCAGCGCAATCGCCAGACAATCGCCGAGCGCCAGCGTCATCGTTGTCGACGTCGTCGGCGCGAGGCCGTGCGGACAGGCTTCGGAGGCCTTGGGCAGCTGCAGAACGACATCGGCGGCCTTGCCGAGTGCCGAATCGGGTCGCGAGGTGATGGCAATCAATGGCACCGCGAAACGTCGCGAATAGGTCAGAATGCTGCCCAGTTCAACGGTCTCGCCCGACCATGACATCGCAAGGATCACGTCATCGCTCGAAATCATCCCGAGATCGCCGTGCGACGCTTCACTGGGATGGACGAAAAACGCTGTCGTGCCGGTCGAGGAAAAGGTCGCAGCCATCTTGTGGCCAACATGCCCGGATTTTCCCATTCCGGTGACGATGACGCGGCCGGTCGCGGAATGCAGTATCTCGACGGCGCGCGCAAATGGCCCCGCCATGCGCCCGCTCACGGCCTCCAGCAGGTTGGCAAGTCCCTGGCTTTCAAGTTTCAGCGTTCGTTTGGCGGACTTGGTGATCGTCGCCCTCGCCAAGGCGCCTGATTTCCGCGCCTTGGCGGCAGTCGACCGAGGCTTGACGTCACGCCCTGTGTCGGGCTTGGCCGGCCGTGATTTCCGGCCGGCGGCCTTCGCGGCACTTTTGCTTGCCGCGGCCTTTCCAGCGGGCTTGCTCTTGGACGTATTTTGGCGCTTGGTTCGCACCGCGCCGGAATCGTCCGTGATCACACGACTTTTCTTGCCCCCGAGGACATCCATCGAGTCAAGGTTCTGGCGCCGGATCCGCTTCGCTGCCATTCGGCCCCCCGACCGCAAGTTTCGCCGTTAAAAGTTGCGCGCGACCTTAACGC
>JBPCVZ010000238.1:0-3031 GCA_051010015.1 Hyphomicrobiaceae bacterium
GCTGTCAACAGTAATGGACAAGTAAACGAAGATGGGGCCGAGGGCCAGCGCGCCCCCTGGCTGGATATCGGCATGCAAGTGGAGGGGCGCGAGAATCTTGCGCACATCGCGATATTTGATCACCCGGAAAATGCAGGCTTTCCACAACCCTGGCGCGTCGATGGGGCGATGGGCGTAGGCCCCGTGCGCGCACGGCTCGGCGACTGGAAAATCCCTAGAGGTGAAACGGCGCACATTCAGCATCGGCTGCTCGCGGACACAGGAGAAGTTAACAACGTTAGAGTCGCTTCGGCTTGGTCTTCGTATACGCGTGAACGCAAAGGCATTCCCTATGCTCAATGGGACCAAACCGATCTTGACCTTTTCGGCCAGCAAAACGTTGAAGACGTAGAAACGGTCGAGGAAGCCTACCGCGCGGAGTTTCTGACACCTGAAAAGGCCGTCGCCGCGATGACCGTACCCGACGGGTTCGAAGTCAATGTGTTCGCATCCGAGCCGATGATCACGCAACCCATGGCGTTCTGTTGGGATGACCGCGGCCGTCTGTGGATCGCCCAGAACCGTGAATACAACGGAATCGAAAACGGCATTGAACTGTCAGGAGAAAGCCAGATTCTGATCCTGGAAGATACCGACCGCGACGGTGTCGCGGACAGCAAGAAAGTCTTTCTTGATGGTGTTGTGTTCCCCTCGGCCATGGCGGTTGGTTTCGGCGGACTATGGCTCGGTGCGGTACCGAATTTGCTGTTCATTCCTGATCGGGATGGGGACGACCGGGCAGATGTCGAGGATATTGAAGTCCGCCTAACGGGCTGGGGCCGCGATGACCTCCACGAAATCTTCAACAGTTTCAATTGGGGACCCGACGGGTGGCTCTATGGACTGCAGGGCGTATTCACTCATTCGCGCGTGGGAAAACCGGCAGGAGAAAGCCGCATCTTCCGTCAGAACGCGCCCTACCCGGATGATATTGACTATGCAGACGAGCCGACAGAAATCAATGCGGGTGTTTGGCGCTATCACCCTATCAAGGACCGCTTCGAAGTTGTGGCGCACGGCCTGAGCAATCCCTGGGGCATCGACTACAACGCAAAGGGACAGCTCTTTGCTAGCGCGTGTGTGATTCCCCACTTGTGGCACGTCGTCCCCGGCGGTATTTACCATCGCCAGTCGGGAAGTCATTTCAATCAGAACGTCTACAGTTCAATTCGCACCATCGGCGACCACCGACACCGCTCAGCCCACGGCGGAGCCCGCGTCTACCTATCCGACGCCTTTCCGGAAGCGTACCAGGGCCGACTATTCATGGGGAACATTCATGACCATGCCGTGTTGACCGATATCCTTGAGCCGCGCGGCTCCGGTTTTGTGGGTAGGCATGGAGACGATTTCCTCAAGGCCAATAACGCTCAATTTGTCGGTTTCAGCACTGAAATTGGGCCGGAAGGGGCTGTCTACATGCTCGATTGGCATGATGCTGAGATTTGCAGCGGTCCCGTTCGGAACAAAGATACGGGGCGTGTCTATCGTATTCTCCCCAAGGAATCCAACGCGCAAGATTGGGAAGGTCGTTACGATGACATTCGGTCGCTGAGCAACGCCGAACTCGTCGACCTTCAGCTCAGCAAAAGCGAATGGCACGCCCGCCGCGCGCGGGTCGTTCTTCAGCATCGCGCCGCGAAGGGACAGGTCCGAGAAGAGTCGCACGCAGCGCTGCGCGAACTATTCGAGACGAACACGAACGGCGATCATCGCCTGCGCGCACTATGGGCGCTTCACGTCTCGGGCGGCATCGATGAAACCGGCCTGTTGGAAGCCCTGCATGACGAAGATGAATACATTCGCGCGTGGGCCATTCAATTGTTGTGTGAAGACAAGGCGCCGACAAACGCGGCGCGCACTCAGTTTGTGGCAATGGCGAAGGAGGATGAGTCCCCTGTCGTGCGGCTTTACCTTGCGTCCGCCTTGCAACGCATGCGTCCGGAATACCGTTGGCCCGTCGCAACGAATCTTGTTTCGCATGCGGAAGACGCCGAGGATCACAACATACCGAAGATAACCTGGTTCGGCATGGAGCCGCTTGTCGCCGACAATCCGAAACACGCACTCAAGCTCGCCGACCAGTCGCGCATCCCGATGCTGACCCAATTTATTGGCCGTCGACTCGCGGTGGGAAACCATCTCACGGAACTCGTAGAAGAAATTGGCCGCAATCCCAATACTCGGCAGCTACTGCTGCTCGGCATGCGCGACGGTCTCGAGGGGCGATTCGACCTCCAACCACCCGAGAACTGGCGGGCAGTATTCGGCGCGTTGAGCGTCCGCGATGATGAGTCCACGCCTATCGCCCTGCAACTGTCTCTCAAGTTTGGCGATCTGAATGCGGCACAAGCGCTGCTGGAAACGCTGCAGGATGGCGAGAATAGCCTCGAAGATCGGCAGGAAGCGATTCGGGGTTTAGCCGGACTCAAACGTCCCGAACTGAGGTCGCAACTGGTCGCGTTGCTGGATGATGATTTCCTTCGAACAGAGGCCATTCGCGCGATATCCTCCTTCGACGATGAATCACTCGCAGAAACGCTCCTCGAGCGCTATGCCGACTTTTCTAACAAGGAAAAACTGGAAGTGGTTCACGCCCTGGCATCACGTCCAGGTCATGGCTGGGCCCTTACTAGAGCCATCAGACGCGGCGACGTTCCCCGGCGCGACGTCCCTGCCTATGTTGCGCGGCTGTTGCAGCGCGTTGTCGGTAATCGCTTTCTCGAGATCTGGGGCCCCGTCGAGGGGTTGTCGCCCGAATCCGAAGCGGCATTCGTTAAACTCCGTACGCTCTTAACGGACGAGGCGATCGCCAAGGGCGACCTGGCCAAAGGGCGTGAACTCTACACTCGTGTTCCGCGTGTCATCAACTGTATGGAAAAGGCGGCTTGGTTGGACCAGATCTCACAGGCGCGAACCGCACTGACCTCGAATATTTGCTCGGCAATATCCTGACACCGAGTGCCATTATCGGGGAAGACTATTTGATGAC
>JBPCVZ010000239.1:0-3334 GCA_051010015.1 Hyphomicrobiaceae bacterium
GTATCGTGCTGCTCGAGCTTATCATGGTTCTAGGCTTCCAGGCCTATTCCAGTCAGATCGTTGGAAATCCTGCTGCGCCCGCGCCATTGCCGGGCGACAATGTAACAAACACCGAAGCCCTTGGGCGAGTGCTCTACACCAAATACATTCTGTTCTTTCAGGCCGCCGGTCTCATCCTGCTTGTGGCGATGATCGGCGCGATTGTCTTGACATTGCGACACAAAGAGGGCGTTCGCCGCCAGTCGATTGCAGCTCAGGTCGCCCGCACCCCGGCAACGGCGATCGAAGTCGTCAAGGTGGGGCCGGGACAGGCAGTGTTTCCGCGCAACGAGGAGCCGGCTGAATAATGGAAATCGAAATCGGACACTACCTCACCGTCGCGGCAATGCTGTTCACGATCGGTATTTTCGGCATCTTCCTGAACCGCAAAAACGTCATCATAATTTTGATGTCGGTCGAATTGATGCTGTTGGCCGTCAACATCAATCTCGTGGCGTTTTCCTCGTTCAACAAAGACCTCGTCGGTCAAGTGTTTGCGATGATGGTTTTGACCGTCGCAGCTGCGGAGGCCGCGGTGGGCCTGGCGATAATTGTCGTCTACTACCGCAATCGCGGCTCCATTGCGGTTGAAGACATCAACATGATGAAGGGCTGATTGATCTCATGGAGTTCAAGGCAATTGTCTTTCTGCCGCTGATCGGCGCCATCGTCGCTGGCTTTTTCGGACGCATCATCACAGATCGCGGCGCCGAGATACTGACGACGGCACTGCTCGTCCTGTCGGCGCTTTTGTCGTGGATCGTGTTCTGGCGCGTCGGATTTGGCGGCGAAACAATCAAGGTGCCGGTTGCGAGTTGGATCACCTCGGGCGAATTGGAAGTCGCTTGGTCCCTGCGGATCGACACGCTGACCGCTGTGATGCTGGTCGTCGTGACGACTGTATCGAGCCTCGTCCACCTTTACTCGATCGGCTACATGCACGAGGACGACGCCCGTGCGCGGTTCTTTTCCTACCTGTCGTTGTTTACCTTTGCGATGCTGGCACTGGTGACATCGGACAACCTGGTCCAGATGTTCTTTGGATGGGAAGGCGTCGGATTGGCGAGTTATCTGTTGATTGGTTTTTGGTACAAGAAGCCATCCGCCAATGATGCCGCGATCAAGGCCTTCGTCGTTAACCGCGTGGGAGATTTCGGTTTCGCGCTCGGTATTTTTGGCCTCTTCGCCATTACGAATTCCGTGGGACTGGACGAGGTATTTCGCGAGGCGCCGGGCCTGGTTGGCAAGAGCATGTCGTTTCTGGGTTATGCGGTGGATATTCTGACTTGCCTCTGCCTGCTCCTTTTCATGGGGGCGATGGGCAAGTCGGCACAGTTCCTCCTGCACACCTGGCTACCTGACGCAATGGAGGGCCCGACACCGGTATCTGCCCTGATCCACGCGGCAACGATGGTCACTGCCGGCGTGTTCATGGTCGCGCGCCTATCGCCAGTATTCGAATATGCGCCAATCGCATTGATGGTTGTGACGGCAGTCGGGACCCTAACTGCGGTTTTTGCAGCCACGGTCGGCTTGGTTCAAAATGACATCAAGCGCGTTGTGGCCTATTCGACTTGCTCACAGCTCGGCTACATGTTCGTGGCGTGCGGCGTCGGGGCCTATTCGGTCGCTATCTTCCACCTGTTCACGCACGCTTTCTTCAAGGCGTTGTTGTTTCTCGGCGCCGGATCGGTGATCCACGCGATGCATCACGAACAGGACATGCGACACATGGGCGGCCTGGCACCAAAGATCCGCATGACATGGCTCATGATGCTAATCGGGACATTGGCATTGACCGGTGTCGGCATTCCAGGTGTTGCAGGCTTCGCGGGATTCTACTCCAAGGATGCTATTATCGAAGCTGCCTACGCCGCCCACACACCGTACAACTACGCCTTCTGGGCGCTGGTCGTCGCGGCATTCATGACGTCGTTTTATTCGTGGCGTCTGATGTTCATGACGTTCCACGGGAAAACCCGCGCAGAACCGGACACGTTCAGGCATGCGCATGAAAGCCCGATGGTCATGTTGATACCGTTGTTCGTCTTGGCGGCCGGTTCGGTCATAGCCGGTTTCGCTTTCTACGAGGCTTTCATTGGCCACGACTACAAGGAGTTTTGGAAACGGGCACTGCTGCATTTGCCGTCGAAAGATATCCTGCACCATATGCATGACGTGGCCAAAAATATCACTTGGGTGCCGTGGTCGCCATTCATTGCCATGGCTGCCGGCTTCGGATTGGCCTGGCTTTTCTATATTCAGGCGCCGGCTTTACCGGCTGCGACCGCTAGAGCGTTCAGGCCCATATATCTCTTCCTGCTTAACAAGTGGTATTTTGACGAACTCTATGATTGGCTTTTCGTGCGACCGGCACATTGGCTCGGTCGCCAACTATGGAAAATCGGCGACGGCCGCATCATTGACGGAATCGGACCCGACGGCGTGGCTGCGCGCGTCATCGATATGACCGGCCGAGTCGTGCGTCTGCAGACTGGGTACGTCTACCACTATGCCTTCGCCATGATGATTGGTGTCGCGCTGATCACGGTCTACTTCATGTTTCAAGGCGGGGGCTTGCTCAAATGAATCTGACAAGCATACCAATGCTGTCGATCGTCACGTTCCTGCCGCTGTTCGGCGTGTTCTGGATGATGTTCCTCAAGGACGACGACAGCGGCAAGCGCAATGCTCGGTGGATTGCATTCTACGTGACCATGGGCACGTTCCTGCTTTCGCTTTACATCTGCTGGGGACTCTACGACCCGTCGTCGCCTGAGTTCCAACTCGTCGAGCAAGTGCCGTGGTTCGGTCCCGTCAGCTACAAGATGGGCGTTGACGGAATTTCGATTCTGTTCGTGGTCCTGACCGCATTCCTGATGCCGTTGTGTATCCTGGCAAGCTGGCATTCGATCCAGGATCGCGTCAAAGAGTACATGATTGCGTTCCTCGTGTTGGAAACCTTGATGATCGGCGTGTTTTGCGCGCTCGATCTGTTCCTTTTCTACTTGTTCTTTGAGGCCGGTCTCATTCCGATGTTTCTCATCATCGGAATTTGGGGGGGTGTGCGTCGAGTCTACGCTAGCTACAAGTTCTTTCTGTACACGCTGCTCGGCTCGGTGCTGATGCTGCTCGCGATGATGATGATGTACTGGCATGCCGGGACGTCCGACATTCCCAAGTTGATGGAGACCAATTTCCCCGCGGACATGCAATGGTGGCTGTGGCTGGCCTTTTTTGCCTCGTTTGCCGTGAAGATGCCGATGTGGCCGGTGCACACATGGCTGCCTGATGC
>JBPCVZ010000240.1:0-36278 GCA_051010015.1 Hyphomicrobiaceae bacterium
CGTTTTGAGATACGTAAGATCCATGGAAATGGAGACGGGGCCAGCACCACCTTGGGCGCGCGTTTTGGCGAATGCTACAATGAGATCGCGTCTCAGGTCCTGGACCTTGACGTGTCCCAGCTTGCGCTTCAGGAGTTCTAGGCAGTATGCCTTGGTGCGCTTGGGGGCGTTGCCGACGCTGCACATATCTTCGATGTGGAGATCGATCAGTTTCTCAAGCGTTGGTGCCTGCCGCGGTGATGGTGCGTCCACGCTCAAGCCTTGATCGATTCTATGCTCCGTTTCGGTCGACCAGCGTCGTGCGTCACTCTGCAGGCGGAAGGTCCGAGACACGGCTTGTCCTTTACGACGAACCTGTGCGCGCCAGGAACCGGACTTGAGCTTGTGGATTGAGGCCATTGACATGTGCAATCTGTGTGCAGTGAGGATGCGAAGAGGCGCGAAAGCGTGCGAACAAATGCGAACAAACGTGTGCAATTAACTGCACACGCCCTTTGATGGTAAAGAAAAATACGTGCAAAATCAATCACATAGATTCTGTGTTGCGCCCATGATGGATTGGACGGATCGGCATTGCCGGGTGTTCCATCGCCAAATGACGCGACATGCCATGCTCTATACCGAGATGGTGACGGCGGAAGCGATCCTGCATGGAGATCGCGGGCGCCTGCTCGGATTTGACGACGTCGAGCATCCTGTCGCGCTGCAGTTGGGGGGCGCCGAACCGAAGAAACTCGCCGATGCCGCGCGTATAGGCGAGGACTTTGGATATGACGAAATCAACTTGAATGTCGGTTGCCCATCGGATCGGGTGAAGGGGGGGAACTTTGGCGCTTGCTTGATGGCGGACCCGGTTCTCGTTGCCCGCGCGATTGAAGCAATGCGGGCGGCAGTCAATATTCGCGTCACAGTAAAGTGCCGTATTGGCATTGATGATCAGGACAGCGAAACGGACTTCGCAAACTTCATTGAAACCGTTTCGAGCGCTGGCTGTGACCTGTTCATCGTGCATGCCCGCAAGGCGTGGCTTCAGGGACTGAGTCCGAAACAGAACCGTGAGGTGCCGCCGCTTGATTATGATCGTGTCTATCGTCTCAAGACGGCCCGACCGGACTTGACGGTCATCCTGAATGGCGGGATTGCGACGCTGGAGCAGGGTCTTGGGCATCTTGCCCATGTCGACGGGGTGATGTTGGGACGGGCGGCCTATCAGACGCCATGGCTACTGTCGTCTGTCGATGCCGAATTCTTCGACGATGTGTCCATGTCGCCAGATCGAGATGCGGTTCTGGCTGCAATGGCGCGGTACGCCGAAGCCCACACCGCACGCGGGGGGCGCCTCAACAACGTCGCGCGCCATATGCTCGGGCTCTTCCATGGAGAGCCAGGTGGGCGACTATTTCGGCGCCATATTTCCGAGCGCGTGAGTGTTGGAAACAACGCGACAGGCGAAGTGCTGCGCGAAGCCGGGCGCATCGTTGCCGAGACCCGTGAGGCGATGCGGCGTCGGCGGGAAATGCTGGCTTCCGTCGGATAGTTCACAGAAAGACATCACATGCTAGAGGCCTTGCCGCTTGGCGAAGCCGGCGCCATTCTTGTAGCGCTGATGATCACAGGGCTGTGTGTCGGCTTTTTGTCGGGCCTGCTTGGTATTGGCGGTGGCGGACTGCTGGTGCCGGTGCTCTACGAAGTGTTCGCCGTTCTTGACGTTGTCGATGAGAACCGAATGCACTTGGCGATTGGCACATCACTCGCTGTCATGATCCCGACGACACTGCGCTCCTTTGTTGCGCACCGCAGCCGCGGTACGGCGGATGGCAGTATTGTCTGGCGGATGGCCGGGCCGATATTGCTCGGTGTCTCACTTGGAAGTCTCATCGCGAAATGGAGCTCCGACGACGTATTGAAGTGGGTCTGGGTAATCTTCGGCTTGCTTCTGAGTGCCAAGCTTTTTTTTGCGAAGGATACCTGGCGACTTGGCGATGACGTACCAAAGAGTGTTGCGGTAGAGGCATACGGCGTTGTAGTCGGCATGGTCTCCACCATTATGAGTGTCGGTGGCGGAGCCTATATTACGGCATTGCTGACTCTCTATGGTCGTTCCATTCAACAAGCGGTCGGGACGTCATCGGGGTTCGGACCAATCATCGCAATTCCAGGAATGTTAGGGTTCATTTGGGCTGGTTGGCATGTTCCAGGACTGCCAATTGGCTCGCTGGGTTATGTCAATTTTCTGGGATTTGCCGCGCTTGCGCCAAGCAGTGTTTTCATGGCGCCGGTCGGCGTCAGAATCGCGCATAAGATTTCGCGGCGCAAATTAGAGGTCGTGATGGGTTGTTTTATTATGGTGATTTCAGGTCGATTTTTGGTTTCGATATTGGTTGGCGTTTAAGTTGCATCCCGGCGATACAGATTCCCCTACCTCATTGGTCGTAGTGAACGGCATGATTGTCCCACGACCATGACGGCGCCGATGAGTGCGCTGCGAGCTGCATTGGACCGGTGAGCGCCAATTCCCCGGTTCCGCTCGTTGCAACGAACTGGCCATTGCGAACGGCTGGCGCGACGCCCGAAACATCTGGAAAATTATGCATAGCGACCACTTTCCTGCGTGCAATATCGATGATGACGCTGTGCTGGCCACGCGATGACGTCACCGCGCAAAATGCACCGCTACGGTCAACGGCAATGGAACTGACGTAGTGACGGAGCGCGCGATGCAAGTGCGGGTCCTGGTGAAGGAAGCGGATGGGCTCACCGAGCTTGTGAAAACCGACGAGTTCGACGAGTTGAGAGAGCGGACCTCGAAACTGACAGCCGAATACGACAACATCACCTGCGCCAATATCCAAGTGCCGAATGGAAACGCGCTTCATTCTATTTGCGAGTGTCTGCCTATCCAGCAAGTCACCGGTCATGCGGTCGAGATATACAAGTGAGGATGCCATCGTTGGCAGGTTGAGCGGCTGACGGCCATAGTCCGGATGGGTCTGGATGCCGCCATTGGCAAGCACGAGCGTACGACCATCTCCCAGCAAGTTCACGTCGTGCGGTCCGATGCCGTGTGCCGGCAACTCGCCTATACGTCGATAGCCGGCCGTTGCGTCCCAGACGCCGATGACACCAATGCCTTGTTCAAAGTTGTTCTCAGTCGTGTAGAGCATGCGGCCGTCCCGGGAAAAAACGCCGTGACCATAGAAGTGGCGATCAGCGGGAGTACGAAATGTAATCGGTGCGTGCTTTGCAGAAAGATCAAAGGCGACAGCAAAATTGCCAGGGCGCCGTGCGAAGGCGACGCACGTCTTTGTCGCCGGATTGACCGAAATGTCGTGACCGCGCATGGGCAGCGGTGCGATACGGAGCGGACCTGCGTCGATGTCATAAATCACGGCGGAGTAAGTGGCATCTGCGTTTCGTGTGGTAGCCGCTATAACGTTGCCATCGTGAGTGGGATTTGACGCGCGCGCTGCCCTGCCGGCCAGCAGGGCCAGGCCCGCAACGGTGAATGCTCGTCGATCAATCGCCATCGGATGCATTGAATCCGATTGAAAGGCCTGCCGCGCGTTTGATGCGCGCCACTGCGTCCATGCGGATGCTCTTTAGGGGAAAACCAATAGCTATTAAGCGATTTCGTGTTGTTTGGCGCTTGAAGGGATATCCCAATGTCGCCAATTCGCCAGTAATATTAAGTAGAAATTTGAACTCAGTCTTCAGGCTCGCAATAGCGCTATCTGAAGACGGATCAGATTGTATCTGGTTGGCTAGATAGATCTCGGCCAAGCCTCCGTTTTCGAACAGTTCCCGAACGCCTCTAAGATTTCCGTCGATGAGCACCATGCCGAGACCGCTGCGCCAGAGTACTGGACGGAATACGCGCCTATTGCGGCCAAATCCGATCGCTGGAACGATACGCCGTTCGCGAACGTTGAGCAGGGTTTGGTCCAACACTTTCACCAGTTCCAATGTAACTTCGGGGGCGCTGAGATAGACCGGGTTGCTGGGCCCCGGAGCCATCCACAGTTTCGTGAATGCACCATCATCAGACCACGCTTCGAGGATTTGCGCGACAATCCACGCCAAATTGCGAGTTATGCTATGCGCAAAGCGGCAGCGAAAGGAATGCGCTCGAGACGTTGTGAGTTCGTTTGCCTGCTTTCCATGCAACAAGGACTCAAGGGCGGTAAAGCCTTGCACCGCAACGCTCTTGTTTGCCAGTTTTCTCGGCTCCAAAACGTTCGGGCTTTGGCCATACAGTATTCGCCGGAGCTGGCGTTGGCCAATTCCCCTGCGATCAGGCCAAAAGAACAGACGCTCAAAACGGTTCTGCTCGACGACCGGCCCGAATGTGATGATTTCAGCTCGGCCCCAGGCGGCAATTGCCTTGCGGAAGGCTAGGCGTGTTGCTTGCAAGTGCGTTTGGGAAGGTGACGCGCATAGCGTCGTGATGGAAGAACTGAGATTTGCGATTCCGATATCGAGTTTCGTATAAGCAGGAACGATGAATGCTTTCCTTGCCTGTCCCGCGAGCTTGGTGTGATTAAAGGATTGGCCGTATCCATCGGTCACAGGTACCAAGATCGCAGCCACAAGGATCAGAGCGAATTGACGAATGCGATCAGGCGTTCGCGATCTTTCTTCGCGAGCCGGGAAAACGCATCGCGCGACATGCGTGCTTCGCCATCGTGCCATAGGATTGCTTCCTTCACGTTTCGCGCCCGACCGTCGTGCAGCAAGTACGTGTGTCCGCTGACGACGTTGGTCAGACCGATGCCCCATAGCGGTGGTGTGCGCCATTCCCGCCCGGATGCGCGCCCTTCCGGTCGATTGTCTGCCAGGCCATCACCCATATCGTGCAACAGCATGTCAGTGTAGGGCCAGATTCGTTGTCCGGCCAGATGTGGAGAAACAGAGCTCGGCCCTGTCGTGAAGGACGGCGTGTGGCAGGAGGCACAACCGACCTGCTTGAAGAGCACACGGCCACGCCGATCAATTGCAGTATCTAGATTGCGACGGGGTGGCACCGCCAAATTGCGCGAATAGAACACAACGAGCCGCAACAAGTTCTCTGGTACTTCCGTTTTTCCGATGGGCGCGCCATGCGGTGCGTGCCGACATTTTTGCTGTCGTTCAGTGCAATCACCGAACGCCGCAGCTGCCAGAGGTGTCGAAAGCCCCATGTCGCCCGAAAAGGCACCGACGGTTTGCTCGTGAACATCGGGCTTGGCCGCTTTCCAGCCAAAGCGACCCAGCATCAAACGATTGCGTGCGTCGGACCAGATACGATTGGCACGTCCTGAAATGCCATCTCCGTTCTGGTCTTGCGGGTCTTCACCCGCAATGATGTCGGTTTCGCGAACCGCCTCCAACAGGCCGAGGCCGATCATCTGAGGCGCGATGCGCGGTGAGATCATCGTTGCGGGATGCAGCGGTCCGTACCCCAGAGCTGTGATCCTGTACGATGGCACGCGCAGCGACACAGTCTCACCGCCGGCGAGCATGACATGTTTCTTGCGATAGGATTTTTCCATCCGCCCTTCGCCGGCATGGCCCTGGATTGCAAAGTCCTGCAACTGCAGGCCATAAGTCGGCTCAGGCACGGCGCTGATCCAACCTGACGCGAGCGCCTTTCGGTCCGCATCGGTTTGCGGCGGGATGGACAGTTTCAGGAACATGGAAACGGCATTGTCGGCTGGCCAATTCGCGTTCGGCGGATGACCCCGGCCATCCTTTAGGTGGCACCGCTGGCAGGATCTTGCATTGTAGAGAGGGCCAAGCCCGTCTGACGATTTCGTAGACGCGGGTGAAGAGACCCAGAGCTTGCGGAAGACTGCGTTGCCGATCTTGAAGTCGAACTCCTTGGCAAATTCGAGATTGCCTGAAGAGTGGGAGAAAGCATTGCGGTTGACAGTGCTGTTCGTCGCCGTCGCCGCACCACCTGGTTGAGCTTCACTTGGGTGAGGTCGACCGTCGGGCTCAGCAAACGACGCATCAAACAACGCGATGGTACCTATGGCGAAACAAGCTGTCGCAAAGACCAGCCGGAGGCAGCGGGGAAATGACTCTTGTGCGCCTGTCTGCATGCCGACGACACCCTGCCGATTGATGACCTATGCCCAAACCAGGTTGACCAAACTGTAAACAACAAACAGTTGAGCAGATTCGGGCGCACTGTTGAACGCACTCAGTTTGGCTTACTAGGGTTAGTTCGTCGAGGCGAGATCTGCGACAATCGCTGTAGGATTTCAGCCTTTATGGCGCGTTCCAAGCCACTGAAAAATGGATAACAGCAGAATGGCGGCGCAGCCCCAGATCACGATGTCAAAGTCACGGAACCAAGTGCCACCGAGCCACCTCCGCAACATGTCGCCGTACGGAGAAAGTGCCTTCAAACCGAACAAACCGTCATTGCCCCACGGTGCGGTCCATATCCAGAAGCGCGACGCGTAAATGATGAAAGCAGTGGTCGCGATGACCAATCCGAGGCCGATCAAATGGTAAAGGTGACGCAGGCCGATCATTACAGAATCTCCAGGCTGCCGAGGTCTGCTTTGAAGACGAGGACCTTGCCGCGTCGTTCGACGTCACCAACCAGTGAAATGTAAACGGATACATGCTTGAGATAACGCTTTGGCAGTGGATTGCCGTCAACGTCCCCGATCAGAAAAAACTCGCTGCCAGCTACAGGCTTGCCGGAAACAAAGACCGGCGGGGCCCCACCCACCAAGCACAGATTGGCACACGCGCGATGCGACATTCCCCGTCCCGGACGCATGGCGCCCGCAAGGCACTTGCCATCGCAAATCTCGCCTTTCAGACGCCAGCGCCCCAGAGGCAACGTCTTGATCGGAGGAGTGGTGCCATCAACAGCAACAATGCTTTTAGGTCCGCCACCGACCTGCAAAGCATCGAGGTCGCCGCGCTTCAGAGCGATTCCCTTTAGCCGTACAAGTCTGCCATTGAGCTTTGCAACCCGTGCCTGAATGCCACGTTTGCCAACACCGGTGAGCAGTAGGCTACGTCCTGCCGGGATGTGCTTGCTGCCTTGCGTCACGTGCAACACCGGATAGGGCAGGGTGTCGAGACGCCCAACGACTTCCTGCGGGCCCCAGGCCCAGCGAAAGTCACCTTTGCCGGGATCGTCCTGCGCTATGCCGAGTGCGAAAGCCAAAGCTGCAAAACCGCCAACCAGAAAGGCTGCGACGCCGAAGAGAAAGACACGCAGGCGTGCAGGCGTTGGCAGATAGCCGACAAAGAAATCGTCCTTGGATCCCTCGCTCATGTGTGCACTCCCGGCAATGGCGTCGGCTCGACGTGTGTGCCCAGTGGGTTCATCTCAGACGACACGAGCACCGAAGTGCCATCAATCCGCAAATTGTAGGTCGGTACCTTTTCCGTAAACGGCGCCGGCGAACAGCCATCAGAAAGGCGATACTGAAACCCATGCCAGGGGCAGGTGACACATCCATCAATGATGCGGCCTTCTCCGAGCGGACCGTTCTGATGCGCACACGCATTGCCAATCGCGGACAACCGGTCTTCGTGGCGGAACACCGCGATGCGATCGCCGTTCGCAAGGCGGGAAATGCGCGCGCGGCCTTCAACGAACTCAGCAATGTCGCCGGCGAGTTGCCAGCCTTCACCAATGGCATTCGCCTTGCGTTGCTGGCTTTCGCGAAATGCGGCGTAGGCGTGAAGACTGCAAACCATAATTACGGAAGCGCCGACGACAATCGTGAATGTGGGGTTGCTTTCGCTTTGCAACGAACCGAGTGCGACGTGTCCGATGACCGCGGCATAGGCGACATAGATACCATAGTGGAGCCATTTCCACGTGCGTGCGGTCAGGAAGTTGAGCCAGAAGTCATGACTGGTCGTGGCAAGTGCGGCCATCGCGAACAGGGCGATGATGCCGAACGTCTCGAACGGAAAGCCAAGCAGCTGCGCGTAGCTCGTATTCGATGTGAGGAGTGCCTCGAAGCGTGGCGTTGGACTGAAATTGAAATACCAGTTGAGTATAAAAGCGGTATGCGTCAACGCGACGAGAAAGGTTATCACACCGAGATGTCGGCGATTGTAGAGGAGGGGCAGGAAGCGTCTGTCGATGCGTGCCAATGGCCCTATGCACAGGATCAGCGTCAGCAGCAAAAAAGCGCAGGTGCCGAATGCACGCGCCCGTATGATCGCGCCATCGGCGGGGAGCGTGTCGCCAAGAAACTGCGGCGTCAGGCGTAGATAGATGAGCACGTAGCCGAACACCAAAGCAAGCACGACCAGGTCGTAGAAGACCTTCGAATTCGTCCATTGGACCGGGGTGTATTTAACACTCATTTAGGACGCTCATTTCGCTGCTTCGAGACGGACGGCTGCGTCAGTCAGTGGCGGCTCCTGGCGAACGAGCAAGGCTGTCACCAGTGTTAAAGGGATCAGAACGGCAAGCACGATCCAAACGCGCGCGTGGGCGTCCCTTACCGGACGATAGCGTCCGGCCAACGGAGACTCGCCATGCTCAAGCTTGAACCAGCGCCATAGCACCAACGGCCAGAGAAGCAATACGCCAGGAACGAGCAGGGGTCGAAAGAGATACGCACCTCGGGCATCTTCGGAAACGCGGTCTATGCCGTAGAGCAGGAAAACTACCGCCACTGCCCCGCCTACGTACAGCCAGATAGTTGCGAGCCAGATCAAAGCGGCACCAAAGCTCATGGTTCGATTCCCGTCATTCCGTACTATTCAAGAGCGATCATTCGATGCGATGCACTAGATGAGATCGGGGTCAGCAATGATCTCGACCAGCGAAGGGCCTTGGAACGCTAAGGCCTCCGTCAAGGCCTGGTCCAGGTCCACGGATGATGTAACGCGAACACCATGCCCGCCACACAGGCGGGCAAAAGTCGAAAACGGCGGATTGTGTAGGTTGGTTTCCCATACTGGCCATTCGCCGGCGCGCTGTTCTTTTGAAATCTTCCCAAGCTCGGAATTGTTCAACAGAATGTGGGTTATGTTCATGCCGTATTTCGCAGCTGTCGTGAATTCCATTGCGTACTGACCGAAGCCGCCATCTCCGGAAATCGAGATCACCTTGCGGTTCCTAAACTCCTCAAAGTCCTGCGTCGCGGCCCACGCGCCTATGGCAGCCGGAAGGCTGAATCCGATCGAGCCGAGATAACCGGACATGAGAACGCGCTGCCCTTGCGTTTCGAAATAACGGCCGAACGAATAGGTGTTGTTGCCGACATCGCACGCGATGATTGCATCGGCCGGGCAAAGCTGTGTCAGGGTCTGGAATATCGCGGCGGAGTGCACGCCCTTACCCTGATCCTCGCTGACCCTAGTCTGCTTCTCTGCGCGCCAAATCGACCAGCGTTCGCCAAGTTCGGCAATCTGATCGACGTTATCTGCGGCATCGGACAGATGCGGCGTGATCGCCTTGCAGAACGCACCGATCTCACCCCAGACGGGGAGCGCTACCGGATGGAACTTGCCAAGCTGCATGCGCTCAAAGTCGACCTGAATAATCGGTTTCGATCGATCGATGCCGGTGTGGTTGGCGAACGATGAACCCAGTGCAACGATGAGATCGGCCTCGTTCATGAACCAGCTTGCGATTGGTGTGCCCGAACGCCCGAGGACGCCGGCCGCATTTGGGTGGCTGTCGGGGATCAGGCCTTTGCCCTTAAATGTCGTCACAACAGGTGCGCGAATTTGCTCAGCGAAGGAAATGACCGCCTCACGGGCCTCGGTCGCGCCATGGCCCATGACGATCATCGGGCGCTGGGCGGCGTTGATCAGGTCGGCAGCATTTGCCAGATCGGCTTCCGATGGGATAACGACGGCGCCGCCAACTCGTCCATCGGGGGAGCCGGCTGCGGCATCGCTTGGAACGGTTTGCACGTCGTCGGGAAAGACGAGATGCGCGACATCACGCTCAACGATAGCGGTCTTGCAGGCAAGAGACATTAACTCCGCATGTCTTGAACTGCCGAGAACAGGTTGGGAGAACTTCGAGACCGCCGCGAACGCTGACGCTAGGTCGATATCCTGAAATGCGCCGGGGCCAAACACCTGGGTCTGGACCTGGCCAGTGAGTGCAAGCATCGGGGCCCGGTCGACCTTGGCGTCCCACGCCCCTGTTAGAAGATTTGTGGCGCCGGGTCCGGCAATGGTCAGGCAGGCGGCAGGCCGCCCTGTCAGCTTGCCATAGGCTGAGGCTGCAAAGGCCGCTGCGCCTTCGTGACGGACACCGACAAAGCTGATCTCGCCCGCTACAGCGCGCCGCCGGATGGCATCGGCAAGGCCGAGGTTGGAGTGTCCGACCATGCCGAAAACACGTTTGACACCCCAATTGACCATCGTCTCGGCCATGACGTCTGTCACGGTGCGCGCATGCTCAGGCTCGGGTTCGAGGCCAATCAAAATGCGTTCACCGCGTACTTCCACGGGGAACAGTTCTTGGCCCGTATCCTCGTGGCCACCGGGCGGCTTTCCAGTTTGCGGATCGAAATCCCAACCATGCCAGGGGCAGCGGATCCAGCATTTGCCATCGACACCTTGCTCGATTGAGCCTTCGCCGAGCGGACCGCCTTGATGTGGACAGTGGTTGTCCATCGCGGTCCATTGACCATTGAAGTGCGACAGGCAGAGCGAGCGGTTGCGCGGCGTTACCGACTTGACGCGACCCTCCGGCAAGTCGCTCACATGTCCGACATCAATCCACTCCAGAGATGACTGGTTCATTGCCTCGTCCTTGGGTCCTGGCGCCTTGGCTTAAAGCCTACAGCAGTTGCTTTGGACACGTCATAAGAAAGTTGGCAGTGCAGGCCAGTAACATTTCGTTGTGTGGCTGGACGACGGTGCGCACGCGTCCGTGAGCCAGCATTGGCACAATGGGTGCGCAATCTCAAAGACTGCCCGATGACGAAAGATCATAGGCTGTAAGAATACGTAGCCCGGCGCCACCAAACCTCAGAACGAAGGCCGAAGGACAACATCAAACAGGCACCGGGCTGGGTGCAACTTTCAGCATCAGCCGGTCGCAGCCTCACACGATCGTGAAGCCGACAAGGAGTGTTTTGGTGCTGCTCATGCTGAAACGGTGACCGCGCATTCAGCGCGCGATGGTGCGCACACTCAGCTCCCGATTGCACAGACAGACTCAGATTTTCTGATTGTAGGCGCCGATTTCCGGGTGCTTGGAGAGTTGACCATCAATATCGTCAAATATCGCACGCATATTGGCTTCCGCTGTTGGGCTCTCAACGACAACGACCAGTTCCGGTTTATTGCTCGATGCGCGCACCAAACCCCAAGTGCCATCCTCCAGCACCACGCGGATGCCATTGACAGTGATGACTTCCTTGATTTTCTGTCCGGCGATCTCGGCGCCCTGGTCGGCCAGCTGCTGGTAGTGTGCGACGACCTTATCGACGACAGTGTACTTGATCTCATCAGCGCAATGCGGTGACATCGTCGGCGATTGCCAGGTCTGCGGCAGCGCCCGAAGAAGGTCGGCCATCGACTTATCCGGGTTGCGGTCCAGCATATCGCAAACGGCTAGTGCTGCGACGAGGCCGTCATCATAGCCTCGCCCAAGCGGTGGCTGGAAAAAAAAGTGACCCGATTTCTCGAAACCCACCAGCGCACCAATCTCGTGCGTGTGACGCTTCATGTAACTGTGGCCAGTCTTCCAGTAGACAGTTTCGGCGCCATTCGCCTTGAGTACAGGGTCTGCCATGAACAGCCCGGTCGACTTCACGTCAGCGACGAATTTGGCATTGGCATGGATCGCGGAAATGTCACGTGCCAGCATCACGCCGACCTTGTCCGCAAAGATTTCATTGCCTTCGTTATCAACGACACCGCAACGGTCACCGTCACCATCGAAACCAAGCCCCACGTCGGCACCGTGTTCGCGCACCGCCTCAGCCATGGCGTGCAGCATCTCCATGTCTTCCGGGTTCGGATTATAACGCGGGAAGGAGTGATCGAGTTCGG
This sequence comes from Hyphomicrobiaceae bacterium, assembly GCA_051010015.1. Classification (GTDB taxonomy): domain Bacteria; phylum Pseudomonadota; class Alphaproteobacteria; order Rhizobiales; family Hyphomicrobiaceae; genus CAJQQK01. The sequence continues at coordinate 11,992 of JBPCVZ010000240.1, forward strand.
CATCGAGCGGAATGACATCGCAGCCAATGGCTTTCAGAGCCTGCGGTGCGAAGGCACCTGCCGTACCGTTGCCACAGGCCGCGACGACCTTGATCCGGCGTTTGAGCTTTGGTCGATCCGCTAGCGCCTGGATATAGCGTTCAGCCATTTCAGGCACGAAATTGTACGTTCCGGTACCATGGGTTTTGAAGTTGCCGGCCAGCACGATCTCTTTCAATTCCGACATCTCGTCTGGACCGAACGTCAGTGGGCGGTTCATGCCCATCTTTATCCCTGTCCAGCCGTTGTCGTTGTGGCTGGCGGTGACCATTGCAACGCCTTCGACGTCGAGATCAAACTGCGCATAATAGGCCATTGGCGAGAGAGCGAGGCCAATATCGTAGATTTCTGCGCCACCTGCCAGGAGGCCGTTGATGAGGGCCTGCTTGACCGATGAGGAGTACCACCGATAGTCATGCCCCACGACAACGCGCTTGGGCACACCGCGTCGCTCAAATAGCGTTGCCATACCAAGCCCGATGCACTGCAGTCCCATGAGATTGATCTCTTCGGGAAATAGCCAACGCGCGTCATATTCTCGAAATCCCGTAGGCTTTACGAGTGGCAGCCGTTCGAATTCAACCGTGTTGGGTTTCAAGTCGGCGTGTGGCGTCGGCAGCATCGCGGTGTCCTTCTATCGATCAAGCGTCCGGGCCCGAGAGCTGTCACAACGGATCGGGCGTGTGGATCGGATATAGCACGAGTTGTGTGTGGGTACCCGTCAGTGCCCTTCAAGGTCCACAGTCGAATTTAGAGAGGGTCCATCGACGAACGCCCATTGTGACAAGGCCCGCAATGTCACGCGCCAGCCGGCGTTGCGTCAAGATGTCAGTTTTCGAGGATCAGGCGGCCGCTGCGCATCTCTGCGCGTCGCAACTTGCCAAGAAAGCTCATGCCGAGAAGAGTGACGTGCAACTTGCCGCGTTCATGCACGGAAGCTTTCACATTGCGCACTTCAATCTCACCGATCGATATGCGGTCGATGGTGACAAGTGCGACCCGCGTCATGCCGTTGGCTGTTCGTGTCTTGTATTTGTAATCGCTGTTCGAAACGAAAACGCCGGCCCGTTCCGCATCTTCGTGGGTTAGTGCAACATACGACGCACCGGTGTCGACGAGAACATTGATCTGGCGCCCATTGACGCGAGCCGGGGTCTTGTAGTGCCCGTAGGCGCCCGCCGCCAACTCCACGACATAACCGGCGCTGCGCGGCTTCATCGGCTGCCGGGCCGTCGCTGGTGCCCGCTTTTGCGAACCTGCAACTCCCTGGAGATGTGTCGGGTTCGAATTCTGATGGAGAGCCGGAGAGAACATTGCCTTCAATTCGTCAAAATAGACGAATGTCCCGACCAACATGATGCCAGCTATGCCCCACGATGCGGCCTCGCCAAGCGCGGTCTTCGAACCGGATGAAAGCGCCATGTACAACACCCAACAACGCGCCGGGGCTGTGCGATTGGCTCACCCTCTCAGCGTAAGGAAATCTCCAGAAAACTCATAAGACCGCAGTCGAGTTAAGAAATTCATACCGAGCAAGCTCTCGCTCAATGCGCCGGGCTTCGCTACCATAACGTTCAAATTGTACATCGTGATCGAGCCAACGGCGATCGAGCCAATCCTTGTCGATGCGGCGTAGGCGACGCCATTGGCGGTCCTTACGGGCACTCGAAATTTCAGTTGATCCACGTTTATGCCAACGCGCCGCGCATCCGAGGCCTTGAGCACAATACTGGACGCACCGGTATCGACGAGCATCATAATGGTCAGTCCGTTGACGATCGAGCGGGCTGTGAAATGACCGTTTGGTTGACGGCGAATGCGAACTGCCTGCTGTCCATCGGCGCGCCCATCGGATATCGAGAGCGTATGTCCAGGCGGCATCAATTCGCCAGCGATGCGTTGATAGATGAGCTTGGCATCGTCCCGAAAAGAGTAGCCCAGGACGAGCAGCAGGAGCACGCCGACCCAGATGAGCAAATCCTTCAAACTCTTAGACAGTCGACCGCGCTGTCCGGCAAGGAATGGCCCACCAATAAAGATCAACAGCGCTATTGATGATATCAGCGCTGCCAAAGTCCCACCGTCCATGCCACCCAGCGTGCCAGCATCGCCCATTGACAGGGCAACGACCGCCGCAAGTCCAAGCATCGCTAGAATTAGCCACAACATCGCTCAGCAGGCCTTTCAGAATACATCTGCCATTGCACGTCAGCCGCACGGTGTAGTCATTCTCAGAACCAGTGTACTGACCCAATTTCGTCGTTAATCTGACGTTGGTTCACGATTTATGTAGGGTGCGCTCAGGTGATCCACAATTGCCCGTCAGAATTGCACTCTATGCGCTCGCCCGATTCGGTGGCGTTGACGTCGCAATTAAACGGGGTTGGCGCGGCCGGCGCAAACCGCCCGGGACGGGGCGGTTCGGGCGGTTGAATTCTGGTTTTGCTACTGCGCTGGGCGCCAACTGCGAGCCGGCTTGCGGCTTCTTCGGCGGCATACCGGCTTCGGACAATGGAGCCATCGCCTGCAGGACGCGCGTCGCGGGTATCCGGATGATGGCCTGGGTTCCTTTGCGGAGTTCGGACTTGAGCTCGAATGTGCCGCTGTGCAACTCGATAAGACTGCGAACGATAGGCAAACCAAGTCCAGTCCCGCCCTCAGCTGAGGTTTGTGCCAAGGAACCTTGACCGAATGCCGAAAGAACCTTCGGAATCTCTTCCTTCGGAATGCCTGGTCCGGTATCCGAAACGCAGATTACTTGGCTGCCGTCGGCCTCAGTGCGTGCGGAAATCGTAATCTTGCCGCCGCGCGGTGTGAATTTGATGGCATTGGTGATCAAGTTGAGGAAGATCTGACGCATGGCGCGCTCGTCAGCCCAGATCGTCGCCATTCCCGATCCAAAGTCCTGGACGAGACGTAGGCCCTTGTTTTCAGCACGCAGTTGTAACAATCGATGGCAATCGTCCAACGTATCGCAGACATTCATTGCCTGCTCATGCAACTCGTACTTGCCGGCCTCAATCCGCGACAAGTCGAGGATTTCGTTGATCAGGTTAAGCAGATGAGTGCCGCTCGCATGGATATTCGAGGTGTATTCCCGGTAGGTAGGGTTTTCAAGCGGGCCCATGATTTCCTTCGTCATGACTTCGGAGAAGCCCAGAATGGCGTTGAGCGGCGTCCTCAGTTCGTGGCTCATCGTGGCAAGGAACTGTGACTTCGCAAGGTTGGCCTCTTCGGCGCGACGACGTGCTTGATCGGACATGACGCGGGCTTCTTCTAGCTCTGCAATCAGCAGGTCTTTTTGCGCCCGGAACTCAAGCATGGACTGGGCTGTCGACTGTAGGCCTTTTGCGAGAAAGATGAAGTAGACATGAACGCCGATAGCCATTGCGGCAAGCGCTAGATAGAAGAAATCGCCGAGCATAACCAGGCGCGTGACAACCGCAACGGTCATCGGCACTGTGCCGATATAAAGGTTGGCCGGTACCGTGGCAGCGAACGTCATGCGAATGGCTATAATGACGATCAATGAGGCAAACAGAAACACATGCGACGAAAACAGCGCTTCCGGTGATGCTGCGCTGCCGATTCCAACCAGAGCAAAACCGGCCCATGCCATGCCGCCAACCGCTTCGGTGATGAATAGCCGTCGTTGCCAGATTCTTGTATCCATCTGGTCCTTCGGCACGGCGACAAAGCGGCGACACACGTCAAGCAGCAAAACCTTTGCGCCAATCACGATGATCAGCCATCCAATCGCCTGCTCATAAGGTGCCCAAAACATTGAGGCGAGCGAGAAGATGAGGGCAAGCAGCAAGATAGTCCATTGTGCAGCGAGTTCGTTGTGCACAAACATCGAGAGCAACTCATAGTTGAACTCGGTTTTGTCGCGCATACTATGTTTCAGTTCGCTACGGACATTGTTGTAGGTCGCGGTTGAGCGGGCAGCACCAGACGAGCGGGGCGAGGGCCCTACTATGGTCCGTCTCTTCACCGTCCCGGCGGTGCGCGCCATCACAGAGGACATCCTACTCGCGGCAAACGAAATCTTCGGATCTTTCGCTGGGCCGGCTCCTACAACTACAGGCACTTTGCCTTGAAAACTCTAAAGTTTAGTTTAACCATTTTTTCGATATTGCTGATTGGACGAACGAAAATGGCCCGACACCGGCCGTATTACAGCTACGTGCCGCCCTCATTCCGGATCCCATTGGCCCTTTTTATGCTCGCCGCGATAATAATATCGTACATAGATTGGAAGGGAGTGCCGAAGTTGGTGGTCGGCGCCGCACAGGCGCGAGACGGCGACAGCCTTGTGATCGGGCGACACCGAATTCGACTGCAAGGCATCGATGCACCCGAAATTGGCCAAACCTGCAGGAAGTCCGGAAAGCCTTGGCAATGCGGCCGCGATGCCCAGCGCCATCTCGCCCGCCTCATTGGCAATCACGATGTCACGTGCACCATCACAAAGCGGGATCGCTTCGACCGATTGCTGGCGCGATGCAGTGTTGGGCAACGCGATCTCAACCTGAGCATGATCCGTGACGGCATGGCTGTCTCATTCGGCGGAAATTATAGACGGGAAGAGCAGGTGGCAAAGCGTCAGAAGATTGGCATTTGGGCCGGAGAATTTTTGCAGCCACGACAATGGCGTCGTGAAAACGGCAGGTCCTGAAGCCTTTTCAATTTCAGACAGACACCGCATAACGTGCGGCGGTAGCGCACGTAACCAATTTGGAGTAGCCGCGATGAAGTTGATCGATCAGCCGCAAGCGCCGAACCCGCGCCGCGTTAACATTTTTTTGGCGGAGAAGGGCATCGAGCTTCCGAGGGAAGAGCTCAATCTCCCGGCCAAGGAGCATTTGACGCCGGAAATCAAGGCACTTAATCCTCTTCAGACGTTGCCAATCTTGGTGATGGATGATGGTACGGCGCTATCGGAGTCCGTCGCGATCTGCCGGTATTTCGAGGAGTTGCACCCGGAGCCGCCGTTGATGGGGACGACGCCGCTTGAAAAGGCAACGATCGAGATGTGGCAACGCCGCATGGAACTCTATCTCTTTAGCAACGTCGCGGCCGTTTTCCGCCATACCCACCCGGCGATGGCGGAACTGGAGGTGCCACAAGTCGCCGACTGGGCAGAGGCCAATCGGCCGCGCGTGCAAAACGCTCTTGAGATGCTCGATGCACAACTCGCCCGGCACGCGTATGTCGCAGGCGCTACTTTCACGATCGCAGACATCACCGCACTCGTAGGGGTCGATTTTACGAGAATGGGTCGCATCGAGGTCCCCGCGACACTGAGCAATCTCGCTCGCTGGCGCGCCGATGTATCCAGTAGACCCAGCGCCAAGGCGGGATTGTCGTGACCCGCTCAATGGTTATGGCACCAGGAGAAAAGCGATGATCGAGAGGCTCGAACGGAGTGGTTCATGCAGTTGACGGTGATTGGCAGCGGAGATGCCTTTGGTTCGGGTGGGCGGCTGCAGACCAGTTTTCACGTGCGCGATGATGAGGGCACCTTTCTCGTCGACTGCGGCGCAAGCACGCTCATCGGGATGCATCGTGACGGATTGGACCCTTGCGAGGTCGATACGATCTTCATCTCGCATCTGCACGGAGATCACTTTGCCGGGCTGGTTTGGTGGAAAATCCACGCCCACCATACGGTTCGCCGCTCACGCAAGCTGACAATCGCTGGCCCCGCCGGCCTCGAGCAGCGTCTGTTTGACGCCTGCGAGGTCCTGTTCCCGGGCTCTGGCAAACTGGCACCACGGTTCGAGATGGAGTTTGTCGAATTCGAAGCAGAAGCGCCGGTGACGGTAAACGGCACCAAGCTAACTGCCTATGCCGGCGAACACCCATCGGGGAGCCTGTCGGCATCGTTGCGCTTGGAGCGCAACGGCAAGGTCTTGTCGTACTCGGGTGACACGCAATGGGTCGATGAACTCCTGATATGCGCCCGTGGCGCCGATCTCTTCATCACGGAATGTTATAGCTATGATGAGACGCGTATCCCCTATCACATCAACTGGCAGATCTTATCTGAAAAGCTTGATCAACTTGGTGCCAAACGCATCCTGCTGACGCATATGAACCTCAATATGCTCGCCAACCGCAACAAGGTCCGGCGCGCGGACGTCCTTGTGGCAAGTGATGGCATGGTCGTGAGTTTTTGAGGCTTCAAGACGCCTTTCGACCGAGATGAAATGCGATGCCTGAGACGCTCGATCAACTGCTCGCCGAAATCGATGGTTGTCGCATCTGCGTGGAGACATTCCGGCGCAAACCACTGCCGCATGAGCCGCGGCCAGTTTTGCGTGCTTCGCCGAGTGCACGGATCGCGATTTGCGGACAGGCACCGGGCACACGCGTGCATGCTTCCGGCATGCCTTTTACAGACCCGTCAGGTGACCGATTGCGTGAGTGGATGGCGGTGGACACGACGACGTTCTATGACGCGTCCCGCATTGCGATTATCCCGATGGGGTTCTGCTTTCCCGGCCTCGACGGCAAAGGCGGAGATCTGCCGCCACGCCCCGAGTGCGCAGCGGCGTGGCGAACGCGCGTGTTCGACCAACTCCCAAGTGTGCGCTTTGTTCTCATTGTCGGCAGCTACGCGATCAAGTGGCATCTTGGCCGCCAGGCAAAAGCCAATCTCACCGAGACGGTTCGGCATTGGCGGGAGTATGCCTCTGTGCCGATCGCTCCAGCGGGCGGTGTCACGATCCGAGCCATTCCGGTGCCACATCCCTCTTGGCGTAACAATGCATGGATCAAAAAGAACCCCTGGTTCGAAGATGAACTGTTGCCCGATCTGCGGGCCGCCATCGCGGAAGAACTTGAAATAGCTTGACAGCGCTGGGATAAGCAGGCTGTGGAGAGAAAATAATTCCACCTTCATTGGCGTGTCATACTTCTGGGAGCAATTCATGCTCGATGCGATGGATATCAAGATTCTGGAGCTCATCCAGAACGACGCGACCATTGCTGTTGCCGACATCGGTAAGTCCGTCGGTCTTTCAACGACACCGTGCTGGCGGCGACTGCGGCGCCTGGAGGAAGCTGGAATCGTTCAGCGCCGCGTTGCGATCCTCGATCCAACGAAAGTTCTGGCAGGCGTTACGGTGTTTGTCTCGATCAAGACGGATGTGCACACCATCGAATGGCTTGAGGCGTTCCATAAGGTCGTCGTTGAGTTTCCGGAAGTGGTCGAATTCTATCGTATGTCCGGCGAAGTTGATTATCTGCTGCGCGTCGTGGTGCCGTCGATCGAGGCTTATGACGCGTTTTATAAGAAGCTGATATCGCGCATCTCGATCACCAAGGTGTCGTCCGCTTTTGCGATGGAGCAGATCAAGTACACCACGGCCGTGCCGCTGTCGTTCGTGCGTGATGCCGTTGCTGCGGGAAAAGCCACCACAGCAAATGCATCGCCCGTGACGGAAAAGCCATGACACGGACAAAAATGAACTACGGAGTGGCACCCTACGAGACGCTGCGCAGCCTGAGTGGGCTTGAATTCCTGAAACGTATCTGCGACGGACGACTGCCGCAGACACCAATCGCCGACACGCTCGGGTTTCGCATGACCGAGGTGAAGGACGGATTTACTGCCTTCGAAGGAAAGCCATCCTATTCATTCTACAATCCGCTCGGCACGGTGCACGGCGGCTGGTATGGCACGCTCATCGATTCCTGCATGGGGTGTGCAGTGCAAGCAACGCTCGCGCCCGGGTCCGGCTACACAACTATGGAATACAGCGTCAATCTGGTCAGGGCCATCGTTGAAGAAACCGGATTGGTCAGGGCGGAGGGACGGATCGTGCATCGCGGTCGCCGGGTGGCCACGGCCGAGGGCAAACTGTTGGACGGAGATGGCAAATTGCTGGCACACGGAACGACGACCTGTCTGATCACTTCATTGCCAGAAAGGCCGGCTGCTTGATGGAAGACGACAAAAGCGATCCCGAGCAGCCGACCGTTGCCGATATCGAAGAGGCTGCGGATGGTCTTGCCGGTGCCATTCTTAAAACGCCGTTCCTCAACAGTCGCACGCTGTCACTACTCTACGGCTGCGAAATATGGCTGAAGTTCGAGAACCATCAATTTACAGCGTCGTTCAAGGAGCGTGGTGCGCTCAATCATATTCGCGCACTCGGGCCGAATGCCCGCAGTCGCGGTGTCATTGCGATGTCAGCTGGAAATCACGCGCAAGGTGTTGCCTACCACGCACAGATTCTGGGTATTCCGGCCACGATCGTGATGCCCGAGGGAACGCCGCAGGTGAAGATAGAAAATACGGCAAACTTCGGCGCGGAGGTTATTGTCACCGGCGCGACGCTAGAGGACGCGACGGCGGCGGCGCGTCAAATCTGTCAGGAACGCGGACTGACGTTTGTGCACCCCTATGACGACCCACTCGTGATCGCGGGACAAGGGACGCTGGCGCTGGAGATGCTCGAGGAAAACCCAGAGCTCGAATGCCTGGTCGTTCCGATTGGCGGCGGTGGGTTGATTTCCGGCATCGCGATCGCCGCCCGGGCGCGCAAGCCAAGTATTGAGATCATCGGCGTTCAGCCCCATCTCTACCCATCCATGTACAATGCCGTGAAAGAGGCAAACTTACCGGCCGGTGGTGATACCTTGGCAGAGGGCATCGCGGTCAAATCGCCCGGCAGGATGACACGCGAGATCATCGGCCGGCTCGTCGATGACATCGTGTTGGTCAGCGAAATCGAGCTGGAGCGCGCATTGGCTCAGCTAATAACGATCGAAAAAACCGTCGTTGAGGGCGCCGGTGCCGCGGGACTCGCCGCCATTTTGTCGGATCCGGCGCGGTTTTCCGGCAAACGTGTCGGAGTGGTGCTCTGCGGCGGCAATCTCGATACGCGCTTGCTGGCCGGCGTTCTGACGCGTGATCTCGCGAGGCAGGGGCGCATTTCACAGCTGATCATTAACCTTCAGGACCGGCCGGGGCAGTTGGCCCGCGTCGCCGTCGTGCTGGCCGAAGCCGGTGCCAACGTCGTCGAAGTCCTCCACCACCGCGTCTTCTCCAACCTGCCGGCCAAAGGTGCGGTGCTTGAGGTTGTCATCGAAACGCGTGATCGCAAGCACCTCGTGACCACGATCGAAGCGCTCCGCGCCGACGGCCTCGAGGTCGCATGCGATACCGTATGATTCAAAGTGGAAATGGCCGGCCTGGTGGCCCGATCCTTGTATAATTGTGCTAGAACGCTCTAGCATCCGCCGACAGCATTCGCGACCAGGTAACACCTCATGCAGGACACTTCCCCGACTCCGCCAACCAGCAAGCGTGAAACCATCGCGATGCTGCGCGAGCTTGAACGCAAGGTGCTGTGGCTCTCGTCCTACATGATCCATCACGCCAACCATGAAATTGATCGTGGAGACGGCATCAAGGTCGGCGGGCATCAGGCCTCGTCGGCGTCGATCGCGACGCTTATGACGGCGCTCTACTTCCACATCATGCGACCCGAGGATCGTGTTGCAGTCAAGCCGCACGCGAGCCCTGTCTTCCACGCCATCCAGTACCTGCTTGGCAATCAGGAACTCGACAAGATCAAGAACTTTCGTGGCTTTGGCGGGGTGCAAAGCTACCCATCGCGCACCAAGGACAAGGATGATGTCGATTTCTCGACCGGCTCCGTCGGCCTCGGTGTCGCCGTTACGGGGTTTGCCAGCCTGATCCAGGACTACGTGCACGCCAAGGGCTGGCAACGCGAGGACGGACAAGCGTGGGCCAAGGGCCGCATGATTGCGCTCATGGGCGACGCCGAGATCGATGAAGGTAACATCCATGAGGCGCTGCTCGAGTATTGGAAGCACGGCCTCACAAACACCTGGTGGGTCGTCGACTACAATCGCCAGAGCCTCGATAGCGTGGTGTCCGATCAGCTTTTCATGAAGGTTGCCGGGTTGTTTGAAAACCTCGGCTGGGAAGTCGTGTTCATCAAGAACGGCAAGCTGCAGCAGCGCGCCTTCACCGAGATCGGTGGTGATCGCCTGCGGCAATGGATTGATGACTGCCCCAACCAGCTCTATTCAGCCCTCGTGTTCCAAGGCGGCGCGGCCTGGCGCAAGCAGCTTCATTCTGATCTGGCAGCGTTTCCCGATACGCTCGCCCTGATCGACAACCACAGTGACGATGAACTCTCGGAACTGATGACCAATCTTGGTGGTCATGACCTGGAATCGATCGTTGAAGCGTTCGAAAACGCGCCGCAGGACAAGCCCGTGTGTTTTATTGCCTACACGGTGAAGGGCTTCGGGCTGCCGCTTGCCGGCCACAAGGACAACCACGCCGGACTGATGACCAAGACGCAGATGCAGGAACTGCGCGCGGCAATGGATATCAATCAAGGCGATGAATGGGATAAGTTCGCCGGCCTCGACAAACCACCCGAGGAAGTCGCGGGCTATCTGGCACAGGTCCCGTTCAATGCCAAGGGAAGACGCCGGCTGAGCTCACCTCAGATTGCCGTGCCGCCGACGATCACCGTCGAAGCGAGCGGAAAGGTTGCAACACAAACTGGTTTCGGCAAGGTCCTTGATCAGATCGCACGCGATGGCGGCCCGCTCGCCGAGCGCATTGTTACGACGTCACCCGATGTGACGGTCTCGACCAACCTTGGTCCATGGGTCAATCGGCGCGGCCTGTTTTCGATGTCGACACAAGAGGACATTTTCAAGGAACGCGGTCTGATGTCGCCGCAAAAATGGGAGATGAGCCCCCAAGGACAGCATATCGAGCTCGGCATCGCCGAGATGAACTTGTTTCTCACGTTAGCCGCAGCCGGCCTCTCGGATAGCCTGTTCGGCCAGCGACTAATTCCGGTTGGCACACTCTACGATCCGTTCATCTCACGCGGCCTCGATGCGCTGAACTATGCCTGCTACCAGGATGCACGTTTCATTCTAGCAGGGACGCCGTCCGGGTTGACCTTGGCGCCAGAGGGTGGTGCACACCAATCGATCGCCACTCCGTTGATCGGGATGTCGCAAGATGGTCTTGCATCGTTTGAACCAGCGTATGTCGATGAACTTTGCGCCATCATGAGTTGGGCGTTCAACTACGTGCAGCGTAGCGGTGACGAGGAGAACGAGCAGCGATGGTACCGCGAGGAGAAGGGCGGCTCCGTTTATCTGCGCCTTTCGACGAGGCCGATCGAGCAGATCGTCCGACCTATGGATGAGCATCTGCGCGGTGACGTTATCCAGGGCGCATACTGGCTGCGCCGGCCGGACCCATCGACCAAGATTGCCATCGTCTACATGGGAGCGGTTGCACCGGAAGCCATCGAGGCGGCGGGCCTCCTGGCCGAAGAAGTTCGCGGTGTGGGTGTGCTCGCGGTAACGTCGGCAGATCGATTGTCGGCCTCCTGGCACGGTGCCCAGCGCGCGCGCGAAAATGGTTTTGTCGAAGCACGTAGCCACATCGAGGAGTTGCTGTCGGCCCTGCCCGGCGATGCCGCGCTGATCACGACGTGTGACGCGCATCCTGAGAGCCTGTCCTGGCTCGGTGGAGTCATGGGGCATCGGGTTCGTGCGCTTGGCGTCGAGCATTTCGGCCAATCTGGTTCGATTGATCAGCTTTATGCCCACTACCACCTCGATAGCAACGCGATACTGGCCGCTGCCGAAGGGTTGTTGGAGCGCCGATTGAAGTATCGCTATAACTGAGACGCTGCCTCAGCGTCGGGCAGACGGAGTGCGGGAGCGACGTGGTGTCGTATGCAATCTTGATTTATGACGGCGTCGAGCCGATCGATATCGGCGCGACATTCGGCGTGCTTTCGATGGCGAGCCGGAAGATCCCAGAGCTCGAATTCTTCGGGGTGGCATGTGCTATAGGGCCGGTGCATTGCGCCGGAGGTTTGACCGTGCAAGCCGATCACGATTTCCAATCCTGCCCACCGGTCAAGAATGTCATCGTGACGGGCGGCCCGGGTTGGAGTGATGCCGCCAACGACCGGCCCACGATCGATTTCCTTCAGGCCCGAGCACAGACAGCCGGCACACGCATCTCCGCCATCTGTACTGGCGCAATGATCCTCGCCGCGGCTGGACTGCTGGATGGGAAGGCTGCGACAACCAAGGTAGAGGTTTTCGATGGAGAAATGGCGCCAGCTGATATTCTCGCAGAGCGCACAAATACACGCGTCCGCGCGGGTGTCGTGGTCGATGCTGGCGGCATCTTGACGAGCGGTGGTGTCACACTCGGGATCGATGCAGTCTTTCATTTGTTGGCGCGCGACTATGGCAATGAACTGAGCGACGATGTTGCCCGCGTCATGGAATACGCGCGTGCGCTAAATGCCAACCGCGAAGCGCTTGGCTATGTGGTCGAATAAGAGGTAGGCTAGTGACGAGGCATTTCTTCTTGCAACGAACAATCAGTACACGTGCTCAGTACGTCGCGCATAAAAGGGCTCACCTATGATCGACTTCTACACCTGGTCCACCCCGAACGGCCGCAAAGTCTCCATCATGCTCGAGGAGTGCGAACTCGACTACAAAACGCACGCAATCGACATTTCGAAGGACGAGCAGTTTGCACCGGAATTTCTGAAAATCGCACCAAACAACAGAATTCCCGCAATTGTTGACAACGACAACGGCCTGTCCTTGTTCGAGTCCGGCGCCATTCTTCAATATTTAGCACAAAAAACCGGCAAATATTGGGCGGCGGAAGGCGAAGCCCACTGGCGTACGACCGAGTGGCTGATGTGGCAAATGGGTGGTGCCGGCCCGATGCTCGGCCAGGTTCACCACTTTCTGAAATTCAACAAGGGCAAGGCGCCTTACGCAGAGGAGCGCTACGCCAAGGAGGCACAGCGGCTCTACGGTGTACTCGATCGTCGGCTCGGGGAAGTGGAATACGTGGCCGGCGAGTACTCGATTGCGGATATGTCAATCTGGCCGTGGATCAGCCGCTTTGAGTGGCAGAATATCGACATGAGCACCTTGCCGAACGTGTTGCGTTGGTACAAGGCGATTGCCGAGCGGCCGGCCGTCCAGCGCGGCTATCACGTGCCCGTCGAGCAACCGGGTATCCCAATGCCTTGAATCTGACACCTTGCGACGGGACAGAAAGGCGTGGGGCAGAGCGGCCTCGATACCTTGATGTTCGCAAAGAGCAGCCGTCATGCCTGCCACCCCATCGCCGGTCAGTTCACCTCGCATCTACCAGTTGACGCCGCGCGATTTGGGCCGGTTCCGTCAGCTCATGGCCTGCTTTGCCGAGGCTTTCGAAGAACCGGACACATACGTGGGGCGCCCGCCGTCCGACGACTATGCTGCCCGCCTGCTTGCTGCACATGAGTTTGTCGCGCTGGTCGCCCTGGGTGCGGATGACGCAGTGATAGGCGGGCTCACCGCTTACGAACTCCGCAAGCCCGAACAAGAGCGCAGCGAGATCTATATATATGACCTCGCAGTGTCAGAGATGCATCGACGCCGGGGCATTGCCACGGCGCTGATCAACCATCTCGGAAGCATCGCATCCGCGCGCGGCGCCTATGTTATCTTTGTCCAGGCTGACCATACCGACCCGCCGGCGATTGCGCTCTACACGAAGCTTGGACGGCGCGAAGACGTCCTGCACTTCGATATCGAACCTTCCTAGGGCCAAGACGTACGTCAAGGCCGTGAGGCAGACGTTCGGTTGCTGCAAAGTTTCGCCGGATGCAATTGAACGATGGCAAGGCGCTGCGATAGATGCCTTGCTCCAACACCCCAGGCGGGCTACATAGCTCTGCTGCTTGCGATCCCACCCCGGCGAGGCACTGCCATGATCGAGAATCCGAATTTTTCCGGCGTGATTGCGCCGGTGCTCACGCCGTTCGGTGAGGATGGCGATCCGGATCCGGCGCGCTTCACAGAACATGCGGAATGGTTGCTCGACGATGGCGGTTGCACCGCCTTGGCGCCGTTCGGCACCACCAGCGAGGCCAATTCGCTTGGCCATGACGAGCGCATGGATTTGCTCGAGGACCTTGTCGAGGCGGGAATCGATCCGGCAAACCTGATGCCAGGCACCGGTACATGTTCGTTGGCCGATACGGTGACGCTCACCCAGCATGCCGTCGATATCGGTTGTGGCGGTGTGCTGATGCTGCCGCCGTTCTACTACAAAGCGCCTTCGGACGATGGCTTGTTCCAGTATTTCTCCGAGGTAATAGACGAGATCGACGACGACCGGCTGCGGGTTTATCTCTACCATATCCCGCCGATATCGCAGGTGGGCTTCTCGCTCGACCTGATCGACCGGCTGCGCAAGGAATTTCCGGAGGTTGTGGTCGGGCTCAAGGACTCATCCGGCGATTGGTCGAACATGCAGGCCATCCTCGAACGTTTTCCGGATTTCGAGCTGTTCCCGGGCAGCGAGGCCTTTCTGCTGGATGGTCTGCGGGCCGGCGCCGTCGGTACGATTTCCGCATCCGCGAACATCAATGGTGCGATGATGCGCAAACTCTTTGACGACTGGCAGGGTGCAGGCGCTGAAGAAATGCAGGCGCAGATCAGTGCCATTCGAACGACGTTGCAAGGGTACCCGCTGATCCCGGTGATGAAGGCAGTGATGGCGCACTATCGCGGCGATGAGGCTTGGGCAGTACTGCGCGCGCCGAACATGGCACTCGATACGGCGACGGCACGGCGTGCCGTCAAACAGCTTGCCGAGGAGCACGGCTTCAAACTCGATCTGGCGATGAGCGTTTAACAGTAAGGGCTTATTGGCGCTCGCCGACTTGTTCGGCTGCTTCGGTTTGATCGGAAGGGGCGGTCTGCGCCGGCGCACTGCGCGCGCCCGCCCAGATATACCAGACACCGTCCTTGTAAACGTAGTAGCCGCCGGGCATGCGTCGCCCGCACCAGCGCCCGCCTTTCCAATAGCCATAATTGTAGAATTCGCCGTATTGCTGTCGATCGCGCCGGCATTCATAGCTGCGTTTCAGATCATAATATTGGCCGTTATTGTCGGGACTATTGGCGTGCGCAGGCATCGTCGAGAGTAAAGCGAAGAAGAAACCGGCTGCGAAAATGCTGCACCGCATGATTTTGAACTCCATTTAAATTTTTTTTTATAATGCATTTGAGACGCGCAATGACAATGCGTTGGCGGAACAAAAAAATACCCCCTCGCAATCGAGGGGGTAAAGGTGTGTGTAGAGTGAGGTCGTCAAGAGAACGCTAAAACGTGCCTGTCGCGGACGGGTCAGGTCCAGAAAGTTCAAAAGTCCAACTAAATCGCTGTATTCACTGTCAATCGGCCAGAGTTGGGAGAGGTGTTGGCCGATGGCGCCGTAATCAGCGATCCAACGAGAAGGGCGGTGGCAGCGAGGAGCAGGACCGAGCTGAGGGCGCGGAAGGCGATGCCTTCGTGTGCTGTTTGGCCGGTGCCCTGCGGGCTCATCTTTCAACATCCCTGTCTTGTTGCGTTGATCAATTGATAACCGAAACGCTGTGGTTAGTCCATATTAACCCCGCAATACGTTTAATTGCCCAAACGTTAATTTAGGGTTTTGTTTATATTTTCGTCAGGTTTGTACAACGCCGCTGTATTAAATGCCTCATTTCGCTTTCGCCGCCTGGCGGATAGCGCTCAAGGTCTGCCGCGGGGTCAGGGCTTCCGGGTCGAGTTTGAGTTCGATCACCGCCGGCTTGCCGGAAGCCAGCGCACGGTCCATGGCCGGTTTGAAGGCGTCGGTGTCAGTGACGGTCTCGCCGTGGCCACCGAAACTCTCGGCGAACTTCGCGAAATCGGGGTTGGTCAGGCGGGTGCCGACGACGCGCTCGGGATATTCGCGTTCCTGGTGCATGCGGATGGTGCCGTACATGCCATTGTTGGCGACGACCACGACGACGGCGAGGTCGTACTGCATGCAGGTCGCGAGTTCCTGACACGTCATCATGAAGCAACCGTCGCCGGCGAGCACGATCGATGGCCGGTCGGGAAACGCGACCTTGGCGGCGACACCGGCGGGCAGGCCGTAGCCCATCGAGCCGGACGTCGGCGCGAGTTGCGTGCGAAACCCCTTGTAGGTGAAATGGCGATGCAGGAAGGCGGCGTAGTTGCCGGCGCCGTTCGAGATCATGGCGTCATCGGGCAGCATGTCGGAGAGCACGTTGACGACCTTGCCCATGTGGACGTCGCCGGGCAATTCGACCGTGTCGATGGTCTTCAGATAGTTGGCACGGCGTTCCGCGCGCCAGCCCGACCAGGGCACCGATGCCGGCGACTGAACCTGCTCGAGCGCTTTCGAGAACGACTCGGCGGTGGCGACGACGGGCACGTCGGCGCTGTAGACGGTGCCAAGCTCATCCCCGCTCGGGTGGACGTGCACAAGTTTCTGTTTGGGATTGGGGATATCGATCAGCGTGTAGCCGTTGGTCGTCATCTCGCCGAGGCGGGAGCCGACCACGAGCAGGAGGTCGGCGTTCTTGATCGCCTCGGCCAGGGTCGGGTCCATCCCGACGCCGGCGTGGCCGACATAGGTGTCGAGGCGGTTGTCGACATAGTCCTGGCAGCGGAACGAGGATGCCACCGGCATATCGAAACGGCGCGCGAAATCCTGGACGCGTTCACGCACGTCGCCCGACCAGCCCGGCCCGCCGACCACCATCAGGGGTTGCTTGGCTCCGGCGAGGGCCGCCTGCACCTCGGCCATCGCCGCCGGTGCCGGATCCGGATCGACGGCTCTGACCGGTTGGGCGTCGGCGACATCGGCCGCAGCGGCGAGCATGTCTTCCGGCAGGCCCAGCACCACCGGCCCGGGTCGGCCCGACTTGGCGACGTGGAAGGCGCGGCTGACATACTCCGGGATGCGGTTGGTGTCGCGGATCACGCCGACCCATTTGACGAAGGTGCCGAGCAGGCTCTTGGTCTCGACCTCCTGGAAGGCTTCGCGGTCCTCGGTGTCCGATGCCGGCAGACCGAGAAACAGGATCATCGGCGATGAATCCTGCTGTGCGATATGCAACCCGGACATGGCGTTGGCGAGACCGGGCCCGCGTGTCACGAAACAGATGCCCGTCTCGCCGGTGGCCTTCGCCCAGGCATCGGCCATCATCGCGGCGCCGCCTTCCTGACGGCAAATGATTGTCTCGATGCCGCCCGAATCGTGTAGCCCATCTAGGGCGGCCAAAAAGCTCTCGCCGGGCACCGTGAACACGGCCTTGACGCCCTGGATGTTGAGTTGGTCCGCGAGAATTTTGCCACCGTGTCGCATGTTGTCTGTGTCCTGCCCGAAGATGTGCTTTATGGATGTTCTGTTTCGCCAGCACCCTAGCAGAGCCGGTCTCCCGATGGGAAACGGCGGGCGATGCGCCGCGGCTACTTATCAGGTGGCTGCACTGTGTTGCGCGCTGCTCTTCGCGCTCGTCGCCACGGCCGTGCCGAGCCTGGCGGAAAAGCGGATCGCGCTGGTCATCGGCAATGGCAAGTACGCCCGCGATCCCCTGCCCAACCCGCCGCGCGACGCCGCATTGATCGCGCGGACACTCAAGGGCGTCGACTTCGAGGTCATCGAGGTGATCGACGCCGACCGGCAGGCGATGCAGACCGCGCTCATCGAGTTCGGGCGCAAGCTCGCGCAGGCTGACAGCGTCGGGGTGTTCTACTATGCCGGGCACGGCGTGCAGGTGAACGGCGACAACTACCTGCTGCCGGTGGACGTCGACATCCGCACCGAGGCGGAAGTCCGCCTGCAAGGCGTCAACCTCAACGAAATCCTGATCACGCTGCGCCCGCAGAATACGCGGCTGGCGGTCGCCGTCCTCGATGCCTGCCGCAACAACCCGTTCGTCGGCCTGACCCGCGGGTTGAGCCGCGGCCTGGCGCCGGTGAGCGCCCCGGCCGGCACCCTGATTGCGTTTTCCACAGCGCCGGGCGAGGTCGCGCTCGACGGCGACGGACAGAACAGCCCGTACACCGAGGCCCTGGCGCGTGCCATACCGACACCGGGCCTGGCCATCGAAGAGGTGTTCAAGCGCACGCGTCAGAGCGTCATGCAGGCCACTGCCCGCGCCCAGGTGCCGTGGGAGCACTCGTCGCTGGTTGGCCGCTTCCTGTTCGTGCCGGAGACCAACGCGCGACCGGACGGCCGCGATGCGATTGCCGGCCAGACGCCGGACGTGCGGCTGGCGGAAATAGGCGACTGGGAGCGGATCAAGGACTCTGAAAACGCCGGGGATTTCAAGGCATTCCTGAAACGCTATCCGTCGGGTGCCTTCGCCGAACTGGCCAACTACAAGGTCAAGCAGCTGGCTGCCCAGCCGAGCGCGTGGAGCTGGTGGGTGCCGAGCGTCGTCGCCGCCGTGCGTCCGCGCGAGGCCGGACGTGCACAGGCCGAAGAGCTTTATGCGCGGGCCTTGCGGTTTGAGGCGGAAAAGAAGACAGCGGCCGATCTCGAGCACGCCAGGTCGCTGTACCAGGCCGCGGCCGAAGCCGGGCTGGCGCCGGCGATGTTTCGCCTCGGCCGCCTGATCGAGCGCGAGGCAAGCGCGAAACGCAAGGCCGGCGGCGGCAAGGCGGCATACAAGACGCAACTCGCCGCCGCTGCGGCGTGGTACGCCAAGGCCGCCGAACAGGCGCATCCCGGTGCGCAGCATGCGCTCGGCACGTTGCATGAGTTCGGCGAGGGTGTCGGGCGCGATCTCGCCGAGGCGCTGCGGCTCTACAAACTCGCCGCCGATGCCGGCGATGCCGGCGGCATGACCAGCCTCGCCTTTCTCTATGCCAGCGGCAAGGGTGTTCACCGCAATCACGAAACCGCGCGACGATGGTATCAGCGCGCGGCCGAGGCGGGCTCGGCGCGGGCGATGTACAACCTCGCCCTCATGCAACTGTCGAGGAAGGGTGGCCCGGTCGATGTTCCGCAGGCGACCAAGTGGCTGACCGAGGCGGCCAAGTCGGGCCACGCCGGCGCGATGCGCCAGCTTGCGGTGTTCTACGAGGAGGGCCGGGGGCTCAGCCGGTCCACGGACAATGCCGCCGATTTCCTGCTCAAGGCCTATCGTGCCGGCGATGCCGATGCCAGGAGCGATCTGTTCGACCGCAATCGGCGCTGGTCACGCTCGACGCGCAAGGCGATCCAGCGCCAGCTGAAGGCGGACGGCCTTTATACGGGCGTTGTGCACGGCGTGTTCAATGCGAGCACGCGCCGCGCCCTGACCAGGTATCGCGCGACGCGGTGATGGGCGTGCATGCGTGGCTGACCGGCAAAGTGTATCTCCGCATGCGACCGGTCACTCTGGCGCAGGCGCAGGGCTGAAAAGAAAAATCCGACGTATGGGTGTGTGATGCGTCATCGTCCCACCACTCCGTCATTCCCGCGCAGGCGCACGGCTGTCCGGTTAAGAAGTCACCCAATCAAAACTTGCTCTTGCGAGGGCACATTTTTGCTTTGCGACGAGTTGCCATGGACATGATATGAATCGACGCGCGATCGCCCCCTCTTTGGTCCTGCCGGTCATCGACACACGGCCGGAATTGAGAGGCGAAGGGCCCCGGATCGTCTGCTGCGCAGCCGTCCGGGGACGCACCAAGAGCGAAGCTCACGATTCCTCCGTGGAGCATGAGCCGGCATTGCGACAAGGTGCTGCCCATCAATTGGAATCCGTACGCCCACCGCTTGCGCGTCCCCGGAAAACACGCAGTGTTTATCCGGGGGCCTTCGCATCGCGGTTGTTGTCATCGCTGATGCCACACTCAATATCGCGCGACGCGGTGATGGGCGTGCGCCGCCTCAGTGCCCCACCGCAAAATCGTTGCGGCCGGTCTGGTCGGTGCCGCGTACCAGCCACAAGGGGCGCGTCGCGAAGCTGACCGGGATGCCGCTCTTGCCGTCGGCCGGGCGCAGGTCGCGCTCGAAAACGCTGGTCGCCGGCATGTAGCGCAAGGCGACGCCGGCGCGACGCTGCGGTGAGCGATTGGCATCGGCACCGTGCAGCATGTAAACATCGTGCAGCGACATCTGGCCGGGCTCCAGTTCGAGGGCGACGGCTGAGCCGATGTCGAAGGCGGCGCTGTCGGCGCGCTGCGTCAGGACCAGGTCGTCGCGATCCTCGTGGGCATGCGCCATCAGTTCCTGGGGGCGGTGCGAGCCGGGAATGACCTGCAGGCAGCCGTTTTCGCGATCACTCCGGTCGAGCGCGATCCACACCGTACAGGTCGCGAGCGGCCGGATCGGCCAGTAATGGCCATCCTGGTGAAACGGTGTCTCAAGGCCGGTGCCGCCCGGTTTGCAGAAGACATGGCAGCCCCACAGGATGATCTCGTCGCCGAGCACGCCGGCGACGAGATCGAGGATGTCCGGGTCGTGCGCGAGGTCGAGAAAGTCACTGGAGCCGGTGACGCCCTCGTCGTTCATGCCGGCGATGTGCGCCGAGACCAGCTTTTCGGGCCGCACATCGGGGTTTTCGGCAAGCAGGCGATCGAGCGTGGCGCGCAGGCCGTCGACGCGTTCCGCCGGCAGGCGAAAAGACGGGATGACATAGCCCTCGCGTTCGTATTGCGCGACTTCGAGCCGACTGAGTGCTGCCATTGCACGTTCCCCTGTATTTGGCCCCTGTATTTGGAGCATCGGGATAGGATAGTAGATCAAATGCCATGTCGGCTCGATCGGCGCAATGGAGCCGCGGCAGAGGACGAACTGGTGCCCGTTGGGCCGTTTGCCACCGGCAGCCGACGCCGCCGATAGACAGCTCCATCGACCACGGCTAAATATGGCGCTTCCCGGGCTGCGGGATCGGGTTCCCGACGGCCAACGCTTCAAACCATGAGACGTCCATGACCGGTGTCAACGAGATCCGCAGCGCATTCCTGAACTATTTTGCCAAGCACGGCCACGAGATCGTCGCTTCGTCGCCGCTGGTGCCGCGCAATGACCCGACCCTGATGTTCGTCAATGCGGGTATGGTCCAGTTCAAGAACTTGTTCACCGGGCAGGAGCACCGTGACTACAACCGGGCCGTGACCTCGCAGAAGTGCGTGCGCGCCGGCGGCAAGCACAACGACCTCGACAATGTCGGCTATACGGCGCGCCACCACACGTTCTTCGAGATGCTCGGCAATTTCTCGTTCGGCGACTATTTCAAGGCCGATGCGATCCCGTTTGCCTGGAACCTGATCACCAAGGAATTCGGGCTCGATGCCAAGCGGCTCTACGTCACGATCTACCATGATGACGACGACGCCTACGACATCTGGAAGAAGGTCACCGGGTTCGCGGACGACAAGATCATCCGCATCGCGACGTCGGATAATTTCTGGGCGATGGGTGACACCGGGCCGTGCGGGCCGTGTTCCGAGATCTTCTTCGATCACGGCGACCAGTACTGGGGCGGGCTGCCGGGCACGCCGGAAGAGGACGGCGACCGCTTCATCGAGATCTGGAACCTGGTGTTCATGCAGTTCGAACAAGTGACCGTCGACGAGCGCATCAACCTGCCCAAGCCATCGATCGACACCGGCATGGGGCTCGAGCGCATCGCTGCCGTCCTGCAGGGCACCAACGACAACTACCAGACGGATATGTTCCGGGCCCTGATCGCGGCGTCGGCGGATGCCACGGGCGTCGACCCGGACGGCGACCAGGCGGCGAGCCACAAGGTCATCGCCGATCACCTGCGCGCGTCGAGCTTTTTGCTCGCCGATGGCGTCGAGCCGTCCAATGCCGGGCGCGGCTACGTGCTGCGCCGGATCATGCGCCGTGCGATGCGCCATGCCCAGCTGCTCGGTGCCAAGGACCCGCTGATGCATCGCCTGGTGCCGGCGCTGGTGCGCGAAATGGGTGAAGCCTATCCGGAACTGCTGCGTGGACAGGCGATGATCACCGAGACGCTCGAACGCGAGGAAACGCAGTTCCGCAAGACGCTGTCGCGTGGCATGGGCCTGCTTGATGCGGAAAGCACCAACCTTGGCGAGGGCGACGTGTTCTCCGGCGAAACCGCGTTCAAGCTGCACGATACGTATGGCTTCCCGCTCGACCTGACGCAGGATGCGCTGCGCCCGCGCGGCATCCAGGTCGACACCGATGCCTTCGATGCGGCGATGGAGCGCCAGAAGGAGATCGCGCGCAAGGCGTTCAAGGGCTCCGGTGATGCCGCGACGGAGACGATCTGGTTCGACATCCGCGAGCGCGAGGGCGTCACCGAGTTTCTCGGATACGAGACGGAGACGGCAGAAGGTGTGGTCACGGCAATGGCGGGCTATGGCGCCGAAGTCGACGGCGCACGCGCGGTCGAGGAGGTCAAGGCGCTGGAAGCCGGCGCCGAGGGCATGCTGGTGCTCAACCAGACGCCGTTTTACGGCGAGAGCGGTGGCCAGCAGGGCGATACCGGTGAGATCCGCGGCGAAGGCGGCGCGCTGTTCCGCGTCACCAACACGCAGAAGCGGCTCGGTGATGTCTTCGTGCATATCGGGCGTGTCGAAACCGGCAGCTTCAAGGTCGGCAGTGCGGTCGAGCTCGACGTCGACCACGCGCGGCGCACGGCGATCCGCGCCAACCACTCGGCGACGCACCTGATCCACGAGGCGCTGCGCCAGGTGCTCGGCGAGCATGTCGCACAGAAAGGTTCGCTGGTCGCGCCCGACCGGTTGCGTTTCGATTTCTCGCACCCCAAGGCGATCGCTGACGATGAGCTCGCCGAGATCGAGCATCTCGCGAACGAGATCGTGACGCAGAACGGCCCGGTCGAGACCCGCCTGATGACCTATGACGATGCGCTCGAAACCGGCGCGATGGCGCTGTTCGGCGAAAAGTACGGTGACGAAGTGCGCGTCGTGATGATGGGCACCGGCACCAGCGGGCCCAAGCAGAACAAGCCGTGGTCGGTCGAGTTGTGCGGTGGCACGCACGTGGCGCGGACCGGTGATATCGGCCTTGTGCATATCGTCTCAGAGGGGGCTTCGGCATCGGGTGTGCGGCGTATCGAGGCGCTGACGGCGGACGGTGCGCGCGCCTACCTCGCCGAGCAGGACCAGCGCATGCGCCAGCTCGGCGGCCTCTTGCGCACCCGGCCGGAAGAGATCGTCGGGCGCGTCGAGGCACTGGTCGAGGAGCGCCGCCAGCTCGAGCGGCAGCTGTCCGATGTAAAGCGCCAGCTCGCGATGGGCGGCGGGGCTGCGACCAACGGCGCGGCGGCCGGTGGTGACATCGAAGACGTCGGCGGCGTCAAGCTGCTGGCGCGGTCGGTACAGGGGCTCAACCCGAGGGACCTGCGCGGGCTTGTCGATGCCGGCAAGGGCCAGGTCGAGTCGGGCGTTGTCGCGATCGTCGGCGTGACCGAGGACGGCAAGGCGGGCCTCGCCGTCGGCGTGACGGATGATCTGACCGGGAACTATTCGGCGGTCGACCTGGTGCGCGCCGGTTCCGAGGCGCTCGGCGGCAAGGGCGGCGGCGGCCGGGCGGACATGGCGCAGGCCGGCGGCCCGGACGGCAGCAAGGCCGATGATGCGCTGGCCGCGATCCGGGCGGCGCTGGCGTCCTGACGGCGCCGCCGTGGGACAGTGGCAGCGGGCGGCTGAGAACCATTGGCAGCGCGATGCTAAGACGGTATGGCACCGCTGTGCCATAATGAGCGCCAGTGATTCTGAAACACGTGCGGTGAAGCCTGATGGCAGCTCCCATTGATGTCAGTGTGTTCAAGGACGGCATGATCGTCCTTGCAACCGCTGCCGTGTTGGTGCCGCTGGCGCGCCGCGCCGGCATCACGCCGGTCGTGACGTTCCTGGCCGCTGGCGCGATTTTCGGGCCGTTTGGGCTGGCTGCACTGGCGGAATATGTGCCGGTGCTGTCGTGGATATCGATTTCGCGCAGTGACGGCCTCGGCATCGTCGGGGAACTCGGCGTCGTCGCGCTGTTGTTTTTGATCGGTATCGAGCTGTCGTTTCAGCGCCTGATGACGATGCGCCGGCTGGTGTTCGGGCTCGGCGGGCTGCAAATTCTGTGTGCTGCGGCCATCATCGGCGGGCTTCTCTATCTTGTTGGCGCCGAACCGGCAGTGGCGGTGACGATCGGCTTTTCGCTGGCGCTGTCGTCAACGGCGATTGTGATTGAGACGCTGTCGCGCCAGGGCCGACTGGGGACGACAACCGGCCGCTCGACGTTCTCAGTCCTACTGATGCAGGACCTTGCCGTCGTGCCGCTGATCTTCCTCGTGACGATCATGAGCGGCGATGGCCGTGGATCGATTGCCAGCGCCGTTCTGCTGGCATTCGG
>JBPCVZ010000241.1:0-14201 GCA_051010015.1 Hyphomicrobiaceae bacterium
CAATCAGCCGCCGGGCACCAAGACCGCCTTGATCAAATAAGGGAAGTTGATACACGCTCTTGGCGAGCTACGCCGAATGCTGTCAGCGCGGTTGAAGTGCCTCTGACAACGCCTTCTTTCTTGGGCATCACCGACAAAGGCGTTGCAGGTGATTTCGGAAAATCACACCCTTGTAGATAGTGCGAAGGCGCCTCTGACCAGCATCTCCCAAGCGATCCGCTTTCGGCCGCGCGCACGCGCCTGTGCTTCACCTCAATCGGTTACGACCTAAGTCAGTCAAGCGGCAGCCACGGGCTTGATATTTGCCAGGATCCAGCGCGCATACGACGTCATCCTGGCGTCCTCTTGCTGTTGTCCGATCAATTGCACGCCGATCGGCAAACCGCCGACACTCATTAGGGGCATGGTAACAGCAGGCGCAAACAGCATCGAGCTGGCATAGTTGAAGATCGCGTCGCCGGTCGGACGCGGCGCCAGAGGTTCACCGAGATTGTCCCCCGCCCAAAGCGGTGCCGGTCCCGGACACGAAAGCGAAATCAGCGCATCGCCTTGCGGAGCAATCCGCGCGTGGCATGCCTGGGCCTGGTCCCGGTCAAGCAAGGCGCGCTGGTAGTCGGCAGGAGACATGGCTTCGGCCTTCTCCAGCGTTGCCATACCGCGAGCGCTAATGCCGCCGCCGAATTCGTTGACGATGTTGCGCTGATACCAGCGGTTCTCCCAACCGGTGATAGCCGCACAGATTTGAGAAGCGTTGGAGACAGCCTCTTCCATCATCTCCACATACGGATTGCCACGCCGACGCAGCACTTCGATACCCGTTGCCTGGATCGACTCGAGCAAGGCTTCGAACGCGGCCTTGCTCGCCTCATCGAGAGCAGCCCAGCCTTCGGACTGTAGCACGATAAGGCGCTGAGGCTTGACGGCTGCGGGCGGCGCCGACGGACCCGCAAGACCGAGACAGCCGCGATCTCCGCCGGTGCGTTTTGCGATTTCAATTGCGACCTGCCACATGTCTTCAATGCAGTTGGCGTGTGGTCCGTGGGTACTCATACTCGTCGCCAGCCGCTCGCCACGATGAATGGCACCCTGGGTCGGTTTCAAGGCGACGTTGCCGCAAAAGGCGGCCGGGCGAATGATCGAACCGCCAACCTGGGTGCCAATTGCCGCCGGCATCATGCCGGCCGCGACGGCCGCCGCCGACCCGGACGACGAGCCCCCGGGGGTGCGTGCCGCATCGAACGGATTGGTCGTCGGGCCCGGATGCGATCCGCCGAGTTCAGCGGTCACCGTCTTGCCGAAGATGATTGCGCCGGCTTCGCGCAAGGCCCAGACCGCGGCGTTGTCGCGCTTGGGAAAGTTCCCGGTCAATGCCTCGCAGTTCATCTCGGTCGGCATGTCTTTCGTCTCGAGCAGATCCTTGATCCCGGTCGGCATGCCATCGATGGCGGACAAAGGCTTGCCCGCCGCCCAACGCTTGGTGCTGGCATCTGCCGCGTCGCGGACTATGTCCGTGTTCAAATGCGCGAAGGCCTTCACGGTCGGTTCGCGATCGTCGATCGTTGCAAGGCAACGTTCCAAATAGTCACGCGGCGTATCGGATCCGTCGCGGAACTTGTCTGCCGCGTCATGAAAGGCCAGACCTTCGTAGGTGCGCGGGTTATAAGCTGGTGTGGGCTTGGCTGACATCGTTGCCCTCCTTCAGGCCTCGGGCAGATTGCTCGGTCTATCGGCATCGTCCGGGCTGATCGCGTAGCAGAACCCACCGGCCGAGCCTTCGCTGGTGTTCAGGACGTAGGGGAACTTGATCCGCCTTCCGGGAGTGAATTGGTATGGTGCTTGACGAACGACGCAAAGCAGCGTCGCGGCACGGAGGTGGAAGTGGCCTCAGCGCCGATAGAGGGGTCTCAATCCCAGCTGAAACCGGGCGTGCGAAGATAGAAATGCAACCCTTCGTCCTGTACGACGAAGCTTCGCATCCGGCGGTTGCCGCGATTGTGGTGGGAATGCAGCTCGGCCCCCGGCGTGATCTGTGCCGCGCCGGTTACCCAAGGCACTTCCTCATCTTCGATCATTGAGTGGATGCCCTCGCCTTCGATCGCAAGCGTAATCGCCGCGCCGTTATGACGGTGTGGACGCTGATCGCCGCCAGACTCCAGCGTGTTGATTGCGGTATTGATCATCGGGATGGTGTTGCGGCTGGGCGCGGTCGCGGGGGTGGAGAACTGAATCGACACCCCCGACGTTTCAGCGGTCTTGGGCCGTTCGTAGATCCGCGCCAGGTGCTGTTCGATCGAACCATGCGGCCAATGCGCCGTCTCGGTGCGAGATTGGCTCGGCGCCGGTGCGCGCAGATTCTCGAATGCCAATAGCGGCTCGTTCGTGACGCAAAACAGGATCGCTGCACTCTCGGCTACATGCACGGTCTCATTGCCGCCCGGAAAACAGAAAACATCGCCCTTGCCCCAAGCCACCCGGTCGTCGCCATTGGTGCTCGTACCGTCGCCGGCAAGCACGTAATAGACCTCGCCCGAAGCAACGAATTCATGGCGTACGTCCTCGCCGGCGCGGACTTTCACGTATCGCGCCAGGATTGCCGGAATGGTCGCCGGATAGGGTGTTTCCAGAACATCGGAGATATCGAGCGGGATCAGCCCACTCGGCCCGTCCGGGTCATAGGCTCGCTCACGCTCGGCGAGAAACTGATGACGCGGCACCGTCGGCCAGGACCAGTCGAAGAAATTCTCTGGGTCGTTATAGATTGCTCTCTTGCGTTGGGCCTTCGCGGCATCGTCCAGATTCACGGTTTCAACGGCCATTGTCGTCTCCATCTATCCGGTGGTCGCACAGCGACCGGCACAATTAGCGGGTTACCGGCAAGACTATCGGGAAGCGGCCCAGATCTCCATCCTCACGATGATTCTCGGCGCGTGGCCCGAACTTGATACATGGCGCTGACGGGTAGCGGTGCGACTATCCGGATTGATGGACAGCGCAATAATCCGGAAAAGTTCGTTATCTTCTTTCACAGTCGAACGGGGCTGCTTGATCAGTTCCGTACTATCTATGGTGACCAATTGGCGTTTATTGGCAATCCGGCAATCGAACCGGATGTGGGCGAGGCAATTCCAGTACCCGCACTCACACATCATCTTCGGAATGGCCAGTGAAATTACGCGCTATCGTCGAATGACAATGCCTTCATTTTCGCGATCCCAGAGCTCGTTGCGGCGTGCTTCAGCTTCGTCGCGAAGTTGATACTTCATCACTTTTTCGCTGGCGTTGCGCGGCAGGTTGGAACGGAACTCGACATATCTCGGCACCATGTAATAGGCCATATTCTGCTGGCAGTGCTCGATCAGTGTGGGCGCATCAAGGTTGAAATTGGGGCGAACCACGACCGACACCATCACCTCGTCCTCTGACATTTCACTGGTCACTGGAAAGGCGGCGACATCTTCGATCGCTGGGTGGCGCAAAATCATCTGTTCGACCTCGAACGACGAGATATTCTGACCACGACGGCGAATGGCATCCTTTTTCCGATCGACGAAGGTGATCCAGCCGTCGTCGTCGAGAAATCCGCGGTCGCCGGTGTGGAACCATAGATTTCGCCATGCCTCCAGTGTCTCGTCTTTCATATTGTAGTAACCGAGTGGACTAAACCAAGGGTCGCGCGCCCGTACGGTAATTTCGCCGACCTGGCCGGTCTCAAGCGGCAGGTCATCATCATCGACAATGCGCACTTCAATCTCCGGGCGGACCGGGCCGCCGGATTCGCGCTTGGCTGGAAGCGCTTCGGGGCCGCGATATGTCAAGAGACCGAAATCGGTCAATCCATACAGAGAGGTCAGCGTCAGTCCGAACCGCTTTTCAAAGCCTTCATAAAATGATGTCGGCACGGGTACCGCCATGCATTGCCGGACCGAATTCTCACGATCAGCCTCGTGTTCCGGTTGGCTCCAAAGAATGTTGGCCATCGCACCCAGCAGGTTGAACTGGGTTGCCTTGTAGCGCCGCACATCGTCCCAAAAATTGCGCGCGGAAAAGCGTCGGCCGATCGCAATCGTAGCGTCGGCCATGAGTGCCGGCATGAAACAACACAAGAACGCATTGCCGTGTGACAAGGGCAGGCAAGTATAAAGGATGTCGTCGTCTCGGTAGCCGTATGCCCGTACTTGATCAATGCCTTGCGTAATCGCATGGGCATGCGTCGCCATGCTGCCTTTTGAGGGCCCCGTCGTGCCGGAGGTGTAGGAGAGATAACCGACGTCGCAGAAACGAGTGCTGCCATCTGGAGCTTCGGGCGAACCCTGTTCCAACTCGTGGTAGTCATAGACCGGCACGCGCGACCTGGCACCAGCTCGTTTCACCAGGTCGGGGGCTGCTTCTGTATCATCAGCCAGAACCACCAATCCGCGAATGCGCGGCAGTCGATCCTGAACCTCCAGAAATCGATCAACAAGAGCAGCGTCCGCAACAAGCAACGTCGCGTCTGACTGTTCGAGGAAATAAACGAGTAGTTCACCTTTCGCGGCAACGTTGACTGGTACCGCCACTCCACCCATTTTGAAAAGTCCGCAATAGATGAACAGGATCTCAGGGCAATTGGTGAGCAGGAAGGCGACGTGCTCGCCGCTTTGGACGCCATGTTTGGTAAAACCGTTGGCGACACGGTTTGTTATTGCGTCGAAGTCCTGATAGCTGCAGCTACGGTCCTCGAACAAGATAAAGGGTTTGGCTCCGTTGCGAGACGCCTTCTCGGCAAGAACATGCGGAAATGTTCGTTGCGGAATGGGTAATTCTTCCATCGAAAGGATGTCCCAGACTATCAGGATACAGGTGAGTTCAGTTGGGGCAGAGCTTGCTGCAATTCTGTAACATGAACTGGAATTGCTGCCGCTGTCCACACCGGCAGACCATCGCAGGGCAGATGCATCTCCGCGGCTTCTTGACGGAATCGGAATTCGCAGAGCTCAATCTGAGAATTCTGCCAAAACACTTGGCCTGATGAAAGTACATTGTCGCATGGACCGGTTGGCTGGCAAGCAGTGAACTTCCGCTCCCGGTGCAGCAACAAGAATAGGAAGGCAAACCCCGTGCGATTATTACGGCCCGGTGCCAGCTATGAAGAGCTACGATCGGAGTTTCGCCATCGTGTGCCGGAGCGCTTCAACATGGGTACTGATGCGCTCGACCAACAGCAACCCGATGCGCTTGCTCTGATATACGAGGAGGCTGGTGGTGGCGTCAGACGGTACACCTTCGGAGAACTTGTAAGGCTCTCTAACCAATTGGCGAATGCATTTGGCGCCATCGGCATCGAACGCGGAGACCGCGTCGGCATACTTTTGGGCCAGCGTCCGGAAACCGCGCTGACGCACGTCACGCTCTACCGAATGGGTGCGATCGCATTGCCGCTATTCACCCAGTTCGGTACGGATGCTCTGGCATGGCGCCTCTCCAACTCCGAAGCGAAGGCGATCGTGACCGATGGCGACAACGTTGCGAAGATCCGGGAAATCGCTGATCAGTTGCCGTCACTGGAAACGATCATTGTTACCGACCCAAAAGGTGACGCAGGCGATCATGAGTTCTGGAAACTGCTGGAAGGTGGTCGGGATACATTCTCGCCAGTCGACACGTTGGGCGAGGATCCAGCCTTGATTGTTTACACCTCCGGGACAACGGGTGCGCCCAAAGGGACGCTGCATGCGCACCGCGTGATGTGGGGTC
This sequence comes from Hyphomicrobiaceae bacterium, assembly GCA_051010015.1. Taxonomy (GTDB): domain Bacteria; phylum Pseudomonadota; class Alphaproteobacteria; order Rhizobiales; family Hyphomicrobiaceae; genus CAJQQK01. The sequence goes on from JBPCVZ010000241.1 coordinate 5,734, forward strand.
ACTATCCCGGCATCGAATACACGCACGACTTTTTTCCCCAGACGAATGATCTGTTCTGGACACCGGCGGACTGGGCCTGGGCCGGTGGATTGCTCGATTGTCTGATGCCTGCCTGGCACTACGGCGTACCTGTCCTCGCGCACCGATCTGCCCGGTTTGACCCGGAATATGCACTGCATCTGATCAGCAAACACCAGGTTCGAAACACGTTCCTGCCGCCAACTGCAATTAAGCTAATGCGGGAAGCGGCCAAGCCATCCAGCATCGACACTCCAATCCGCTCCATTGCGACCGGAGGCGAAACGCTCGGCGCCGAATTGATTGAGTGGGGTCGTGAGGCGTTCGGTGTGACGATGAACGAGTTCTGGGGGCAAACGGAAACCAATCTGCTTTGTGGCAACTCGGGTGTCATCCACGATGTCCGACCCGGATCTTTGGGGCGGGTGATGCCGGGTCATGATGTTGAGGTGCTGGACGACGAGGGCAATATTGTTTCGTCCGGCGAGTTGGGCGTTCTTGCGGCCCGCGGACCGGATCCGGTCTTTCTGCTTGAGTATTGGAAGAACCCGGAAGCAACCCAGGAAAAATACCTCGGCGACTGGTGGATCACTGGCGATGTCGCGCGCAAGGATGAAGATGGTTTTGTGTGGTTCGAGGGCCGTGACGACGACGTCATTTCAACGGGTGCCTATCGTGTGGGGCCTGGCGAAGTTGAGGACTGCATTCTAAATCATCCAGCCGTAGCAATTGCCGCTGTCGTCGGATCTCCCGACCGGTTGCGCGGCGAGGTGCCAAAGGCCTTTGTCCAGCTCAAGGCTGGCCAGACCGGATCACCTGAGTTGGCCGCTGAAATTCAGGCATTCGTCAAAACGCGCGTGGCGCCCTATCAGTATCCCCGCGAAGTCGAGTTCGTGAGCGAGCTGCCAATGACTGCAACCGGCAAGATCGTACGACGAGAGTTGCGCGAGCGTGAACGTGAGCGCAACAAGCAATAGAACAAGCAGGCCGAACGATACTGGTGAAGCTCTCGATCTGATAATCGCGAGGTAAGATGACGATGCGCAACGCAGCGATTCTCGGTTACGGAGCGGTGCCGGTTGGCATCTATCAACGGGTCAAGGACGGCAGTGATCCGCCTTTGGAGCACGAGCTTGCAGTCGAGGTTGTACTTGATGCAGCTCGCATGGCCGGGATTGACAAGGCAGACGTCAACGGTGTTGTCGTCGCTCATCCCGGTGATCATACGAAGCAGGGGTATTTCCACACTTTCCTCACGGCGTATCTCGGCCTGACGGCCAGTTCGACGGTTGTCCAGGTGCTCGGAAACGGCATGACCGCAGGCCTGGCTTTTGACGAAGCAATCCGACTGGTGCGCACCGGGGAATCAGATTGCGTCCTGGTGATCGCAGCGCATTTCGAATCGGGCACCGCAACCGCGGACCATCTCGATTTCAGTATTCGTCTGACCGGCGACGTGGATTTTCAGTCAATCTTCGGTGCGGTACCGATCTCCTGGTACGCAATGGCAGCCCGTCGCTATATGCATGAACACAATGTGAACCGAGCTCAAATTGCCGAGATTGCCGTCAAAAATCGGCGTCAGGCCGTTCTCAATCCATTAGCTCAATATCGCACGCCGATCACCCTTGATGAAGTGTTGGCTCAACGTATGATCGTGGAACCGCTCGGCCTGCTTGAGGTGCCCGGGCGGGCCGATGGTGCCGTTGCACTCGTGGTCACGTCCGAGGACTTCGCCCGCTCCTCCGGCAAACCACACGTTGTCGTGCGCTCGCGCGGATACTTCCATGAAGGTGAGCATCAGATTGCCGACCGTCATGTCGATATGACGGCCTACAAAAGCATTCAAGTGGCGTCCGCTACGGCGCTGGATCAGGCCGCGTTGACCTTGGACGACATATCCGTATTTCAGATCTATGCGCCATGCACGATTGTCGAGGTTGCGGCGACAGAGTCGCTCGGGTTGTTTCCGCGTGGAAAGGGCTGGGCGGCAGCGGCTGATGGGCGTTCAGCATTCGACGGAACGCGACCGGTCAATACCTCAGGTGGACACCTATCACGTGGCCATCCACCGGAGGCGACGCCGCTCTACGATGTCGTCGAAGCCTGCGTGCAGGTATTGGGTCGCGCCGGCGAACGGCAGGTCTCCAACGCCGGGATTGCGATGACCGTCTCAGAACTTGGAAACTACAATGCGGCGATTGTTCATTTGCTGGAGGGACGGCCATGAACGACGATGAACACCGCTTGCCCATCCTTAGGCGCAAAGGGGTGAGACCGTTTCCGCCCCGCGTTTCGTCATTCACTCGCCCGTTCTGGGATGGACTGGGCGAAGGCCGATTGACATCGACGGCTTGCAATCAATGCGGCCGGCTGACCTTTCCACCGAAGCCGGTGTGTCGTGGGTGCTGGTCTGATGACATCGTCTGGCGCGACATTGAACCTGATGGTGTGCTTTACAGTTTTACGCGTGTTCATGTCGTACCTCGCGCGTTCCTCGATGATGCGCTCTATGAAATCGGAATCGTGGATCTGTCGGCGGGCATCAGACTGATGTGCCGTCTGGTTGGTGAATTCGATCTGTTCGTGCCCGATTTGCCAGTCAGCATGGTCGTCCTGATGTACGACGATGGGCCATTGTTCGGCGCCCGGCCCAAGGGCTGATAGCCGACGCCGTATTCATTAAACCTCATTCAAAGGTTTACCGGCTGAAAGTGAACGAGCGACGGATTTGACGTATCGAAGACCGCGTCAACGGCCATGTCGATGACCAGCTGTTCTGGTTCGGCATTGATGATATCAGCCAGATATCTGATGCCAGGTGCATCGGCAAACTCAACAAGACCAATGACGTAGGGAATCTTGTCGGCGAACTCTGGAGAAAATGCCCGCCGCACAACGGTCCAGCTATGAAGCTTGCCGCGGCCATTCACTTGCGCCCACGAGATATTGACCGAGCGACAATGCGGGCATCGCGGCTTCGGATACCAGTGAAATTCAGCGCAATCGACACATTTCGGAAAGCTCAGACAACCTTTCTCAACGCTTTGCCAGAACGTTGCGAATTCGGATGGATCCCTTGGGCTCGTTGTACTCATCGGCCGAGCACCACAACGCCATAGTCGGGAATCGACAACCCAGTTACGAAGCCCGTCTCCGCATCCTTCACCTGGTTGCCTCCTGCCTCATGGCGCAGCTGTCGAACTGTTTCGACAACATGCTCGATGCCGAGGCGATAGCTGTACGAAAGAAGGCCGCCATGCGTATTGATCGGTATCGCTCCATCCAGGGCGGTGTGCCCCTCGGCAATGAAATCACCAGCCTCACCTTTGGCGCAAAGTCCAAGATCCTCGATTTGCAGCATCGATGAGATCGAAAAGCAGTCGTATACCTGACCGAGATCTGTCTCCAAGAGCTTGATGCCGGCTCGGCGTTCCGCTGCTTCCCGGGCGGAGGAGACACCGGGTAGGCTGAGGAGGTCGCGGTTCTGCGTAAATACATCGTCTGCCGAGATTGGTTCAGAGGCAAAGCCGGTGCCGCGTACGAAGATCGGTCGTTTGCGGCAGTCGCGCGCGCGATCCGCCGACGTCATGACGTAGGCGCCGGCACCATCCGATATCAGGCAGCAATCCGGGATCCGCAGCGGATCTGAGATCATCGGCGCCGTCATGTAATCGTCAAGCGTCATCGGTTTCATGTTTTGGCCACGGCCGGTGAGGCGCGCATTCCCGCGCTGCTGCACGGCGAGCCGGCCCATGTCTTCTTCGGAACCGCCAAACTCATGCAGATAGCGCCGCGCCCAGATCGCGAAATATGAGGGCTGAGCGTTGAAGCCATATGGTTTTTCGAATGCCATTTTGGCGGGGTAGATGTCATGAAAGCCGTACGGGCCTTCCGGTCGGGAGCCCCAATCGACGCCGAAATAGGAAATGACGACGGATGCGCGGCCGCTATTGATCGCATAAGCGGCAAGGTCAGGGCCCGCGACAATGCCGGCCCCTGCATAAGACATTGCAGCATCGAAGCGGGATTCGAATCCGAGCTGCGCGGCAACATAATCATGCGGAACGGTCGTCGGCATAACGGTGGCGTCCGTCACGATGCCGTCGACCTCGCTCGGAGAGAGCCCGGCATCGTCGAGCGCTGCGAGTACAGCTTCAATGACCATGCTGCGTAGATTGGTGTCGGACCGGCGCACGGCCGGCGTTTCGCCGATGCCGACAATTGCAATATCTTTGCTCATTCTCTTCCGCGTCCTTGCCATCGCTGTATCGCTCGGTCAAACAACTCGTGCAATACTTGCCGTGTCACCGCCTCAATTGAGCATCGCGGCGAAAAGAACGGCTCGCCAGCAAATTGCAACCCGATCCAGACAACCACGGCGAGTCTATTATTTCAACGGTCAGCGAAAGTGCCGCTATGAAACTCTTCCACGGAGTGCGTTTCCTGCGTCCAAGATTAATGGATTGAGCGGTTGGCACGACGCGATGGCTGTACACACTGCCAATACATGCCTCGTTGAGCCGCAAGCAACCCAGCCCGGCTTCCGCACTTCATTGCGATCAATAGAAACTATGTCCTAGAATATGTGAGCAGTGCACGCGATCGACAGTGTCGCTTGCGCCATCGGCTCTTATCAGGAGGAATTCAGTATGGTGCGAGCTGGTGGATGCCTCTGCGGAGCAGTGCGATATGAGTGCGGTGGCGAACCGGAGTTTGCGCTTCAATGCCATTGCCGCGATTGCCAGCGCCAGAGTGGTGCACCTCACGTTGCCGCCGTTCGCATGCGTGCTACTGAGTTCCGCATAATCCAAGGGGCTCCAAAGCAGTACGTGGCAAAAGCCGATTCAGGCAATGATGTAACCCGCACGTTCTGCGGTGAATGCGGAACTCCTCTGTTCGTCCAAGTATTCACACGGCCAGATGTCGTCGGAGTCCGTGTCTGCACGTTTGATGATCCGAGCTGGTTTCGGCCCCAAGCCAACATATTCATAGACAGCGCGCAGCCGTGGGACAATTTAGATCCTGACGTACCGTCGTATAAAACGTACCCGACCGGCAAATCATATTGAGCTCAATCAACACAACATGGAGCCAAGTGAAAATGGCTGATCAAGATACCAGATTGCCCGACAGAGCTTGCCTCTTAGACTTGATGGCACGCTATGCTCAGGGAGTTGACCGGCGTGACTGGGATGTCGTGCGAGCAACTTTCCACGATGATGCTTATGACGATCACGGCGAATACAAAGGGGATGTCGACGGCTTTATCGATTGGGTCAGTCGGCGTCACGAGAAGGTGGTTCAATCAATGCACTTTCTTGGCAACTGCTCGATCGAGTTTCATGGTCCCGACGTGGCATTGGTCGAGACATATTACATCGCGCGACAGACCTACGCTGCCGATGCCGCTGCCGCGCGCAGGATGATCGGGGATGCTGTTGAGCCCGGTCCGGTCGAAGCGGAGATCTGGGGGCGCTACATCGACGTCGCCGAACGTCGCAATGGTGAATGGCGCACGTCCCGACGCACCGTGGCATTCGAGGTCATGCAGGCGCACGCTGCAACGAGCCTGCCGTTTGCATCTGGGTGGGCCCAGGCAAGCAGGGATCGTGCTGATCCTCTCTACAGTATGCGAGAACTGGCTCGCGAGCGCGGCAGCTAGAACTCCTCTGGGCGGGCACCCAGGGACACTTAAGGGTCTTCAGGCTCACCTCGACTTCCTGCCGCCTGACAGACGGATCGTTTGGACGGTCGTGAACTATGGCGGCAACCTGCTGGCTCTCGCCGGTACGATCATAGCGTTGGGCGGACACATCTCGATTGGTATGGGCGATTATTCCTACCCGAAACTACGTGCCCCGACCGATGCGCAACTGATCGAGCGCGTCGTACAGATTGCAGGCGATGTCGGACGGGAGGTGGCCACGCCGGACGAAGCCGAACAAATACTCGCCATCCAGTAGTCTGCAATTACCATTTCGGTCTCGCAGAAGCTCTCACTTTGATATCTCGAAGCCGCCGCGAGTCACTCGTCTAAGTCGGTCCGCCATGAAGGCGTTCACGCAGCCGCTGACCGATTAGAGGGAGGATCTCGCGCGCGAAACGAAAAAGGCGCGGCTATTGTGCCTTGGCATGCCAATCGCCAATCGCTTCGATGCTGTTCGTATCGCGGAGGAATTCTCGATGATCGACGTCATCTCGCGCGGACGTGTCGAGATGGGTTTCGTCAGAGGCTCGCCATTGGAGATTGCGCCGGGTAATAGCAATCCAGCCAATATGATGGAGCGGTTCTGGGAGGCGCACGATCTCATTCTGAAAGCGATGACAACGCATGATGGTCCCTTCAACTGGGAGGGCAAACATCATCATTACCGGCAGGTCAATGTCTGGCCGCGCCCGTATCAGGATCCGCATCCGCCGGTCTGGGTGACATGCGGCAGCCATGGATCGGCAACGCAGGTGGCCGAGCGCGGGCATGTTATCGCTACACTCAATACCGGTTATACGCGCACGCCGGCTCTATTTGACGCCTATCGCAAGAAAGCTTCTGAACTCGGCCGACCGGCCGGTCCTGATCGTTTCGCGTACCTGGCGCTCGTCGGAGTCGGTGACACCAAAGACGAGGGTTACCGCCGTGCCCATCAAATCGCAGACTACAGCCGAACAACCCCTCGCGGCCAGGCCGAACAATTCTCACCGCCGGGCTACAACCCGTTACCGGCTGCCGCGCAAACACTAAAAAGCTCCGGGCAGGGGGGACCAATCGGTTCCGTAATGACTGTCCAATCCCGCAACGGTCAGCGCGTCGATGTTGCAAAAGCCAGTGTCGACGATTTCATTGACGCAGGTTTGGTCTTTGCCGGCACACCCGATATGGTGTTTGACCAGATCAAGGAATTCCATGATCACGTTGGCGGCTTTGGTCATTTGCTTATGATGGCCCAGGGCGGTCACATCAGTCACCAAGACACAACAGCCAACCTCAAACTCTTCAGCAAGGAAGTGCTGCCGCGCCTTTCTGAGTTGGGATGAAGCCGAATTCGGCGTTCACGTCGTGCCACGACCCTGCGTCAGGCACCTCGTTCGGTGGGATTTGTCACCTCTACCACTTGTCGAGGTGCCAATCGGGGTTGGAAGACCTGCGCATCATTGCCGGCACGCCGGATACCGTTGTGCCAAAGCTGCGCAAAGTCCGCGAGGCCTATGGGGCAACGACGGCCTGGTCAGTCAGGCTGCCTCGATGACCTGCATCGAGATGATCGGCGAAGAGGTTTTTCCCGCAATCCGCGAGATCGCCAATGAACTCCCTTGAAACCCCGTTCGAAGCTAATGCTCCGGTTGGCATCAAATGCTCGACTGAATTGAAACAAGCGGTAACGGCGGCCGTGTAACGTCGGATTTGCGAGACTGGCTAAACAGGAAGGCACAGCCTTACGGCGTCAACGGAGATGTCGTAGCATCTATCACAAACCTTTCTGAACAGAAGGGATTGCGAGATGGCCGACCATGTACATTTCGATTCAGAAGCCGGCGCCGAATTTCTGCGCTATGCACGCCTCGTTGCGAATCGCGGGTATGTCCACAACCCGCTCGGCAACATGGTGATGCGAGGCGCTCATCCCGATTACCCGCTTGGCGTCGGCTATACGAAGCATGCTGAGATATCATTGGAAGAGATGGGACCCGAGAATATCGTCGTCACCGATATTCCAACTCCAGAGCTGCTCTATGGCTCGCGCACGACCAGCATCGGTCACAATCTGAACAGAGAGACCCTGCGCTTGCGACCCGACATCGGTGCTGACATTCATGTTCACGACGATGCAACCAATACTCGATGATCTAGCCCGGTCTTGGCAGTAAGGAACGGAACAGGATAACCTTTGCAATTGACATGAGGCATCGACTGGAGAGCAGGTCATGGAGCCGGGAAAGAGACTGACGGGCAAAGTCGCGATCGTGACGGGCGGAGCATCCGGCATTGGTGCTGAAACAGCGCGGATGTTTGCGCTGCACGGTGCACAGGTTATGTTGACCGACACCAATGTCGCTCTCGGGGAAGACATTGTAAGAGAGATAGTTGCGGCCGGTGGAACCGCGCAATTCACCGAGCACGATGTTCGTCGCGAAGCGCAATGGGAAGAAGTCGTACGAGCAACGACAACGAACTTCGGCCGTCTCGACATTCTGTGCAACATTGCGGGCATCTCGGGCCGCGACCCGAAACTGAACATTCAAGCGAGCTTGACCGCCGGCCCCCGGCTTGACGAGCAGACACTCGAGCAGTGGAACCTCGTCATGGATATCAACGCGACGGGTGTCTTTCTCGGAACCAAAACCGCCATTCCTGCCATGCAGCAATCAGGTGGTGGCTCCATCGTCAACATCTCCTCAATCTGTGGCATCGTGGGTTCGCATGCCAATGCGGCCTATCATGCCTCGAAGGG
>JBPCVZ010000242.1:0-3634 GCA_051010015.1 Hyphomicrobiaceae bacterium
TTCCACCTTTCCCTGAAGGGTTAGAATGGGCGGGAAGCAGAGCTTCGCTGCGGCGCAGTATCACGACCGTTTTACCGCTGAAAACGGACCCTTTTCTTCTGTGCTTCGGATGTCCGCAGTGTGCCAAAAAGAGAAATCTGCGCATATCGACGCTGCGTTTGAAATATTGAAAAAGTGTTGCATAGTTCGAAGACAAATGCGCCGCGACGGCTCAATTTGCGATCCATCAAATCGATCTCCTTCAGATTCTGATGGTCATGCCATCGGCCAAGGATAATCGATAAGCCCGAAACGCCGGTAACAGACTGACAAGACCGCCGGCGAAGGCAACCCCTGCTAACAAGTACCATTCATCTTCCTTGATGGGTTCTATCGGCAGATATAGCCCGAATTTTGCATCAATAAACGGCCGAAAGATCAACATTATCGTGTACAGGATCGTCAGCCCCAGAACGATCGCGCTCAATGTCATGAACAGCGCTTCGGTTAGTAAAAACGCAATAACCGTCCTCGGGCGCGCACCAACTGCCCGCAGTATTGCCATTTCCCGCCGACGTTCATTGAGACTGGAAAATATCATAGCCATCATACCGATGAGTGCGGTCGCCACGACCATGACAGAAACGCTAATCAGAGCATCCTCAGCGACGCTGACAATCTCCCATAGCTCTTGAAGCGCAACGCCCGGCAGGATGGCCAGCAGCGGTTCTTGCTTGTATTCGTTAATCGCCCGTTGCAGCTGGAAGACCTTGAGCTTGGAATGGACGCCCAGCATCGCCGCAGTGATCGCTTTCGGTTGCAGGTCCATCTGGCGAAGAACTTCTGCGGGTGTCGACTGGCCGGGAAGACGCGCGCCGCTCCGCCAATCGACGTGGATCGCTTCGATTGCTTCCAGACTGATAATCACCGTCCGGTCGACGGGCGTGCCGGTCTTTTCCAGAATACCAGCCACGCGGAACGGCAGGTCGTCATGTTCGGTGAACGAGGCTACCCCGTGGGCGACCACCAAAGGATCGCCGAGTCGATAACCAAGGGCGGCCGCGACATCGGCGCCGATCACCGCATCGAAGAGGTCGTCAAACGCCTGGCCGTCCTGAAATTCCAGAGATCGGCTACCCCTGTATCGATAGCGTTTAAAATAAGCCGCAGTGGTTCCCATGACACGATAACCGAGGTGACTGTCGCCAAGCGAAATCGGAACCGCCCAGGCGATCTCGGGCCGGTTCGAAATATCAAAGTAACTATCCCATGAAACATTGTTCGTCGCGTTCCCGACCCGGAAAACGGAATAAAGGAGCAGTTGTACGCTGCCGGATCGGGCACCAATGATCAGATCGGTATCTGAAATCGTATCGGCGAAGCTGGCACGCGCTCCCGTCCGTACTTTCTCTACGCCCAGAAGAAGCGCAACGCTGAGGCCGATGGCAAAGACAGTCAGCGCGACAGTGATGCTGCGGCTCAGGAGGGACTTCAACGCCAGCCGAATAAGGATCACGTGCCAGTCCCCCGCTTAACCTCGGCAATGTCCGAAAGTAGAACAGTGCGGTCGAAGCGTGGTGCCAACCGCTCGTCATGCGAAACCATGATAAGCGTGGTGCCGGTATTTTGCACATTCTCGAACAGCAAATCGAGAAACCTGGCCTGGCTTGTCCCGTCCAGTGATGATGTCGGCTCGTCGGCAATGATCAGCGACGGGGCACCAATCAGCGCGCGCGCGACCGCCACTCTCTGCTGCTGGCCGACACTGAGTTCTGCGGCGGGTCCGTACTCGACCACCGAGCGCGGCAGGCCAAGTCCTTGCAAAATTTCGATCGCGGCACGGCGCGGCGAAGCTGTAAGCTTGGCCCGGCGGCCGGGTGCGAACTCGATCGGCAAGACCACGTTGTCGACAGCGCTGGCATAGGGCAAAAGGTTGAACAATTGAAAGATCACGCCGATGTGCTCGGCCCGGAATCGGTCGCGCTGGCTTGGCCCGAGCGTTGAGAAGTCAACCCCGTCAACGATGACCCTGCCCCGATCGGGCGGAAAAATACCGCAAACCAAACTTAGTAGCGTCGACTTGCCCGATCCGCTCTGGCCTAGCAACAAAACCGTCTCGCCGGTCGAAACCGCAAAGTCTTCCACCATTATCGAAAAGGAAGCCGCCCCAGGCCAGGCATAAGCAAGCTCTGTCAAGCTTACAGCCGGTCCGATATCGGTCGAGCGCATATTCATTCCTCGACTGGGCTCAGATCATGCCGGACAGGTCGAGACGAGGGTTGTCACGGTTCACCTTGAATGCCGTCGAGCCATTGTGGGAAATCATTTGGACTTCCAGCGCGTCTGCATTCGGGAAATACGAGAAATAGGCAAAGTCGACCTGCGTCACCACATCCGGATTGGCGCAAGTGAGGACGTAAGCGGCATGGAACTCAGTATGGTCGTCCTCTTCCCCTTCATGAACTAAGGGATGCTTGTCCTCGTCGGTAGGGTCTTCAGCGTGATCATTGCGGCCATGGAGTTCGACATTCGCTTCCCTAACCTGGCAATTCGCCTCGTCCGGAAGCCTGAACAGGTCCAGAGGCCTGGCAAGGAGGACGACCGCCGCGTCGACCTTCTGCCGGTCTTTGGCCGATTCAGCGTGGTGCTCAAAGCCCACAATGTCCGCGCCGGGCGCTCTAAGCTCCAAAGCGATCTGGTCATTCTCGACAGCAATGTTCAATTTGCCGACGCCATGTTCGTGGGCACCAAGATCCCGTTTTGTTTCGGCAGCGCCCGCGATAGTGACGGTGCTTAAGGCGAAAATCCCGAAAAACAGAATGGATCGCATAATCGAATCTCCCTCGTTGACGAGCCAAAAAACACTCAAATGCCGATAAGGTTCTCTTTTCACATTCTTATTTGCACAGACTAGAGTGCTCTTAAGATCGGCCGGGCTTGCAGAGATACCAAGTAAACCTGCACTAGCGTTTCGGGTCAGACGAGACCATCGGCAATAGCTTAATTGCACGGCAGCTCTGTGCCAGAAGGCTGAAACAACCTCACCCGAAAAATTGCTTGGAGAACCGCTTCCGGTTTATGGCTTGGCTGAGCTAAGTGTTTTAGATGGAAGTTCGCCATACATGCGGCGGTAGAACTGACCAAACCGGCTAAAATCCTGAAAACCATATTTTGCGGCGATATCAGAAACGTTTTCTTGGCTCGTTGTTGTATTTATCAGGTCTCTGCGTACCTCCTGCAGTTTTCTCTTGAGAATATATTGATGCGGACTGATGTTCATGACATCTCGAAACGCAAGCCACAAAATCTGCCGGCTAACCCCAAGCTCACGAGCCACCTCTTCTGAAGAGATTGTCTCTCGCAAACTGTTGGAAACAATATCATTCGCGCGTCTCGCGAGTCCGTACCTGCAGTATTGTCGAGCAGATGTTGGAATGGAGTCGTCATTTAAGGCTAACGTTAGGACATTACCAAGAGCCAACAAAAATCTATCGCGAAAAAGAGCTGCGGCCATTGGGTCGCAGGTCAATTCTAACACCTTACTATTTCGATTGAGGATTGATAGTAACCATAGGCAAAATTCTGTACCTTTTTGCCCGATCGGTAACACCCATCGCGACGAGACTTCGCCCGGTGTCATGAAAGCATCAGGCAG
>JBPCVZ010000243.1:0-4939 GCA_051010015.1 Hyphomicrobiaceae bacterium
GGTGAAGATCCCAAGGTGCCCGCAGCTGCAGAGCCTCGGTCCCCGAATGGGACCCAATCTGCCGCGCGGATTTGTTCCGAGATCAAGTGGACCGTCGCCGTGCGTGGCGGTGCCACGGACCAGACGAGACGCGCCGAGATCGGGGCAAATCCGCCCGACCCGCAGGGTTCGCAAACGGCGGCCGCCCAATGCGTCGAACGGCTTTCCCACAGCACCGCTGCGCGCTGCGCCGCTCTCCTGCTGGGCGACTCACCGTTTGCGAACAGAATTGTCTCATATTTATCGCCCGGCGCTCTTACCGAGCTGGCCGGCAGCGCCACGTCCGGCCTTGGCGCATATCGTGGATGCGATGGCATGTAGGGGCACACTGGGTTTTATGCCATCGCAGGCGCATAATGCGTCGAACACGACTTGGCTCGAATGCTCGAATGGACGACAGGGAACGCGCATGACGGACGCTGATACACTGCGAATGCTGGATGAGGCGGCGCGCGGTTTTGCGCCGTTCGACGCGACGCGCGTGCGCAGCTGGCGCGACAAGCCGCCAGGCTTCGACCGCGCGCAGTGGCAGGCGATCGCCGAACAGGGCTGGCTCAGTATCCTGGTGCCGGAGGACGACGGCGGGCTCGGACTCGAACTCGATGCGGCGGTCGCCGTCGCGCAGGCGCTCGGCTATGCCGCAACGCCCGAGCCGTTCGTGGCGGCCGGCATCGTCGTCCCGAAACTGTTGGCGGCGTGTCCCGCCGGAGACGCGCGCAACATGCACCTCGGTGACGTGATCAGTGGCGAGAAGATTGCCTGCGTCGCACATCTGGATGCCGGCGGCGCGGCGGCTTTCGGTGCAACGGGCGTGACAGCAAAGCAGGCCGGCGACGGCTATCGTCTCAACGGCGAGTTCCGCTTCGTGCCGGTGCCGGATGCCGACGCCTTTGTCATGCCGGTCGTACTTGACCGTTCGGCCGACGGCGACGCACCCGACCTGTGCCAGGCGGAGCTGCTGTGGGTCGACGCCGGCCTGGATGGCCTGTCTATCGAGCGTGAGGCCAGCGCCGACGGCGGCGCCAGCGGCTGGCTCCGCCTGGCGAACGTCAACGTGCCGGCCGCGGCGCAGTTGGCCGCCGGCGACTTCTGGCCGATCTTCGATGAAGCGTCGGACTACGGCGTGATCGGCAACTGCGCGGAGCTGCTCGGCAACATGGAGCGCTGCCTCGAACTCACGCTCGAATATCTCAAGACGCGATCACAGTTTGGCCAGCCGATCGGCAAATTCCAGGTGCTGCAGCACCGCACCGTGGACTTGTGGATGAACAAGGAGGTCGCGCGCCATGCGCTGACGGCATCGCTTGGCGTGATACAGTCACCGGGCGTCCCGGCCGATGCGCGCACCCGGGCAGCCTCCAGCGCCAAGGCACGCATTGGGCAGACCGCGCTCGAGCTCGGCAACGACGCCATCCAGCTGCACGGCGCGATCGGGTTTACCGACGAGTATGACCTTGCGCTCTACGTCAACCGGGCGATCACCATCGCGCCCTACCTTGGCAATGCCGCCGATCACCTCAAACGCTATGGCGACCTCAAGCAGCGCCGCACGGAGGCCCTCAAATGACCAGCACCGACACGAGCGATGATTTCACGTATGGCGTGCCGCAGGAGCAGGACTGGAATGCGCTCGCCGACGATGAGTTCCGCCACATCATCCGCTCCGAGTTCGAGGCAAACTATCCGCAGGAGCTGCGCTTCCTGCCGTTCCGGCCGCCGTTCGAGATGGTCAGCGCGTGGTGGAAGCGGATGTCGGCGAAAGGCTGGATCGCACCGTTCTGGCCGGCGAAGTACGGCGGCATGGGGCTCGAGGCGCGCAAGGCGCTGATCTATCACGAAGAGGTCGAACGCTGGGGCATTCCGCGCTTCCAGGACCACGGTATCCAGATGGTCGGGCCGGTGCTGATCGAGTGGGGCACGGAGGCGCAGCGTCGCCGCTTCCTGCCGCCGATCCTCGCGTGCGAGCACATCTGGTGCCAGGGCTATTCGGAACCGGGGTCCGGCTCGGACCTCGCCAGCCTGCAGACCAAGGCGGTGCTCGACGGTGACGACTTCGTCATCAACGGCCAGAAGATATGGACGACGATGGCGCACGATGCGAGCCACATATTCATCCTTGTGCGCACCGACCCGGACGCCAAGAAACAGGAAGGCATCAGCTTCGTCCTCGCCGACATGGACCAGCCCGGCATCACCGTGCGGCCGATCCCGGACATGTCCGGCCACGCCGAGTTCTGCGAGGTCTTCTTCGACGATGCGCGCACGCCGCAAGGCAATCTTGTCGGTGAGTTGAACAAAGGCTGGACCGTCGCCAAGTCGCTGCTCGGGTTCGAGCGCATCTTTATCGGCAGCCCGAAACTGCCCGAGTATGCCCTCGAAGTACTCGAGACGGTGGCGAGCGCGCGCGGCGTGCTCGACGATCCCGTGTTCCGCGACAAGTACGTGCGCCTGCAGCTCGACGTCGAGCATCTCGGTGCCAGCTACAAGCACTACGCCGACATCGTCGCGCGCGGCGAAACGCTCGCAGCGGATGTCTCGATGCTCAAGGTGTGGGCGACAGAAGCGTTCCAGAAAGCCGCCGACCTGATCATCGAAACCGCCGGCCCGCTCGGTGCGATGAAGGGCACGACGCGGATGGGCAACGTCGACGTCAATGTCTTGGCACCGTTCTACAAGGCGCGGCCGGCGACGATCTACGGCGGCTCGAACGAGATCCAGCGCAACATTCTCTCGAAAGCGGTGCTCGGGTTGTAGCGGCGGCGCGCGCGCGGTACGCGTCACGATGGGCGCCTTGGCCGCGCGCCGGCAATGACATTTGGAGGCACGCATGACCGACACCACGATCACCGGTTTCCGCACGACGCTGCTGCGCGTGCCGTGGACGGCGGAGCCGCCCGACAACGGCATCATGCCGGCGAGCGACCGCGAATTCCTGCTGCTCGAAGTGATGACCAAGGGCGGCCTCACCGGTTTCGGATACCTGCAGCCGCTCGCCGGCGGCCTCGAGACCCTCGACATGTGCCTCAAGGAGATGATTGCACCCAAGGTGATCGGCCGCGACGCCACCGAGATCGAAGGCATCTGGCGCACGCTGTGGCAGTCGACCTACTGGCTCGGGCGCGGTGGTGTTGCGACCTGGGCGCTGTCGGCCGTCGACGTGGCGCTGTGGGACATCGTTGGCAAGCGCGCGAACCTGCCGCTGCACCGGCTGTGGGGCAATTGCCGCGACAAGGTCGCCGCCTACGGCTCGGGCGTGTGGCGCGGCCTCGACCGCGAGCGCATGCTGGCACGTGCCAAGCATTTCACCGACCAGGGCCTGGGCGCGATCAAGATGCAGGCCGGCCATATCCGTCCGTGGCGCGAGGACGTCGCCAACCTCGCCGCGATGCGCGAGTTCGTCGGCGATGGCGTCGAGATCATGATCGACGTCAACATGGGCTGGACGGCGGATATCGCGATCCAGGCCGGCCGACACTTCGACGACTATGACCTCTACTGGCTGGAGGAGCCGGTGGTGTGCGAGGATTTCGAGGGCTACCAGCGCATCGCAGCGCACCTCAAGACACGGGTCGTCGGCGGCGAGAGCCATTTCACGCGGTTCGACTTGCGCCCGTTCTTCCAGGTGCCGTCATCGCCGATCCTGCAGCCCGACCCGCAGCGCGGCGGCCTCACCGAGTTGCGCAAGATCGCCGCCGTGGCGGAGACCTATGGCATCGCCATTGCACCGCATCTGTTCCATGAGCTGACGGTGCACGTGCTCGCCTCGATCCCGAACGCGAGCTATCTCGAGTACATGGACTGGAACGACGACATGTACGTCGATGCGCGGGCGCCGGTCGACGGTTTCGTGGTGCCGCCGGAAGAACCGGGCCACGGCGTCGCGTTCAAGCCGGAGATCGTGACGGACTGCCGGATTGGCGGTCGTGAGGTGGGGTAGGTTGGGTTAGCGGTCCACTGTCGGGCCGGTCCCGCAAGACGTCACCCGCGTAACCCAACGCAGCGCCTGCTCGCTATCTCACGCAGCGAGGACCAGCAAGAACGCCGTGTCATCGCCGAGAAGCGCAAGCCGATCTTCAAGGGTCGTTGAGCGGACGCTGGCACAAGCGCTACGCGCCAGGGGCTGCTGTCCGGGATCGGCATCCTTGCCGCAGGACCCGAGGGAACCCACGTTGGGTTACGCGCGGATCAACGTCACGGCACACCGCATGTGATGGGGCCGCACTAACCCAACCTACCGGCCAGGGGCTTGCAGATGCTCATGGAACGACGGATCGGTTGGGTTAATCCGGCCACGGCGTCGACGCTGCCGTTTTGAGTTCGACCAGGGTGTAACCCAACATGTCGATCACGACACGCCGCAAACCATCCCCCGTGCTCACCCGCTCAACGCATGCGCGATGATCACGACGATGACGAAAATCCATGCGAAACCGACCAGCCAGCGCGTGTTGATCAGCTTGCCACGCTCGAGTTCACGGGCCGCCAGCTCAACCTCGACGGCCATCAAGGCCATATCGGTTTGCGCCTTCGCCAGTTCCTCTTCGAGCCATTGCGTGACGTCGTTGCCGCGCTCCTTGAGGGCGCGGGCGCGCTGGCGCAATTCGGCTTCCTTGTCGGCGCGTTCGGTCATGCAACCGGTTTAGCGTAGCATCGAGCGAATTCCTAGAGCCGGCCGCAATTGCGTGAAAGCATCGAAGTAGCACCGTCACATGCGCCATGGCGGTGTCGTCCGCTCCATGCTTAACCGCATGTCAATCGACCGCCAGACTGCTGAGCAATTGCGCGGCCCGGCAGCTTGCAGCCACTATTCCCAGGAGAAGCCGATGGCACAGTTTCGCTATATCGTGGATGACGTCGATGCCGCCGTCGCGTTCTACCGCGATCATCTCGGGTTTGCTTT
>JBPCVZ010000244.1:0-4561 GCA_051010015.1 Hyphomicrobiaceae bacterium
CGGGCGGCCGTAGCGGTTGAGCGGCACGTAGCGGTGGTAGAGCTTGCGCTCGGCGTTGGTGTGGGCCTGCTGCACCATCGGCGTGTCGATCGGGCCGGGCGCGACGGCGTTGACGCGGATGCCGAACTCGGAAAGGTCGACGGCCATGACCTGCGTGAGCGTGACGACGCCGCCCTTCGAGGCACCATAGGCGGCGCGGTCCTTGGAGCCGCGCAGGCCCGAGATCGAGGCGATGTTGACGATGGCGCCGCGGCCGCGCTCGCGCATGTGCAGGGCGGCGGCCTTGCCGACATTGAAGGTGCCGACGACGTTGACGTCGAGGACCTTGCGGAAGTGCGCGGCGTCGGTGTCGAAGAACTTGCTGAGGCCGGCGATACCGGCGCAGTTGACGACGCCGGTGATGGCGCCGAAGTCGGTGTCGACGGTTGCCACTGTTTCCTGCACGCGGGCTTCGTCGGTGACGTCGACGGCGTCGATGCGCACGTCGTCGCGGCCGGCGTATGCATTGCGGGCGGTGTCGAGGGTGGCGCCTTCGAGGTCGAAGACTGCGACGCGCCAGCCGCGTTCGAGCAGCAACGCGGTGATGGCCTGGCCGATGCCGGAAGCGCCGCCGGTGATGAGGGCTGTGTTGGTGGCTGGCTGTGCGTTGCTCATGGGTTTGTCCTTGCTCTTTTGCGCTCACGGGCCGTACCGGACGCTGCGCGTCCTGGCCCTCCGCGGGGGCGCGCCAAAGGCGCGGGTCGCTGTGCTCCCCGGCTTTGCGAAAGTGCAAAACCGTAGGGCGTCAATCCTTGGCCATGCTCGTTAGAGTGTCGAGCCGTTGCCTTTCGATATTACACATTCGGTCTCGCGAATGCCGCTTCCATTTCGCGGCGGAATTTGACGGTGGGGTCGTCCGGGTCGATCTCGACGTCGGCCCAGGTGATCGCGGCGCCTTCTGCAATGTCGCGCTTCAGCTTGATGTCGCTGGCGAGGCCCAAGGGGAGATAACCGGCAGCGAGCGAGGCGGCGGCGGGTGTCTGTTTGCCCCAGACCGTCGCACCGCCCTCGCCGTCGAGGAGAGTGCCGGCCTTGAGGTCGCGCTTGGCGGTGGTCGCGACATCGGAATTGAAGACGGTCGGCGCGCCGGTCGGCTCGCCCCTCAGCGCGACGGAGGCGACGGAGACGCCGAGTTCAAGGCCGATCATGTGCGTCGGACGGTAAAGCGCGCCGTAGCGCCCGGAGCTGTCGGGCAGGCAGTTGTATTCCTTCATGCAGGCGAGCGCGTAGTCGCTGTCGCTGGTGACGACGACGTAGGTGCCCATCGCGAGGTGATGCGGGACATCGGACCCGTCGCGGTAGACGGACGAGGTCACTTCGGTGACGCCGGATGCTTCGAGGACGCCGCCGTCGGCTTTCGGCTTGCAGATTTCGGCACACTCAAAGCGGGTGGCCGGTGGGAAGGTGAGGCCACCCTTCTGGGCATGCAGCCCGGTCGCGTTGCACACCGCCGTCATCTCGATGCCCGACTTGGTGCCGTCGAGGAAGGAGTTGAACATCTTCGGGTTGACGTGGCTGCGATCCTGGATGTCGAGGTACTGCTCGAGGATTTCCCAGACGGTGTCGGGCGTCGAGGCGTGGTAGGCCGGCAGGTAGCGCGTGCCCTTGCCGGCGGCGACGACCTCGAAGCCGCAGGTGCGGGCCCAGTCGACCTGTTCGCAGATCAGCGCCGGCTGGTCGCCCCACGCGAGCGAGTAGACGACACCTTTTTCCGCCGCCTTGCGCGCCAGCAGCGGGCCGGCGAGGGCGTCGGCCTCGACGTTGACCATGACGATGTGCTTGCCCGCCTCGATCGCGGCGAGGCAGAGCCGGATGCCGGTGGCGGGATCGCCCGTCGCTTCGATGATGACGTCGATCTCGGGATTGGCGAGGATCGGGGCGGCATCGTCGGTGACGAAGGTTTTGCCGGTTTGGATGGCATTTTCGATCGAGGTCGCGTCGATCTGTTCGGCGGGCCAGCCGACGCCGGCCATGCGCTCGGCTGCGCGGTCCGGCAACAGGTCGGCAAGCGCGGTCATGTGCATGCCCTTGGTCAGACGCACCTGTGAGAGGAACATCGTCCCGAATTTGCCGGCGCCGACCTGGCCGATGCGGATCGGGTTATCGTCGGTGGCGCGCTGGGCGAGCATGCGGGACAGGTTCATGGGTGGGCTTTCCTCGGGGTATTTGGCGGTTGCCGTGCTGGTGGCGAATGCAGCACAGGCGGTAGGATGGCGCAAGCGTGGGTAAGGGTTTTACGGGGGATGCAAGGCCGCTTCATTCGACATATGTCATAGTGCAGAGGATTGCGACCAGCACGACGATGTGAGGGAGTAGAGCCATGATCTTTGGCCAGCCGGATTTCGACAACCACGAGATGGTGCTTGCGTTCTGTGATGAGCGGGCGCGGCTCAAGGGATTCGTCGCGGTGCACTCGACGGCGCTCGGCGCGGCGTTCGGTGGCTGCCGGATGTGGCCCTATGTCGATGAGGCGTCGGCGGTGCGGGACGTACTGCGCCTGTCGCAGGGCATGAGCTACAAGAACGCGATGGCCGGCCTGCCCTACGGTGGCGGCAAGGCGGTGATCATGGCGGACGCGCGTGACGATAAATCACCGGCGCTGTTCCAGGCGTTCGGGCGCGCGATCGACCGGCTCGGCGGGGCGTATATCACGGCCGAAGACGTCGGGATTTCGGTGGCCGACATGCGCCTTGTCGCGGAGGTGACCGAGCATGTCGGCGGGATTCCTCAGGACGACGGCGGTTATCGTGGCGGCGATCCGTCTCCGTTGACGGCGCAAGGTGTGTTCGCCGGCATGAGGGCGACGGCGCAGGCGGCGTTCGGGTCGGATAGCCTGGCGGGCAAGGTCGTAGCGGTGCAAGGCATCGGGAGTGTCGGATACAACCTGTGCCAGCTGCTGCACGATGCCGGCGCCAAACTCAAGGTGTCGGACATCAATGCGGATAACCTGGCACGGGCAAAGGCGGAGTTGGGCGCCGAAGTGATCGATACGGCGGCATTCTACGAGACGCAGGCCGATATCCTAGCGCCGTGTGCGCTGGGCGGTGTGTTGAGTAAGACGTCGATCCCGCAGATCAAGGCCACGGTGATCGCCGGCGCGGCCAACAACCAACTCGCGACCGAGGCCGATGGCGACCGCTTGCAGGACCGCGGCATTCTTTATGCGCCCGACTATGTCATCAACGCCGGCGGGATCATTTCGGTGGCGGCAGAGCGTGATGATGCGGCGACGCAGGCGACGGTGGCCGCGCAGATCGCGCGGATCGGCGACCGATTGACGGAGATCTACACGCACTCGAAGACGAGCGGGCGACCGCCGCACGAGGTTGCCGACGAGATGGCGCGGGAGATCATTCGGGCGGCGCGGGATGGGGATGTCCAAGCGGGATAGTGTGGTGCTGCGCGCCGGCGGGTGGGTTAGCGGCCCACGGTGTGCGCCGCTAGTCTGAGCGCGGCCCGCGTAAGCCAACACCGGGTCATCGTTTTTGTTGGGTTACGCGCGGATAAACGCTTGAGTAATTTCATCGGCGATCGCGGCCACAGCTAAC
Organism: Hyphomicrobiaceae bacterium; assembly: GCA_051010015.1. Taxonomy (GTDB): domain Bacteria; phylum Pseudomonadota; class Alphaproteobacteria; order Rhizobiales; family Hyphomicrobiaceae; genus CAJQQK01. Next base: position 3,588 of record JBPCVZ010000244.1, read on the forward strand.
CCAGCCTTGTTTGTTGCTCGCCGCGGCGAGAAAAATCCAAACTAGATAAAATTTTAGACTTTAACTTTATCGGGGTTTAGGGCGGGGATGCGACACTGCTGCCTTCATGGATGCACATGAAGGAGCAGCAGATGGGCCGTTTTTTCAACCGCCTTGGCAAACTCTTGAAGGCTGATGCCGATGAAGAGCTTCCGGTCGAGACGCCGGAAGGACCGTCGGCGATGGATGCCGCCATGCAGGAGGCGATCAAGAAGCGTGGCCGCAGCGGCGGCGCCGGTGATGCAGCCGATCAACCGCGTGTGACGATCACGCCGGAAAAGAACCGGCCGGTGTTCGGACGGCGCGGCGCCTGAGCGACGCCGGCTCACCGAAGCGTGAGTGTGTGCGCGAGCCGTTTTATTCCGCCGCCGTTGCGTATTGCCGGGCGAAGTTGAGCAGGGCGTCGTCGGCGCACGGCTCGATCGGCGTGAAGTCCTGATGCGCGATCCACTCTGCCCGCGTCGGCGTTCGGATGTAGTTCGAAACCGCATTGAGCGTCAGGTAGACGATCTTGCGCGGGAACGGCGTGATGTTGCCAGCAGATCCATGCACGAGGTTGCCGTGGAACATCAGGACGCCGCCGGGCTTGCCGGTCGGCGCGACGAGGCCGCCGGCATCGACCATTTTCTCTACCGTTTCTTCATCGAGTGTCCAGAGCGGGTAGCTGGTCGTCGAGGTGTCGTGAGAGGCATCGAGGACGCCATGTTTATGACTTTTCGGCAGCAGCATTAACGGACCGTTGAATGGGAACACCTCGTCAAGGAACACGGCGATGTTCATCGCGCGCGGCTCGGGCATGCCATCATCACGGTGCCACACGCCAAAGTCCTGGTGCCATTGCCAGACGTCACCGGTGAACTTGGCTTTGGCGTTGATCTTGAACTGGTGCATGTAGACCTGTTCGCCGAAGACCTGCTCGAGCGGCTCGATGAGGC
>JBPCVZ010000245.1:0-16185 GCA_051010015.1 Hyphomicrobiaceae bacterium
CGATCGAGCGCTTCCTGGCCCGCTTTCCCGGCTACCGTGCGGCGGGTGATTTCGTGCGCGGTGGCCGCGTGCGCTTTCGCGGCTTTCAGTCCGTCCCGGTCAAGCTTGATTGAGTGTGCAATCGCACTCGGTGCACGGGGTTCACTGGACCCAAAAGATTACGGGGCCCAAAAGATTACGGGGAATGACGGCCGCAACCATCACTCCCCGATAGCTGCAGGAACGCAAAACTATATTGCCTGAAGCTTACGCTATTAAGCATCCAAAGATGTTTCAAAAGAATGAGTAGGAGATTAACATCGCTGATATTTTCAGCGGCGACGATGACAAAAGCCTGTCATTGCGCAATCACCCGGCCTGAGTCCACCCAATCCCTGAGGAACGCTGCACGCCAGCGATGAACTGTCGGTGCATGCGTGATGTGGCCACGCAGCTGGCTCGGCCGATCCTGGGCGCAAGGCATCGCCATGCGGCTCGGACTGTCGCCGGACCAGCGGCATACCTGATGATACGTGATCTCCGGGTGGAACTGGATGGCGGTGCCGGAGCCGTATTGAAAGGCCTGGTTCTCGAAGGCGCTGTCGGCGCGCACCAGCAATTCGGCACCATCGGGAAGATCGAACCCTTCGCGGTGCCACTGGTAGACGACGGTCGGCCAGGCCACGCCGTTGATGGATGGCGCCAGCGGCTCGACCGGATGGTATCCGATGCCGACTCGCTCCTTGGCATCAAAAAAGACCCGGGCTCCGAGAAAGCGCGCGAACATCTGCGCGCCGAGACAGATTCCGAGGAACGGTTTGCGCTCACGCAGTGGCACGTCGATCCAGTCCGTCTCGACCTTGATGAATTCATCGGTGTCATTGGCGCTTTGCGGGCCGCCAAAGATAACCGCCCCATCGTGATGGGCGAGGGTGTCCGGCAACGGGTCGCCGAAGCGTGGTCGACGGATGTCGAGCGCGTGGCCCATCATCATGAGCGTCCGGCCAACATGGGCAGGGATCGAGTTGGCCTGATGCAGGACAATCAGGACCGGCCGCGGCCGGGCACGCGAGCCGGCCCTGCAGACCGAATCGTTGCCGTCGTCAGGATGTTGGCTTGTCGTTTGGTCGAGCATCAGGTCCATCTACTGCGCGGCGCTGGGAAAGTGTGGTTGGCGGTCTCGGTTTCAACAGAATTGCAACAATCGGCGTCGTCAACTTGGCTGGCAGGACGCGCAAAGCAAACCCGAGGAGATTGTTGAAGATGCCGGGAATGATCATGCCGAGGCCGAGAACGTAGCCGCGCCGTGCGCTTCGCGCGACCTGTTCGGGTGCCATCGCAGGCAGAATGTGGCGATAGAGTGCGGTTTCGCCACGCGCGCGGGCATGAAACTCGGTATTGACCGGTCCCGGTGCCAGGCAGGCGATGCGCACGCCCTGGCCACGGGTTTCGTGGGCGAGGGCCCGTGTCAACGAGATGACGTAGGCCTTCGAGGCGTAGTAGGCGGCCTGGTAGGGGCCCGGCCCGAAGCCGCCGAGCGAAGCCACGTTGACGATGCCGCCGCGCCCGCGCACCAGCATGTCGGGCAGGAAGGCGCGGCACAGGCGCGTCAGCGCCGTCACGTTGAGTTGCGTCTGGCCTTCGAGATTGGCTTCCGGCTCGTCTGCAAAATCGCCGGCGGTGCCGATGCCGGCGGAGTTGATCAGAATGTCGGCGTAGAGGTCGTTTTCCACCAGAAACTGCCGCAACCGGGCCGGCGCGTCGGACGTCGTGACGTCGAGGGGCAGGATCAAGGTGTTGCCGCTGCCACCGGCTGCCAGCCGTTCTTTGGCCCGTGCGAGCTTGGGCTGGCCGCGGGCGACCAACACGCTCGTGCGGTCGGGGGTGGCGAACGCGGCGGCAAGTGCGAGGCCGATGCCGTCCGAACCGCCGGTGACCACGACCGCAGGCCGCGTGCCAGCGAGCGCGGCGATCGCTGCGTCATTGCGGCGCCAGGCACGGCGTTTCCATTTATCGATCAAGCCCATTGATGTTCATACCTGCTGTCGTGCCAGCCATAGAGCGCGGCAAAATCGGCCCGGATGTGGTGTGCCAGGGCTTCGGCCAGGTCACTTGCGCCGCGGCGTGGAAGATGCAGGTTGATATTAAACTCCGGCAGCGGCGGCAGGCCCTGGTCGGCGTCGATTATCCTTAAGTGCGAAGGCACGGAATCGACCAGCAAGGCGGTCACGGCAAGTCCGGCGGTGACCGGCGCACACATCGCCTCGTGATTGGTTATCTCGATCACCATGCGCCATTCAATCCCGGCGTTCATCAGTGTCTCGAGTGTGCACGGCCGGAAACGGCAGTTGACGCCGCCGATGGTAATCGGCAGCGGGCGCTGGCGGTGTGCCGTGGTGTTGGGCGCGCCAATCCACACGAGGCGGTCGCGGTAGAGGGTTTCGCAATTGCGATCCGTGTGCTGGTCGGTGGTCAGGCACAGATCCAACTCGCCACGGTCCAGCGTTGCGACCAGGTCATCGGAGTTGCCGGCTTCGATGCTCACGCGCACGTGCGGCCAGGCGGCATTGAAGCGGCGCAGGATCATTGGCGCGTAGGGCGCGATAAGGTCGGATGGCAGGCCGAGGCGAACCTCCCCCTGGAATGCCGGCGTCGTCATCATGCCCCAGATCTCGTCGTTCATCGACAGCATGCGCTGGGCTGGGCCGAGGAGGCGCTCGCCATCGGGTCCGAGCGTGACGCGTTTATGCTCGCGGTGGAACAATTCGACCTCGAAATGCTGCTCCAGCCGTTTGATCTGCTGGCTGACGGCCGCCTGGGTGCGGTTCAGCAGGCGCGCGGCACTGGTGACACTGCCGGTATCTGCAACTGCAATGAAGGCGCGCAGGATGGATGTGTCGATGTCTTTGAGCATGGCACCGTCTCCTTCGAGGTGTGCAACGATATCTTATGCTAACAATAAAATATATTCGATTTATTTATGCAAGTGGAACAGCTAGACATTTCTCGAAGCCTCTCGAGATGAGGCCGTAGGCATCCAGAAAAAATGGGGATGATCATGAGCATTACATTCTTCGACTTTCTGAGCGAGCGGATCAGCATTGACCGTGCGGTGCTGAAGCCGGGGCGCTTGATCAGTCTACTCTGGCTCGTATGGCAGGTGCGTCGCGAGCGCAACCAGCTGGCCACGCTTGATCGCGACGTGTTGTACGCGATGGGCATCCATCCCGGCGACGCCAAACGCGAAGCTGAGCGCGGCCTGTTCGACCTGCCGAAATCGAGATTGGGACGGCTCTGAGATTGGTCTCCCTTCAACTCAAAGCGCTCTCATTGATCACCGCCGGGATTTCCCGGCGGTTTTCATTTGTGAATCTGGTCGTGCGCTTGCGCTCGGGGCGGCCTTCGCGGCACAATTTGGCGGGACGACGCAACGGCAGGTCGCGGCCAGCGACCACCCCTCAAATCAGTGAGACAGCGGTATGAGTTTGCGAAAGCGCGTGATGGCCGGCGAAACGGTGCTTGGCTCGATGGTGTTCGAGTTCTTTTCGCCCGGCATTGCACAGGTCCTGAAGCTCGCGGGCTGCGAGTACGTCATCTACGACATGGAGCACACCGGCCTCGGCTACGAAACCGTCAAGGCACAGGTCGCCGCCTGCCGCGGCATCGGCATTGCACCGATGGCGCGGGTGCCGCGCTCGGATTACGCGTTTCTGGCGCGCGCCCTCGACATCGGCTGCGAGGGCGTCATGGTGCCGATGGTCAATACCGCCGCCGAGGCCCGCGCGATCGTCGAAGCCTGTCGTTATCCGCCGGTCGGCCGGCGCGGTGCGGCGTTCGGTTTCGCGCATGACCACTTCGAAGGCGGATCGCCCGTCGACAAGATCAAGGCCGCCAACCGGCGCAACCTGGTCATCGCCCAGATCGAGACCGAACACGGCCTCGAGAACGTCGAGGAGATCGCCGCCGTCGATGGCGTCGACGTGCTCTGGGTCGGGCATTTCGACCTCACCAACTTCCTCGGCATCCCCGGAGAGTTCACCAACAAAGTCTATACGGATGCGCTGAAGCGGGTCGTCAAGGCCGGCCGCAAGCACGGCAAGGGCCTTGGCTTCATGGCGAGCGACACGACGTGGGCGACGGAGTACAAGGCGCACGGCTTCAATATGCTCGCCGCCGGCACGGATCACGGCCTGCTCATGGCCGGCGTCTCGGGCCTGCTCGACAGCGTCCGCGACGGCGCTTCCAAGAAAAAGAAAACGAAAAAGAAATAGGGGACGCGTGTGTTCAAGATCGGCAGTACCCGGGACCTGATGACGGCGGCGGGCGAGCCCTGTTTTCCGACCACGGCATTCGATGTGCTGAAGGACAACCCGGACATTTCGTGGCAGTGGCTCGACGAAACGGTCGACGAGATCACGCCGCAGCTGATGGCCGCCTACGACGGCCTGCACGTCAACCTGCCGATGGTGAAAGCATCATGCGTCGCCGGTGGCGATGTGCGCTGCAAGATCATCGCGCGCAATGGCGTCGGCTACGACACCGTCGATGTCGACGCCATGACCGCGGCCGGCGTCATTGTTACCAACACGCCGATCGCCGTGCGCCGGCCGGTCGCGGTGGCAACCCTCACCCTGCTCTTCGCGCTCGCCGGCCGACTGTTCGACAAGGACAGACTGGTCCGCACCGGGCGCTGGAATGACCGCACCGACTACATGGGTACCGGCCTTACGTCGCGGCGCCTGGGCCTGATCGGCGCCGGCAGCATCGGCCAGGAAATCATGCGCCTCGCGGCACCGTTCTTCGGCGACGTGGTGGCGTTCGACCCCTATGCCGATAGCAGCGCCGTTGCCGCCGCCGGCGGACGCCTCGTATCGTTCGACGAGGTCCTCACCACGTCGGATTTCGTCACCGTATGCTGCCTGCTGACCGACGAGACGCGCCACCTGATGAACGCCGCCGCGTTCGCCCAAATGAAGCCGACGGCATACTACCTCAACGTCGGGCGCGGTCCGATCCACGACGAAGCCGCGCTGGTCGCGGCGCTGCAGTCCGGGACAATCGCCGGCGCCGGCCTCGATGTTACCGAACAGGAGCCGATTGCGAACGACAGCCCGCTGATCGGCATGGCCAACACGATCATCACGCCACACGCGCTGTGCTGGACCGACGAGTGCTTCGAGGACATCGCGCGCACCGCGCTGCAATCGATCGTCGACGTGTCACAGGGCCTGCGCCCGGTCCATGTGGTCGATGGCTCTGCGGCTGAAAGCCTGAAGGCGCGGGCGTGAGCCGCGCCTCCAATACGCTTCCCGCGACGTGATCAGGTTTCGCTGTCGAGCATGCCACTCTTGAACAGGGCCCCGGCCGCGGCGGCGCCGAGCAGGGGCGCCACGATGAAAAGCCAAAGCTGCGAGATGGCCCCCGAGAACAGCGCCGGGCCGAGGCTGCGCGCCGGGTTGACGGAAACGCCGGTCACCTGGATGCCGACAATGTGGATGACAACCAGCGTCAAGCCGATCGCAAGGCCGGCCATCGCACTCGGCGCGCCTTTGCCGGTCGACCCCAGGATGACGACCACGAACAGGAACGTCGCCACGAGTTCGAACAGGAACGCCGACATCACACCGTATTCGCCGAGATAGCCGGCGCCCCAGCCGTTCTGGCCCAAACCTGATTTGCCAACGTCGTAGCCGGACAATTTCCCGGTCACGATGAGATAGAGGATCAGCGCTCCGACGATGGCTCCGAGGCACTGAGCAATGACGTATTGAACAAAGTCGCTCGTCGACAGGCGGCCGGCAATTACGGCAGCCAGGCTCACAGCGGGATTGATATGGCAGCCGGACACGGGGCCGATACCATATGCCATGGCGATCAGTGCGAGCCCGAACGCAAAGGATATGCCCAGTACACCGACTTCCTTGCCGGCGATCACCGCGGCACCGCATCCCAGCAGGACGAGGGTCAGGGTTCCGAGAAATTCTGCTAGAGCTTTGTTCATTGCGCCACCTCCATTGCTTTGGGCAGCTCATGAGTACAATGAGGATAGCGACAGGATTTTGCCGCATTTGATCCTCGTTCAAGGTGATGTTTCGCCGTTTACGAGGGAAACGTTAATTTTGGCGAGCGCCGGCGCTTGAAATCATAACCTCAGTTGGTTGCCGCTATTGTTGCCGTCATACTGTCATCCAGTAGCGTGATATGCGGGAGCGGACGATGTCGGATTACAACGTTGGCGATCTGGTTGCCGAGTTCATTCATCAGGTCGGCATCGAGGTCGTGTTCGGCGTCGTGTCCGTGCACAACATTCCGATGATGGATGGGCTCGGGCGGCGCAACACGGTGCGCCTGTTTCCTGCGCGCGGCGAAATGGGCGCCGGCCACATGGCCGATGGTTATGCCCGTGCGCGGCGCCACCTCGGTTGCTTCGTCACGTCGACGGGACCGGGCGCGGCCAATGCGCCGGGCGCCCTCGTTGAAGCGCGCTTCGGCTCGAGCCCGGTGCTGCATCTTACCGGTCAGACGGCGACGGCGGACCTCGACAAGGCGCACGGCGCGGTGCACGACGTGCCTGATCAGCTCGGCATGCTCGAAACGGTCTCGAAGCGTGCCTATCGCGTGCGCTCACCGGAAGCTGCGTTCGGCATCCTGCTCAAGGCCGCGACCGAGGCGCTGACGCCGCCGATGGGCCCGGTCAGCGTCGAGATCCCGATTGACATCCAGCGTGCCGCGATCGCCCGGCCAGCTCAGCTCGACAGCATCGTGCTACCGATCCCGGCACCTGAAGCCGGTGATGCCGCCAGCCTCGATGTCATCGCCGAGATGGCTGCCGGCGCCAAGCAACCGTTGCTGTGGTGTGGCACCGGCGCGCGCTACGCCCGCGAACCGGTCGAACGCCTCGCGGCGATGGGTTTCGGCATTGTCACGTCGATCAATGGCCGTGCCGTGATCCCGGAAACGCATGCCATGACGCTCGGTGCGTTCAACGCGGTGCCGGGTGTCGAAAAGCTCTACGAAGATGTCGACCTGATGATCGTTGCCGGTGGGCGCATGCGCGGCCATGAAACGCGCGATCTGCAACTCAAGCTGCCGAAAAAGCGGGTCCACATTGACATCGACCCGGAAGCCTTCGGGCGTACCTACGATGCGGATCATTACCATGTCGGCGAGGTTGGTGCCGCGCTCAGCGCGCTGGCCGACCGTCTCGATGGCCGCATGGCGGTGGCGCCGGGCTGGGCGGATACGATCGCGGGCACGCGCGAGGAGGTGCATGCCGCCTATCGGCCGACGCTCGGTCCCTATGCGGATTTTGCCAAGATCATCCGCGATGTCATGCCAGATGATGCCTACTGGGTGCGCGACATCACGATCTCGAATTCGACGTGGGGCAATCGCTACCTGCCGCTCTCTGCGCCGGAACAGAACATCTATCCTGTCGGTGCTGCGATCGGGCCGGGCTACCAGATGGGCATTGGTGCGGCGATGGCGGACCGATCCAAGAAGACGGTGGCGATGACCGGTGACGGCGGCTTCTACCTCAACATGACGGAGCTGTGGACGGCGGCGCAGGAAAAGGCCGATGTCGTGATCATGGTGATGAACGACCAGGGCTACGGCGTCATCAAGGATATTCAGGATACGCTCTACGGTGGCCGCCACTACGCCGCCGATCCGATCGGGCCAGACCTCGAAGGTCTCGCCAAGCTCGCCGACATGCCGTTCTGGCGGATCGGCGCGCTCGATGAACTAGGCCCGAAACTGACCGAAGCGATTGCCGTCGACGGGCCGGCATTGGTCGAAGTCGACATGACGAAGTTCGGGCCCTATCCGCCTTACTTCGTGGCGCCGCCCTACGCCGCCAAGAAATAGCCGGTTGTCGCACGCCCTGCGTCGCTAGCCGACACAGCGCTGCAGCATCTTGCCAACGCCGTCAGTATCACCATCGGTGTCGTGAACCGCGGCTGTCGCACCAAGGTAGCGGTCAAGCTGCGAAACATTCTTGCGCATCATGCGCGTATCGAAATGCTGCCCGCCGAGCGATTTCTCCGACAAGTCAACTGCTTGCTTGTAGAGCGCCCGCGCATCACCAACGCGGCATTGCTGTAGTACGACAGCGGCAAGATTGTTGCGCAGGTTGGCGAGTTGAGCCAGCGCTGCAGCGCGCTGACCTTCGACGATTGCGATTGCCCGCAGATAGACCATCTCCGCACGATCCAGCGCACCGCTGAGATCGTAGATTAGCGCCAGGTTGTTGAGCGATTGGACGAACTTTGGATCCTTGCCGCCGAAATGCTTTTCGGCTGTTGCGCTCGCTGCTTCGAAGGCTCGGACTGCGGCGTGCGTATCGCCGCTGCGATAGAGGCGCATGGCGCGCGCGGTCAGCGTCTCGACTTCGGCAAGTGGCGCCGACGGAACCTCATAACGGGCCGACTGCGCCGTTGCGGCGCCGGGCAGTGCCAGGGTGCAAATCAACGCGGCACAGGCCAACAGGCCGGCGAGCCATTGCGCGGCGTGGGAATTCAGGTAACGCAAACAAACACCTCGATACACGTTGGGCATGCGCGTACGCCGCCGCCCTGGCTCAGGCAGTTATGTCATCAACATTAACAATGTATTAAAATTTTGGCGCGGTAGCAGTCAGGGCGGCTGGCGGGCAATTCAGAACAGGCAGCGTGCCACCCGATCAGTTCTTGTCTTCCGGCAGCACGGGCAGCGGCAGGAAATCGATGCCTTCGTCGGCGAGTTCTTTCGCCTCCTTGAGGCTGGCTTCGCCGTAAATGCCCTTTTCGTCGGTTTCCTTGTAGTGGATGCGGCGGGCCTCTTCGGCAAAGCGCGGGCCGACGTATTCGGCGGTCTCTTCCACCTTGCGGCGGACGTCGCGCATCGCCTTTACCATTTCCTCGCGCGTCGCCGTCGACACTTCGGTCTTTTTCCTGCTCGTCGACACGCTTGGCGCCATCAGGGCCTTGCGTACCTTTGTCGAGCCGCACGTCGGGCAGTCGACCAGCTTGCGCTTGACCTGCGCATCGAACGCGTCGCTCGACTTGAACCAGCCGGCGAAATCGTGGTCGTTCTCACATTGCAGTTGGTATTTGATCATCTCAATCGCTCGCGGATTGCGCGAATCACGTGTTCCTCAAAGCTGTACTCTACATGGGTTGTGCTCGGATAATGTCAAATGGCTGGTCGTTGTCGAGTGACGGAATGCGGCTGCGTGCCTTGGCTACCGCGTCAAGGTCGATCTCGGCCATTATGACCCCCGTGCTCTCGCCATCGGCTTCGACGAGCACTTCGCCCCACGGCGATATCGCAATCGAATGGCCATACGTCTGCCGGCCGCACTCGTGGTCGCCAGCCTGCGCTGCCGCCAGCACAAAGCACTGGTTTTCAATGGCGCGGGCACGCAATATCGTGTGCCAATGGGCCTTGCCGGTCGGCACCGTAAATGACGACGGTACCGCCAGTATTTCGGCCCCGGCCTTGGCCAGCGCCCGGTATAGCCCGGGAAAGCGCATGTCGTAGCAGATCGTGATGCCAAGCGTGCCCCACGGCAGGTCAGCCAGCACACCGGCCTGGCCCGGAGCGTAGCGCTTGCTTTCGCGATAGGTCTGGCCTTCGCCGATCTGGACGTCGAACATGTGGATCTTGTCATAGCGTGCCGCCAGGGCGCCGCTCGGCGCGAACAAGAAAGCGCGGTTGGCATAGCGCGGCTCGTCGGTAGCCACGGCCATCGAGCCGATGTGCAGCCAGATGCCAAGCTCCGTGGCGAGGTCGGCATAGTGTGCCAACGCCGGGTTATCCTGTTCCGGTCTGATCACGTCCGGCATGCGCTTGCTGTCGGTTTCGAGCACCGTCGTTACTTCCGGCGTCTGGACATACTGCGCACCGGCGCCGGCTGCTTCGCGGATCATCGCGCCGATTTCGCGCAGATTGCGGTCGACGTCGCGGCTCGTGCAGGTCTGGATCAAGGCAGCGTTGAATTTTCGGGTGTCGCTCACGGTCGGGTTCCTCGCGGCGTTGTCGGCGTTTCCTTTGGGGGCGTGGCAGCGGGTCGAGCCTGCCTAAGACGCACGCAACATCGGGTCGAGCTTGCCCTCGGCGTCCAGCGCATGCAACTCATCGCAGCCGCCGACGTGAGCGTCATCGATAAAAATCTGCGGCACGGAGGTACGCCCGCCGGCGAGTTCGGTCATATGGGACCGTTTCGCGGCATTCATCGTCACGTCGATTTCCTCGAAGTCGGCGCCTTTACCCTGCAACAGGCGTTTTGCCATCGAGCAGTATGGACACCACATCGAGGTGTAGATCGTGATCTTGGCCATGTTTCCGGCAGGTCCTTGAGCGCAGTCTTGGGGTGGGATTTGGCGAACCCGTAACATAGGGATTGCCGGCCCGCCGTGCAAAGGACACCAAACCGCCGCTGAAAATTCCGATTGATCATAGGGTTACGGCGGATTCGTTGGTAACGATCGCGAGTGCCAGGGCATCCACGTGCGTGGCCCCCGCGCGGCGTAGCGCACGTGCGCAGGCGTTGAGCGTCGATCCGGTCGTGATGACGTCATCGACCAACAGGATGCGGCGGCCGTCAATATGCCGGCGCTGGCGGTCCGGCACCTGGAAGGCGCCGGCCAGGTTGCGCCGCCGCTGGTCCCGTGTCAGGCCGACCTGCGCCGACGTCTGGCGGACACGGCGGATCAGCTGCGGCCGGTAGCGGCACCCGCTCGTGCGGGCCAGTTCGCGCGCCAGGATCGCGGCCTGATTGAAGCGCCGTGCCAGCAGGCGGCGCGGGTGCATCGGCACCGGCGTGATGACATCGCAGGTCTCGATCAGCTCTGCGCCGGCCGACGTCAGCCAGCGTCCGAACAGTTTGCGCGCGTTGTGCGTATCGCCGTACTTGAACGCGAGGATCATCTCGCGCATCGCGCCTGCATAGTGCGCCACCGCCCGCGCCCGGTCGTAGGTAGGCGGGGCGGCGGCGGCCGCCGCTGAAATCATTCGCCCGCCTGTGTCGAACGGCATCGGCAGGCCGAGCCGGTCGCACAGTGGTGCGCGGATAAAATCGATGCCCGACCAGCACGATGCACAAACGGCGTCGTGCTCGCCGAGCGGCTCCTGGCAGGCAAGGCACGCCGGCGGGATGATCAGGTCCGCGAGGCCCGCGACGAGGCCGCGCCCGGCGGCGAGCAATCCGTGGGCGAAATTTCGCGCGCGAGGCAGCGGACTTGTGGGCGCTTCGAGGACCATGTTGGCGCCTGCGGGCAATAAGCGTAAAGACAGTATCTAACGTGCCAAATACCAGGGCACCTGTGTCAGGTTAGCCGATGCCGCCCGCTAAGGAAATATTCGATCGCGACCTCTTGCACGAACGGCGTGCCCGCCAGATGCGGCGCAGTGATCGCCGGTCGCTGCCGGATTTCCTGCTGACCCATGCCGTGGATGACGTGATCGACCGCCTCGCGATGATCAAGCGGCCGTTCACGCGCGCGCTTTCGGTCGGCAGCTACCACGGCGTCATGGCCCGGCGGCTGGTTGCGGCCGGCGTCAACGACGTGGTCGAAACCGATGCGGTGGCCGGTCTGCTGGCACGCGACGGCACGGGCGCAACGGTCGTCGTTGCCGATGAGGAGGCGCTGCCGTTTGCGCCGGGAAGTTTCGATCTCGTTGTCTCCGTGCTTGCGCTGCAATACGTCAACGACCTGCCGGGCGTGCTGGCGCAGATCCAAAGACTGCTCAAACCGGACGGTCTGTTTATGGGCGTTGTGCTCGGCGGTGCGACGCTCACCGAGTTGCGTCAGGTGATGCTCGCGGCAGAGGCCGAGGTGAGCGGTGGTGCCTCGCCACGCATCATGCCGTTCGTAGACGTCCGCGATGCCGGCGGCCTGCTGCAGCGGGCCGGGTTCGCGCTGCCCGTCAGCGATGCCGAAACGCTGACCGTAACCTACCGATCTGCACTCGACCTGATGCGCGAGCTCAAGGCGATGGGCGCGACCAATGTCCTGCATGAACGCTCGCGCGTGCCGGTCAGCCGCGGCCTCATTGTTCGTGCCGCCGAGCTTTACGCCGAACGCTTTCCAGCCGGCGATGGTGCTGGGCGCATCGCGGCAACCTTCGAACTCGTCACTTTAACCGGCTGGTCACCCGACCCGAGCCAGCAAAAGCCGTTGCAACCGGGTAGCGCCGAAGTCAGTTTAGCGAAAGTTTTGAAACCGCGCGGATGAGGGCGACGTGCAGCTAAGCAATTATCCGGACTTTACGGCCGCCGAAAATTGTGTCCCCCATACAAGGGTAGAGACTGAATCGCCGATTATGATCACCATGAGGTAATGCTGGCGCAAGAAAACTGTCCGATGTCTCGGCAACCAACCCGCAACAAACACGGAAAGCGAATGCCATGAACGCGCACCTGACCGAACCAAGTTTCCTCGAATCCGTTGACATGATGTTCAAGCAGGCGGCGGGATGCATGGATATTTCGCCGGGCCTTTCCGAGAAGATCCGGGTGTGCAACTCAACCTACACGGTGCGCTTCGGCGTGCGCTTGCGCGGCGAGCTGCACACCTTCACCGGCTACCGTGCGGTTCATTCCGAGCACTTCGAACCGGTCAAGGGCGGCATCCGCTATGCCGGCGACGTTCACCAGGACGAGGTCGAAGCGCTCGCCGCGCTGATGACCTACAAATGCGCGTTGGTCGAAGTGCCGTTCGGTGGTTCGAAAGGCGGGCTCGCCATCGATCCGCGCGAGTGGCAGCCGCACGAACTCGAGCTGATCACACGTCGCTTCGCCTATGAACTCATCAAACGCGATCTCATTCATCCGGCCCAGAACGTACCGGCGCCGGACATGGGCACGGGCGAGCGCGAAATGGCCTGGATAGCTGACCAGTTCAAGCGCATGAACACCAACGAAATCAATTCGCGGGCCTGCGTTACCGGCAAGCCCCTGCATGCTGGCGGTATCGCCGGGCGCACCGAGGCAACCGGGCGCGGCGTGCAGTACGCGCTGCGCGAGTTTTTCCGCAATCCGGAAGACGTTGCAACTGCGGGTCTGTCGGGCACGCTGGAAGGCAAGCGCGTCGTTGTGCAGGGTCTCGGCAACGTCGGCTATCACGCCGCGAAATTCCTCGAGGAAGAGGACGGTTGCCCGATCCTCGGCATCATCGAGCGTGACGGCGCGCTCGTCAGTGAGCGTGGCTTGTCGGTCGAGGCCGTCAAGCAGCACGTCGCCGAGACCGGCGGTGTCAAGGGCTTCCCCGGGGCCGAATATGTCGCCGACGGCCCGTCCGTCCTTGAACTCGATTGCGATGTTCTCGTGCCGGCGGCGCTGGAGCGCGTCATCAACCTGACCAACGCCGACCGCATCAAGGCGCCGCTGATCATCGAAGCGGCAAACGGCCCGATCACCGCCGGCGCCGACGACGTCCTCAACGCCAAGGGCAAGGTCATCATTCCGGACATGTACGCCAACGCTGGTGGTGTCACGGTGTCGTATTTCGAGTGGGTCAAGAACCTGTCGCACATCCGCTTCGGGCGCATGGAACGGCGCCAGGACGAAACCCGCCAGCAGCTGCTGATTTCCGAACTGGAGACGGCGCTCGGCCGCGAACTGCCTGACGCCTTCAAGGAGAAATACATGCAGGGCGCGAGCGAGCTCGACCTCGTGCGCTCCGGCCTCGACGATACGATGCGCAATGCCTATCAGAGCATGCGCACGGTCTGGCGCCGCCGCGAAGACGTGCCGACACTGCGCGTGGCCGCTTACGTCATTGCCCTCGAGCGTGTCGCGCTCAGCTATTCGGCGATGGGGCTGTAGCTGGAAATCGCGTTCTTAAAAACGGCAATAAAAAGCCGGGCTGAGTCATCTCAGCCCGGCTTTTTGCTTGCGCGTCGTTCAGACCGGCGCAGCCTCACGCATAAAGCGGCGGCACGCCAACCTGTTCGTGGATGTCGTTCGACTGCGCCTGCGAGATGCCAAGCCCTGACGCCAGCCGGTCGAGATACTGGGCTTCCGCCTGGCTGTCGAGTTTGATGCCGAGCAGCGACATCAGGTAGACCTGCTGCTTGAGGTCCTGCGGTACGCTGCGCACGAAGCTGTCGACGTCGAGCGGCTGCGCCATCTCATTGCGCACGAATGCGATTTCGTCCTGGCTGACGTCGCCGAGATGCTCGACGATCTGCGCCTGCTCGGCCTGATCGATCTCACCGTCCGACTTGGCGGCGTTGATCATCGCGCGCAGCAGGATCTCGGCCTGGGCATTTTGATCCGGCTCCGGCTCGGGCGGCGTCCGGCCGGCAAGGGCCTGGTCGAACAGGCCACCGAGACTGTTGCCGCCGGCGCCCCGACCACCGCCAAGGTTGTCGAGCAGGCCACCGAGGCTGCCCGCCTGGCGACCACCTTGGCCACCCGCCGAGGCACCTGATGGCTGACCGCCACCTGCCATCAGGTTGCCGAGCAGGCCACCGAGGCCGCCGGATCCGGACGACTGGCCGGCTGCGCCAGCGAGACCACCGAGCAATCCGCCCAGTCCGCCACCTGCGCCACCGCCTTGCTGGGCGCTGCCACCGGTTAGTCCGCCAAGCAATCCGCCCAGCCCGCCACCGGCCCCGCCGCTTTGTTGGGCGCCGCCGCCGGCAAGGCCGCCGAGCAGCCCGCCCAGTCCGCCACCGCCCAGTCCGCCACCACTCTGTCCGGATGCCGAGCTTTTACCGCCGCCCATCAGGCTGCCAACGCCGCGGGCGACCATGACGCCAACGGCTACTTTTGCGAGCGTTCCTACGAGATTCATAACGGAGAGCGTTCCTTGTTGGTGTGGGGGCGCGCATGTCGCCCGGCTATCGCTATCGGTGATATGGCGAGACCGGATCGGTGCGACAACGCAGCGGGCTATGCGCTGAACGTCGAACACTTGTTCCGGATCGGCACGAATGGCCCCAGAAGCGCCTTAGAGCTCTAGCCGAGCAGGTCGCGCAGCCAGGGCAGCAACGGCAGGTCCGCTTCGGGCATCGGGTAGTCGGCAAGGCGCATGGCGCGCACCCACTTCAGCTCCTGGCCTTCGCGTGGTGTCAGCTCACCGTCCCACTGCCGCGTAATGTAGAGCGGCATCAAAAGGTGAAAGTCGTCGTAGCTGTGCGAGGCAAAGACATAAGGCGCCAGGCAGTCGTCACAGATCTCGACACCGAGTTCTTCCTTGATCTCGCGGATCAGCGCGTCTTCGGGCGTTTCCCCTGCCTTGACCTTGCCGCCGGGAAACTCCCACAACCCGGCCATCGGCTTGCCGGCGGGTCGCTTTGCGATCAGCACGCGATTGTCGGCATCGATCAGTGCGGCCGCCGCCACCAGGACCAACCGCTTGTCCGCTGCTGTCATTTGGGCGCGTTCCGCGGATCGAGGACGTAGACCGCCTGCTGGACGGCCTCGAGACCGTTGGCTTTGAATTTCGGTGGCACCTTGGCGGTTCGTTCGTACATGATCCGCTCGATTCGCCACTCGGCGTCGAACAAGGCGGTGACTTCGTCGCCGCCGACGGAATGCGGTGGACCGGGCACGATCGACTGGTCGTATTCCAGCGTTATCAGCAGGTTTCTGGCTGTACCATGACCCAGTTCGGTCAGCTTGCCGGCATAGCGTTTGCGCATGTCAGGCGGCAGTGCGATCAGGGCCGCGCGGTCGTAGATTGCAGCGACATCCCGGGTACGGCTCACGGGCATCTCGAAAAAATCGCCGCACCACAGTTCATAAGGGCCGGCCGACGAAACCGTGAAGCCGGGCTCGCTGCGCTTTTCCGGCGTCAGGCCGAGCCCGGCAAAAAAGTCATCGATTGCGATCTGGCTGAGTTCGATGCCGATCACCCGATGCCCCTCACCCGCCAGCCAGACCATGTCGAGGCTCTTGCCGCACAGCGGCACGACAACCGCGGCGCCGCTGGTGACGCCGAGGGCCGGCCAGTGTTTTTGCAGCAGTGGTTCCGTCTCGGCCTGGTGAAAGCCGATGTTGGATTGCTGCCAGCGCTCATGCCAAAATTCTGCGTCCACGGAAGGGGCTCTCTAACTGCGATAGTCTGCGTTGATGGTGATGTAGTCATGCGTCAGGTCGCAGGTCCACACCGTCGCGGGGCCGGCCGCGACGCCGACGTCGACAGCAATGCGCAACTCGGCGTTCTTCCTGTAGGTCGCACCCCTCTCTTCCGCGTAGCCCGGTGCGCGCAGGCC
>JBPCVZ010000246.1:0-4481 GCA_051010015.1 Hyphomicrobiaceae bacterium
GCTCAAAGCACCAAATGTTGATGTCATGTTATGTCCGCCAGCGACACTTGTCGCGGCCATGGTGGAGGCGTCAGCCGGACGCTTCGCCGTCGGCGGACAGGACTGCCATGCGGCGGCCAGCGGTGCCCATACCGGTGATCTATCGGCGGAGATGCTTGCCGATGCTGGGGCGACGGCAGTGATCGTCGGCCACTCGGAACGGCGGGCGGATCACGGAGAACGCAGCCAGGATGTCGCAGCCAAGGCAGCTGCAGCGCACCGCGCCGGCGTAATGGCGATCATTTGTGTCGGTGAAACGGCGGGCGAGCGGGCGGCAGGGCTGACTCTGCAGGTCGTCGAGCGCCAGCTGGTCGGGTCGTTGCCCGAAGGGGTGACGGCGGAGAATACGGTGATTGCCTATGAACCGGTGTGGGCGATCGGGACCGGATTGACCCCGACATCGGACGATGTCGCCAAAGTCCACGCTTTCATGCGGGAGTATCTTTCAGCGCACGCTGATCGCGGTGCCAACATGCGCCTGCTCTACGGCGGTTCTGTCAAAGCAACAAATGCGGCAGAGCTGATGGCGGTCGCGAACGTCGATGGAGCGCTTGTTGGCGGAGCTAGTCTGAAGGCTGATGATTTTGTTGGAATTCTCGACGTCTATGTGAGGTGACGGTCGCAGTGCTCGATGCAAGGGTGGCTCGCATGCAACGTGGTCCCGGATCGACCTGGAATGGATCAGAATTACGTGGCGCAGGAATGCCAACGGCGATTGTATGCCGCCAGACTAGTTTTGCCAAAGGACGTTCTTGATGCGAGCCGTGTTGATCATTGGTACTCTATGCGCATGGTTTGCCGGGGCGGAACTTGTCGTCGGGCAAGATGCGGCGGCACGCAGCGAGGAGAAGCCGGGGCGCGCTGAATGCAGAAAGCTTGCGCTTGAAAAACGGGCGCTGGACAAAGCAGGGATGGCAAACTATCTCGCCAAATCGCCGGAAAGTGTGGCAGCGCAGCGGGGGCGCTCTTTTGTTGATAGCGTGCGCCACTATATCTCCCTCAGTGAGACGGTTTTGTTCAAGTGTCCCCGGTATGTCCTCAATGCCAATGTCGGGCGATCGAAGGATGCCTCTGCGATTCCACCGCTGCCGGTCAAAGGCCCGTACAAGGCGCGGGCCCGAAAACCACGACGGTTGCTTGTGCCGCTGCCGGTGAAGCGCCAATCGGGGCATTTGCGCGCGAACCGGTCGGCGGGCTAGCGAACGTCTGGCGTCGGCGCGGCTTCTCGTGTAAGAAGCGCGCATCATCTCGGGTGTTAGGCACCGAAAAACTGGAGACCCTTGCATGATCAAGGTCGTACTTGTCATCCATCTTATTATTGCTGCCGCGATGATCGGCATCGTGCTCCTCCAGAAATCTGAAGGGGGCGCGCTGGGCATTGGCGGCGGCGGTGGCGGCGGTGGCTTCCTGACCGGTCGCGGGCAAGCCAACCTGCTGACGCAGCTCACAGCCGGGCTTGCCTGCCTCTTTTTTGTTACGAGTTTGACCCTGACGATCATGGCAGGTGGTACCGACCGTACCCGCAGTCGTTTCGACAATGCCCCGGCGACGGCCGGTCAGCCGGCAACTCCGGGCAATCAAACGGGTGCGCCCGCCAGCAAACCGGGTGGGCTGCTCGACCGCCTGAAGAAGGGTGAGGGCCACAGAAGCGTGCCTTCCGTACCCCAAAACCAGTAGGTCCGGGGCCGGAAAATCTTACGAAAAGGCGGTAAATTGCTGTTCCCGTTCAGTATGCAACCGGGGATGGTGCGCATTTGCCGCTTCGAATCAATGCGTTTTATCTGTAATCATCATCTTCCATGCAGCGGTATATTTTCATTACCGGGGGCGTGGTCTCCTCGCTTGGCAAAGGTCTGACATCAGCCGCTCTCGGCGCGCTGTTGCAGGCACGCGGTTTTCGCGTGCGCCTTCGCAAGCTCGACCCGTACCTCAACGTTGATCCGGGCACGATGAGCCCGTATCAGCACGGCGAAGTGTTCGTGACCGACGACGGCGCGGAGACAGACCTCGATCTCGGCCACTACGAGCGCTTTACGGGGGTGCCAGCGAAGAAGACGGATAATGTCACGACTGGGCGCATCTACCAGGATATTCTCGCCAAGGAGCGGCGCGGCGACTATCTCGGCGGCACCGTGCAGGTCATTCCGCACGTCACCGATGCAATCAAGGAGTTCGTGCGCGATGGCAACGAAGGTGTTGATTTCGTGCTCGTTGAGATTGGCGGCACGGTCGGCGATATCGAGGCGTTGCCGTTCTTTGAGGCGATCCGGCAGCTCAACAACGATCTGCCGCGGGGCGCGTCGATTTTCGTGCACCTGACGCTGGTTCCCTATATCCCGTCGGCGGGGGAACTCAAGACCAAGCCAACACAGCATTCGGTGAAGGAATTGCGTTCGATCGGCATCCAGCCGGATGTTCTCATGTGTCGCTGCGATCGCGACATTCCGGCCTCCGAGCGACGCAAGATTGCGCTTTTCTGCAACGTCCGTGAAAGCGCTGTCGTACAGGCGCTGGACGCATCGACGATCTACGATGTGCCACTGGCCTATCACCGCGAGGGGCTTGATCGCGAGGTGCTTGCGGCCTTCGGGATGGAGGATGCGCGGGCGCCGGACCTGGGGCGGTGGGAGACTATCAGTCATGCCATTGCCAATCCCGAGGGTGAAGTGACGA
Organism: Hyphomicrobiaceae bacterium; assembly: GCA_051010015.1. Classification (GTDB taxonomy): domain Bacteria; phylum Pseudomonadota; class Alphaproteobacteria; order Rhizobiales; family Hyphomicrobiaceae; genus CAJQQK01. The sequence continues at coordinate 2,713 of JBPCVZ010000246.1, forward strand.
TCGCCATCGTTGGCAAGTACACCGGCCTCAAGGATGCCTACAAATCACTCAATGAGGCGCTGGTGCACGGTGGCATTGCCAACAACGTCAAGGTGAACATCGAGTGGATCGAGGCGGAGGTTTTTGAATCAGAGGACCCGGCACCGCATCTCGAGCACGTCGATGGCATCCTGGTACCGGGCGGTTTTGGCGAGCGTGGCACGGAAGGCAAGATTCTCGCAGTCAAATTCGCCCGCGAACGAAGGGTGCCGTATTTTGGCATCTGCCTTGGCATGCAAATGGCCTGCATCGAGGCGGCGCGCAACCTGGCTGGCGTTGCCGGCGCGGGCTCGACAGAGTTCGGTGAGCCCGATGAACCGGTGGTCGGGTTGATGACCGAATGGATGCGCGGCAACGAACTCGAGCAGCGCGGGCAAAGCGGTGATCTTGGTGGAACGATGCGCCTTGGTGCGTACGACGCAACGCTTGTCAAGGGCAGTCGCATCGCCGAGATCTACGGGGCGACCACAATTTCCGACCGCCACCGGCACCGCTACGAGGTCAATACGGACTATCGCGCTCGCCTCGAACAGGCTGGTCTGTGCTTCGCCGGGATGTCGCCTGATGGATTGCTGCCGGAGACGGTCGAGTACCCCGACCACCCGTGGTTCATCGGCGTGCAGTTTCACCCGGAGCTCAAGAGCCGACCGTTTGAGCCGCACCCGCTGTTCAAGGGGTTCATCGAGGCCGCCGTGGAGCAGAGCCGTTTGGTGTAGCAAATTGTGCCATTGCGAGGCATTTTTCGCTGGAAACCACTTCAGAACGTCTTGGGCTGCCCCGAAGGGCTTGCCCGTTTCGCGCCTGCCTGACCGTCTACTCGATCTTGATGTTGACGACCGTGCCTTCTGTCAGATTGACGGCGACCTGTTGGTCGCCAATCGTCAGGGCGTAGCTGCCAGGTGGCAGCATCACGCGCTTGCTCGAGCTTGAATGCGTGATTGCATGTTTGCCGTCCGCATCGAAAATCCGGTGGTAGCTGCGTGGTGAGATCGTGATCCCGCCTGGATTGAGCTGGCTTATTTCGTCCTGAGAAATCACGACCGGCCAGGCGACCTTGCCGAACATCACGTTGTAGGCGCCAGGCGGCAGCGCCAGGTATTTTGTGCGTGAGCCGTAGGTCGCGAGGTTTTTGCCGGTCTCGGTGCTTCTTACGTGGTGATGCTGGTTGTTGGCGATCTTTAGGACGCCCGGCTTGAGCACTGTTTCCTTGCCAGGTTGCAGCTCGACATTGCGCCATAGAGCTTTGTCGAACGAGACATCATAGTGACCCGGCGGCAGCGCCAGATACTTGGTGCGCGAGGCATAGGTTGCCAGATTTTTGCCAGTCTCTTTGTCACGGACGTGGTGATACTGGTTGTTCTTGATCTTGAGGATACCCGGATCGAGCACGGTTTCCTTGCCAGAGCGCAGATCGACGTCGCGCCACACGGCTTTGTCGAAACTGACATCGTAGCGACCGGGCGGCAGCGGCACCTGCTTCGTTCTGGATCCGTACGTCGTGTATTTCTCGCCGGTCTCGGGATCCAGGATGTGGTGGTATTGGTTGTTGTTGATCTTGAGAACACCGGCGTTGATGACCGTTGTTTCGCCTGCTGCAACTTCCACGCTCTTCCAAATCAGGTTCTTGCCAAACTCGACATTGTAGATGCCGGCCTTGAGCTTGACGCCCTTGCGTGTCGACGTCGAATGGGTGCCGGCTTTTTCGCCCGTCTCAGCGTCGCGAATGATGT
>JBPCVZ010000247.1:0-19402 GCA_051010015.1 Hyphomicrobiaceae bacterium
GGAACGTATCGATCCCGCCAGGTCCCTACAAAGTAGGTGGGCGCCGTGTGATCGAGACCACGATCTCGGCAGGGACAGCTCCCAAGCGGAGTTTATTGGCCCAGGGGAACAGTTGTTCCTGACGCGCCCCGCAGCACCTCGCTAGATAGTGGTATTTGTCCGGAAAACCAAGCGTGCTGCGCTGGCACGCGCGCGAAACCAACCTCTAAACCGCTGTTTCCGGCGTCTTTTCGTGCGCGTCCGGATCGCCAGCGTGCTCTGGCGGACCCGTCTTGGACGGCGCAGCTTCGCCGGCCCGCTCGTCCCACAACTCATCGGCGATCAGGATAGCGCTCATCAGCATGAGATGCTCATCGCCGATACGGCCATACTCTGCGATCAGTTGATCGGCCTTGTCGCGGACATGCCCGGCAAGCTCCGTCAGACGCTGCTCCTCACCATCGTCGCAACTCAGGCGATAGGTGCGATTCTGAATTTTGATCGAGATCTGACCCAAGGCGAATGGTTCCTGCGGCGCGCGCCTGACGCGTATACGGATTCTAGCGTCTCAACACACTCTGCAGAGAGTCGATCACCCAATCAATCCGATTGACGACATTCTTGTTGAGTTCTTCGAGGTGCTGGATGCGCGCCCGTGCCTGCTCGAGTTCAGTGCGCAAAGCCTCGTTTTGATCTCGCAGCAGCGCCGTTTCCGCGTCACCCGTTACAGCGGCCGGCTTGGTCTGGCGCGCCTTCTTGGCGGTGACGGATTTCGCCTTGGGCGTCTTGGCGGGCGCAGCCGCGCGCTTTGCAGCCGTCTTGGTCGTTGGCCGGGTGCTACCCGCCTGCTTCGGCTTGCCTTTGGTTCGAGCTGCCATTATCGCGGTTGCTCCTGCTGTCGTTACGAACAGCGAATGGCCCATACAGTTTCGCCAATATGTCAGCGCTCGGATAAATATTGAGCTTTGCGCCGTTTACCATAATCTACGCGAGCGCCGGAAGTTATGGGCTGATTTTCAAGTCGGTCAACCGTTTTCCGGGAGTCACCAACCAGCCGATCTTTGATTTCATCCCCAAACCACACGAATTGTAGATGCAAATTCTGGTTATCGTTAGACAATCCTGTGTGTGTCCCATTGACATCACCGATCCGCAATCCCATTGATGGCGCGCAATTCACGGGCGCGACACCCCATATCGGGCCCACATCCCGGCAGGCAGCCGCCGCCAGCGAGCAGCCGCAGCCGGCACCACAAAAACCACCACTGCAGGAGACCTGAACGAATGGCCGTCAAACTCGCGATATCCGGCTTTGGTCGCATCGGGCGCAACATCCTTCGCGCCATCGCCGAATCGAAAAGGACCGATGTCGAAGTCGTTGCGATCAATGACCTCGGCTCGGCGAAGGACAATGCGCATCTGTTCAAGTATGATTCGGTTCACGGCCGGTATAACGGTCCGGTGCGCGTCGAAGGCGATCAGATGGACATCGGGACCGGTTCACCGGTCCGCGTCTTGGCTGAACGGGACCCCTCGAAATTGCCCTGGGGCGAGATGGGCGTCGACATCGTCATGGAATGCACGGGCATCTTCACGGCGAAAGACAAGGCCTCCGCCCACCTCGATGCCGGCGCCAAGCGCGTTCTAGTCTCTGCCCCGGCCAGCGGCGCCGACCTGACCGTCGTCTATGGCGTGAACCATGATCAACTGACCGCCGACCATACCGTCGTCTCGAACGCCTCGTGCACAACCAACTGCCTCGCGCCGGTGGCCAAGGTGCTGCACGATCTGTGCGGCATCGAGTCGGGCTTCATGACGACCATCCACGCCTACACCAGCGACCAGCGCCTGCAGGACCAGGCGCACGGCGACATGCGTCGTGCCCGCGCCGCCGCGATGAGCATGATCCCGACATCGACCGGCGCGGCGAAGGCCGTTGGCCTGGTGCTACCAGAGTTGAACGGCAAGCTCGACGGGACCTCGATCCGCGTGCCGACGCCCAACGTCTCGGTCATCGACCTGAAATTCATTCCCGGCCGCGAAACCTCCGTCGACGAGGTCAACGCCGCAATGAAAACCGCTGCGCAAGGCTCGCTGAACGGCGTCCTGGATGTCACGGATGAGACGCTCGTGTCGATCGATTTCAATCACTCGCCCTATTCATCGAACTTTGATCTGACCCAGACGCAGATCGTCGATGGCAAGCTCGTCCGGGTGCTGTCCTGGTATGACAACGAGTGGGGCTTCTCGAACCGGATGAGCGACACCGCGATCGCCATGGCAAAGCTGCTGTAGATCGTACGATTGGCCGCGACGTCGAATTGGGCCGGCGCCCGGGACACCCCGGAGGCCGGCCCTTGTTTCCTGTTCCCGCGGTGCGACGTCAGGCACGACTGCGCATCCAGACGCGCACCTGCAAGACAAACGAAAGGATGCCGCCGAGCGACGAAGCCAGCGTCAGCACCGGTTGCCACTGCCTGACGAACTGCACCAATTCCGACGGCGGCGGGCCGATCTTGCGCGGCGATAAATTGCGGGTGTTCGGCGCCGCTTCGGTCAGGCCGTGCTCATTGGCGATGATATAGGCGTAGTAGGCCAAGCCGAAGAAGATGATCGCAAGCACGAGATAGATGACGTTTTTCATGTGTTTCCCCCACCGAGAAGCTCTGCAGTTCGACGCCGAAGGACCATAAGCGCTGCAATGGCAGAATTATAGCGCCACCTTGTCTCCGCAGAAGCGGGCAACAGGATAGAACCGCCACTCCCGGCGCCCGCGCCACATGACCGATCCCGTTAGCGATAGCTGCAAGTATTCACAATCCCGCGTCCACAACTGCTAGTGCAACTCGCGCAACTGCGCTATGTCACGGCAGATTTGACTTTGGGTTTGACAAGCCTGCCAGACCTGCCGGCCGCGTGGACCTCGTGTCCGACGCCAATGAATTGCCAACAGCTGCCAGAGGAGCGCTCAATCCACGTCCGAAAAGCTCGAAGATATCGCCAAAGCCATGGTTCAGGCCGGCCAGGGCATTCTGGCGGCCGATGAGAGCACCGGCACGATCAAGAAACGCCTGGATTCGATCAACGTTGAATCCACGGAAGAAAACCGCCGCGACTACCGTGAGATGCTGTTCCGCGCCGAAGACGCCATGAAGAGCTACATCTCCGGCGTCATCCTGTTTGATGAGACCCTGCGCCAGAAGGCCAAGGACGGCACACCGCTTGTCGACCTGATCAAGGCCGCTGGTGCCGTTCCCGGCATCAAGGTCGATGCCGGTGCCCAGGACATGGTCGGCGGCAACGGCATCGAAAAGGTCAGCGAAGGCCTCGACGGGCTGCGTGGTCGGCTCAAGGAGTACCATGAACTTGGCGCGCGCTTCGCCAAGTGGCGCTCGGTGATCACCATTGCGGACGGCATGCCGAGCCGCAACTGCGTGCATGCCAACGCGCATGGCCTCGCGCGCTATGCGGCGCTGTGCCAGGAAGCCGGCATTGTGCCGATTGTCGAACCGGAAGTGCTGATGGATGGCGAACATTCCACCCACACCATTGATCAATGCTATTCGGTCACCGAGTGGACGTTGAACGAAGTGTTCGACGAGCTCTACCTTGCCGGCGTCAATCTTGAAGGCATGATCCTGAAGCCGAACATGGTGATCGCCGGACAGAAGTGCCCGACCCAGGCGAGTGCCGCCGACGTCGCCGAGCAAACCATCAAATGCCTCAAGGCGACCGTACCATCGAGCGTGCCGGGTATCGCCTTTCTTTCCGGCGGACAAAGCGACACGGTCGCGACCGAGCACCTCTCCTTGATGAATGCCGCCGGCGGCTTGCCGTGGGCACTGACATTTTCCTATGGCCGCGCGCTTCAGGCCGCCGCCCTCAAGGCGTGGGGCGGCCAATCGGAAAACGTCGCCGCCGGTCAGCGCGCGTTCGCACATCGCGCCAAAATGAACGGCAAGGCCGCGCTCGGAGAATGGCAGAGCAACCTTGAAACGGCGGCGTAAGCTTCCGCCGTTCACGCCGGTGGCGGGCGCGGGGCGGTGGCCTCGCGCCTTTCTTTTGTGCTGCGCTTCACCTGCGATGACGGAGGCTACCCGATGAGCGAAACCGTCCAGTTAATGGTCGTGGCCCCCTGTCACAGCGACACGATCGGCCCGCTAACAACCGCCCTCGACCGGGTGGCGATCGCATGCGTATTGATCACGCCGCCGGCGTGGCAGCCCGGCACACCAATCAGCGACGACGCCGGACTGACCGATCCGGCGTCGCTCGACGAGAAGGTCTGCCGCTCACTCGTCGACCTCGTCCAGAGCCGCGAGACCGCCGCCCTCGTCGCCAACGATGCCGCGATGGCCGCAGAGACCGGCGCCGACGGCTGTCACCTCGATCCACGTCCCGGCCTTGAGGACACTTACGGCAACACGCGCACATTTCTTGGCAATGACGCGATCATTGGCACCATGCCGGATACGACGCGGCATATGGCCATGTCGCTTGCCGAGGCCGGTGCCGACTATGTTGGGTATATCGTACATGGCGCGGACGATGCCGACGGCCTCGGCTTGATCGCCTGGTGGGCGGAGATTTTCGAAAGCCCCGTCGTTGCGTTTACCAATGGCGATATCGACAGCTGTCGCCGCGCGATCGAGGTGGGACCGCCGGATTTCCTCAGCTGCCCCCTGCGAGTCGATGACGCGATCGAGCATTTGCAAGGTGTCGCGCAGTTGATCGATGACATCGGACAGTTGCCGGTCGCGACGAAAGACTCAAAATGACCACAAAGCCGTCCGGTATAGGCGCCGGTTGTTGAGCGCGACAGCCATCTTTTCACCATTGGGGATCGACGATATGGCCGGGTGGCATTGTACAATCACCACGCTCTGCGCCATCGGTTTTGTAGCCCAGGCGGGCACCGCCCTGGCGGAAACGTCTACCAGCGGCTGGTCGCAACGCACCAAGCCGGCAGCGGTGACGCGATCGACCGGCGCCAAGCGCGCGGCAAAGAAGAAACGCAAAGTTGCGCCACGCCGCATCAAGTCGAAGACCGTGCCCGCCTTGAAATCGACCATCACGCCGAAACCGATCGGGTCACAGAAACCGCTCGCGAAGAGTACACTCGGCCCGATCATGGCAGAGCCGAGCGGCGACGATGCCGCCTACATCGCCTTCGATCAGGGGCAGTATCTGACCGCCCTGCGACTGGCCAAAGTGGCCGCCGAGCGCGACGAGCCGCAGGCCTTGACGCTGATAGGACGGATTTACGAGCGCGGTCTCGGCGTCCCGGTTGACGCGCTCAAGGCCGCCCAACACTACCGCCGCGGTGCCGAACTCGGCGACACCGAAGCACTTTTCGCCTTTGCCGTGATGCTCGCATCGGGCCGCGGCATCCAGAAAGACATCAAGGGTGCTGCCGATCTCTTCGAGCGCGCCGCCCGCACCGGCCATCCCGAAGCCAACTACAATCTCGGCCTGCTGTTCATCGCTGGCACCGGCAAACCGGAAAACCCCCGCCGCGCGCTGATTCATATCCAGTACGCGGCACAGAAAGGCCTGGCGGCGGCCCAATACGACCTCGCCGCGCTCTACCGCAAAGGCCACGGTATCGATGCCGACGCCTACCAGGCGACGCGCTGGCTGCGCGCTGCGGCACAATCGGGCATGGCCGCCGCACAGTATGAGTATGCTGTCCAGCTGTTGCAGGGCCGCGGTCTCAACCGCGACAAACCGGACATTGTCACCTACCTGACGGACGCTGCCCGGCAAGGCATCGCCGGCGCGCAAAACCGGCTCGCGCACCTCTACGCCGAAGGCCGCCTCGTGCGCAAAAACATGATGGATGCGGCCAAGTGGCGTCTGATCGCGAAGGCCTCCGGCCGAAAACCTCATGACGTCGACAAGGCCCTCGACAAGAAGATCGCCGCCATGGCACGCGGCGACGTGCGCAAGGCACAACGGGCGGCCAGCCAGTTCGTCGAGGGCGCCCGGGTTGGCAACACCATTGCTGCGACTAAACGCTGATGCGTCATTCGCGATCCGGTCGTCGCTTTTCCGTTGACCCCTTGTGCTGAGCGGGCTCTAAGGCGCAGGTACACAGCGCTTTGTGCGCCACCGATCCAACCGACAAGCGATTCCGACGATGCCCGCCTCAGCCCTGATGAACGTCATGATTGGTGCCGCCCGCAAAGCCGGCCGCTCGCTATCGCGCGATTTCGGCGAAGTCGAACAGCTCCAGGTTTCCGTGAAAGGGCCCGGCAACTTCGTATCAGCTGCCGACCACAAGGCGGAAGATATCGTTTTCGCCGAACTCTCCAAGGCGCGACCCGGCTACGGGTTTCTGATGGAGGAGCGTGGCGTTGTCGAGGGTCCCGACGAGACCCACCGCTGGATCGTCGACCCGCTCGATGGCACCACCAACTTTCTGCACGGCATTCCGATTTTTGCAGTCTCGATCGGGCTTGAACGCGAAGGCCAGATGGTCGCCGGCGTCATCTACAATCCAGCATCGAATGAGCTGTTCACGGCCGAGCGCGGCAAGGGGGCATTCCTGAATGATCGCCGCCTGCGGGTATCGGCGCGACGGGACCTGAGCGATGCCTTGATCGCCACCGGCATTCCTCATCGCGGCCGGTCGGGGCATGACGTCTTCCGCAAGGAAATGGACGGCGTGATGAGCGAGGTCGCCGGTTTGCGGCGCACTGGCGCGGCGGCGATCGATCTTGCCTGGACGGCGGCCGGCCGGTACGACGCGTATTGGGAACACAGCATTCATGCCTGGGACATGGCAGCCGGCATCCTGCTCGTGCGTGAAGCTGGCGGTCTCGCGACAGACGCGACAGGCGGCAGTAAAATGTTTGAAAGCGGATCAATTGTCTGCGGTGCACCTCCGATCCAGCGCGGCCTGCTTGCCCTCCTGAAAGATTGACCCCAACGCCCCCGACAACTGCTAATACTCGTCGCGATATAATCTGTGCGTAGCGGGCCACAAAGGCACCAAGATGCCCGGTTTACGTGACAGTCTGAAACACTATGCTTCCGAATCGATCGTCGGAGGCGGGTTCAGAGGCGGAGAATATGGCGCGAAACAGAAAACGCAGCGCGGAATACACGGCAACACCGCTTGCACGCTCGCTATCGATGCCAGGCGTGTTCCTAATGCGCATGCTCGTATTCCTGGCGCTCGTCGGGTTCATAGCCGCGATCCTGATGCCGCAGTTCATGAGCGCCTTCCAGGCCAATCCCGGCCTCAACGGCCTGATCATCGGTGTGCTTGCGATCGGCGTCATCTTCGCGTTCTGGCAGGTTTTCCGATTGTACCCAGAAATCCGCTGGGTCAATGCCTTCCGGATTGCCGACCCCGGCCTTGCGATCGCGCATCGGCCCGTTCTCCTGGCACCGATGGCAACCATGCTGCGCGACCGGCAGGGCTCGTTGTCGCTGTCGACGACATCGATGCGTTCGATCATGGACAGCATCGGCTCGCGGCTGGATGAAGCGCGCGATACCGGCCGCTATCTGGTCGGCCTGCTTGTCTTTCTCGGCTTGCTTGGCACCTTCTGGGGGCTGTTGGACACGATCCGCTCGGTCGGTGTCACGATCAATGCGCTCGACACCAAGTCGGCCGACAGCGTGCTGATCTTCGAAGAACTCAAGACCGGACTCGCCGCGCCGCTAAAAGGCATGGGCACCGCGTTCGCCTCGTCGCTGTTCGGCCTCAGCGGTTCGCTTGTTCTCGGTTTTCTCGAACTGCAGGCAAGTCAGGCCCACAGCCGCTTTTACAATGAGCTCGAAGAATGGCTGTCCGGCATCACCGAGTTGACCCCCGGCGGCAGTGCCGAGGGCGCCAGCGTCGAGCAGATCAACCGCCAGCTTTACGGCGCGCTGTTCGAAGTTCAACGCTCGCTGTCCGAGATCGCCGACCGCCTTGATGCCAGCGGCGGCAGCGGCAACGGTGAAATCGCCAACGGCATCAATCAACTGGTCGGCCAGATGCGGCGCGAGCAGGAGATCATCCGGCAGTGGGCCGACGAGCAATCGAACCAACAGGGTGAATTGATGGCCTCGATCCGCGACGCGCTCATCAATCAAGGGCGTAAGGTCTGACACGATGGTGGCGCGCGCACGAAGTTCCCGGCGGGGCGGCGAGTACGGCGAGTTCTGGCCGGGCTACGTCGACGTCCTCTCGACGCTGGTTCTCGTGTTCATCTTCCTGCTGTCGATCTTCATGCTGGCGCAGTATTTCGTCAGCCAGGAGTCGAGCGGCAAGGACAATGCACTACGCCGCCTCAACCAGCAGATCGCCGAACTGACGAGCTTGCTCTCATTGGCCAAAGGCCAGTCCAAGGATGCGAAGGACCAGATCGCGGCGCTGACGGCGACCCTGACGGCGTTGCAGAGCGAAAATCAGAAGCTGACCAGCCAGTCGAGCGGCGCCGGTACGCAGCTGGAAGCAGCGAACGCCCGCGCTGCCGCGCTCAAAAGCGATCTCGAAAAGCAAAAGGACGTCTCCGACGAGGCCCTTGCCCGGGTCGACCTGCTCAACCAGCAGTTACTCGCGCTGCGCCGCCAGATTGCCGCTCTCAACGAAGCCCTCGAGGCGTCCGAAAAGCGCGACAAGGCGAGCCAGGTGCGCATCAAGGACCTCGGCTCGCGCCTCAACGCCGCGCTCGCGCGTCAGGTGCAGGAATTGCAGCGTTACCGCTCCGACTTCTTCGGCCGGCTGCGCGAGCTTCTCAAGGGGCGCAAGGATATTCGCGTCGTCGGCGACCGTTTCGTCTTCCAGTCCGAGGTGCTGTTCACGTCCGGGCAGTCCGAAATGAGCGTCGACGGCCTCGTTGCGATGGACGAACTGGCGAAGGCGATCGTCGAATTGCAAAAGAACATCCCAAAGGAAATCGACTGGTCGTTGCAGGTCGACGGCCACACCGACCGGCGTCCGATCAGCAGCGCGCAATTCCCCTCCAACTGGCATTTGTCGACCGCGCGAGCAATCTCCGTCGTGCGCTACCTGATCGCGCGGGGCGTGCCGGCCAACCGCCTGATCGCTGCCGGCCACGGCGAGTTTTCGCCACTCGATACTGGCGACAGTGAGGAAGCGCTGCGCCGCAACCGGCGTATCGAATTGAAGCTGACGAACCGTTAGACAGAGCGTCGGACGATGACACCGATTCGCACAGTTGCGCTATGACCGACCCGAGGACGATTGCCGCCTACGACCGATGCGTCGAGGCCTATGCCGATATGATCGGCGATGCGCCGCCGCATCCGACACTGGTCGCCTTTGCCGCCCGCCTCGCACCCGGCGGTCACGTTCTCGACCTCGGATGCGGCCCGGCGCATGACGCAGCGTACCTGCGCGAACGGGGCTGCCAGATCGACCCGGTCGATGCCTCACCGGAAATGGTCACGCTGGCCAATACGACCTTCGCCATCGGCGCACGCCAGGCCAGCTTCGACGATATCCAGACGCTCAGCCGCTACGATGCCATCTGGGCAAATTTCAGCCTCCTGCATGCCCCTGCGGACCAGTTCCCCGGCATCCTGCAGCGATTGCATCGCGCCCTTAAACCGGGCGGCATCTTCCATATCGCCATGAAGCTCGGAGACGGTGCGAGCCGCGACAAGTTCGACCGCCTCTATACGTACTACTCGCAAGCGGCTCTGCAGCGCCACCTGAGCGACGCCGGCTTTACGATCATCGAGACCACGCTTGGAGAAGACTTGGGCCTTGCCGGCGACGTCGAGCCGTGGATTGCGCTTGTGTGCACGCCGCTTTCGCCGAGCACGGCTTGACGCTTTACTCCGCCGCCGCTGCGGCGGTGAACTGCAGTTCCGCGAGCCGCGTGTAGAGCCCGCCGGCGGCCGTCAGCGAGTGGTGCGTACCCTGCTCGACGAGCCGGCCGTCATCGAATACGAGAATGCGGTCGGCCTGACGGATGGTCGCCAGACGGTGGGTAATCACGAACGTCGTACGCCCCTTCATGACCCGCTCGAGCGCTGCCTGCACCGCATGCTCGCTTTCCGCATCGAGCGCACTGGTCGCCTCGTCGAGCAGCAGGATCGGCGGATTGCGCAGGATCGCACGGGCAATGGCAAGGCGTTGGCGCTGGCCACCGGATAGCGTCACGCCACGCTCGCCGAGCACGGTGTCGTAGCCATCCGGCAGCGCCTCGATGAAGGCCTGTGCATTCGCCGCACGCGCCGCCTCGCGCACCGCTGCGTCGCTGGCGCCATCATCGCCATAGCGGATGTTCTCGGTGATGGTATCGGCGAACAGGCTGATCTCTTGCGGGACCAGGGCGAGGCGGCGACGCAGTTCCAGCGGATCGACATCGCGGACATCGACACCGTCCACCATGACGCGCCCGTCGGCCGGATCATAAAAGCGTGCGATCAGATTGAACACCGAACTCTTACCCGCCCCGCTCGGGCCGACCAGTGCCACCAGTTCACCGGGCGCGGCGTCGAACGACACATCGCGCAGCGCCGCCTGCTCCGTGCCCGATGGATAGCTGAGAGTGACGTTTTCGAAGGCCACCCGTCCTTCGCTGCTGGCCGGCAGTGGTGCTGGATGCTGCGGGCTCCTGATCAGCGGTTCGGTTTCGAGCAACTCGATGAGACGCTCGGCGGAGCCAGCCGCCTGCTGCACCTCGCCCCAGACCTCCGAGAGTTGAGCCAGCGAGCCGGAGGCAAAAACCGCATAAAGGACGAACTGCCCGAGGCGACCGGCCGTGATCGTGCCCTCGATCACCATCGTGGCGCCGAACCAGAGCACGCCAACAATACTGCCGACGATCAGGAACATGACCATCGCCGTCATCAACGCGCGCGCCACCAGCCGCAAGCGGGCATCGTCGAACGCGGTCTCGACGGCGCCACCGAAACGCTTCGAAATGGCCGCCTCGCTGGTGAACGCCTGCAGTGTGCGGATGGCACCAAGGTTCTCCGCGGCCAGCGCAGAAGACTGCGCGAGGCTGTCCTGCGCCTGACGCGAGCGCTTTCGGACCAGGCGCCCGAAAAGGATGATCGGGATCAGGATCATCGGGATCACGGCGACCACGACCATCGACAGCGTCACGCTTGTCACGAACATCATGATCAACGCGCCGCTAATCGTAATGACCGCACGCACGGACTGACTGATCGCGCTCGACGCCGCGGCCTTGATCTGTGTCGTATCCGACGTCAGCCGGCTCATGACCTCGCCGGAGTGGGTCCGGTCGAAGAATGCCGGTCCAAGCCGGGTCAGATGCTGGAAGACGTCGGCGCGCAGGTCCGCGACGACACGTTCACCGATCCAACTGACGAAATAAAACCGCGCGGAACTCGCGATCGCCAGAACGCCGCCGATCACGATCATCATCGCAAAATAGCGATCAATGAAGCTTCCGTTGTCGCCGGAAAACCCAAAATCGATCATGCGGCGGACCGCAACGGGGATTGCGAGCGTCGCCGAGGCGGCAACGAGCAGCGCGATGGCGGCAAAGATCATGGCCGGCTTGTAGCGCAGCAGATAGGGCTTCAGCGCCAGTAACGGCTGCAGCTTGGCCCCGCGCGGCGGCTGTTGGCCCTCCCCGCGCAGGTCGCCGCCCACCCGGCCTGCGGGTTCGTTGTCAGTTGCGGAAGCGGACTCATTCATCGGGGCGCAGGATTTCCCTGGATTTATCGGCTGTCAGCGCCGGAATGGCCTGTTTTCAAGACCTTAGTCGTAAAGGTATGGACAAGCGCTAGATGTGGTGCAAGTCTGGCAGGCTCAAGGGTCGCACGATGCCTTGGTCGTAAAGTTCGATGTTCGCGCTTGCATCGCTTCTCCGGCCGGTCTACAAGCCTTGACGAAATCCAAGATAACGGCAGGTTGCGTGCCTGTCCGGTACTTTTCGGGGCCGGACGTGGTTGCGCGGGCGCGATAGCCCAGTTTTGAGCGGTATGGCGATATGAAAAAAGACGCTGATCTTCATCCAGACTACCACCAGATCAAAGTGGTCATGACGGACGGCACCGAGTACCTGACCTATTCGACCTACGGCTCGGAGGGCGATACGTTGACGCTGGACATCGATCCGACCACGCATCCGGCTTGGACCGGCGGCGATCAGCGCCTGATGGACCGTGGCGGGCGCCTGTCGCGCTTCAAGAAAAAATTCGACGGTCTCTTCTAGCGCCCAGGGGCTGCGAGAGACACGCACTGGACCAGAACGTGCAAAAGCGCCGAGCCCATCGAGGTTCTGGCGCTTTTTTCTGCTCTAAACCGGGAACTGAAGGCGCATGGACGACGCGTCGCCCGATTCTCTAGCTGCGACCGCCGTCGATCACCGTGAAGGCCGCGCGAATCGTGGAAATCTGCGCACCGACGGGATTGGTTGTTACCGGCGCCACCGTCTCATCGCTGCGCATCGCACGATCGATGCGCTGGACCCGGTCTGAAATCGCGAAGCTTTCGATAATCATGTCCTGCAGCGTTTCCGGCAGCTGATCGAAATGCTTGATATGGGCCGGCCGGCCGGACGGTCGCAACGTCACCTTGCGACGACGGCGCTCAGCTTCCTGAACCGTTATCTCGCCGTTCTTCAAAGCGCGCTGCACCAGCAGCCAAGAGGCGACCTCGAGCAGCCGGGTCGTCAAGCGCATGCTTTCCGTCGCGTAGGCGGTCGAAACGGGTGCCGCCAGCTTTCGCGATTCCTTGCGGCCCGCGCCATCGAGATAGCTTGCCGCGCGCTCAACCAGCGCCATGCCTTCTTGAAAAACACCGTCGAACTGTGCGGACTGCGCGAACGCATTGCCGAAAGGCACCGTCACATCTTCGCTGGACTCGTTCGGGAAATGATCATCGATGATATTCATGGATCGTTCTGACACACACTCGTTACAAAGTCGGCAGGTTAAGAATAGCACAACCCTAGCCGGCTGGGGTTAACACATCGCCTCAAATTGGGAATTTTTCGAGGCCTCTATCAACCCGCATGCAAAAAAAGAGCCGCCCCGAAAGGCGGCTCAAGAACTAGACAGGGAGGCGTCAAAACAGAGTGGATGAGTGCCACTCGCAATCCAGGGGTCTGGATCTGTCCCAATACTGGCGCGGCAAGGTAAAAAAATAGCTAACCGCCATTCAGTTTTGCGGCGGTTTGCGATTAACAGATTATAACCGTGTTCACGCGCTCGGGCCGAGCGGGATGGCCGGTCTTGAGCCGCCCGTATTAACGGTGCTGCCCGACGCCTCGCTGGTATTCTTCATCGCCGCATCAAGTTTTGAAGACGGACGCCGCGCGGGCTTCATGCTGCCGCTTGGTCTCCAGTTCCTGCCGCACGCGTTCGATTTCGCCTTCCAGCGTCTTGATGCGCTGCTGAAGTTCATCGACTGAATGCCGCTCCAGCGTTTCGCCGACTATGACCTGCTGTCCGCTTGACGACGGCTGGCGCACATCATCCCAATCCATGTCCGTTCTCCCATGCACTTCCTGTTCGACGGGTCTTCTACCACGCCAGAGTCTGCATGGCGGCAACGGGACGCTCAAGGGGGGAATCTTTGAAAAGTTCGTCGACAAGTTCCGACGACAAGGCGCGGCCGCCTTCGACGTGGAGTCCGGACGCCACGAACACCGAACGCAGACCGGCAGCTGCGGCGCCTGCAATATCGGTCTTGAGTCCGTCCCCGATCGCGATCACGCGCCCCTTGGGAACGACTTCGCCGCGGCTATCGTTGATCATATGAAGGGCCAGTTCGTAGATCGGCAGGTGCGGTTTGCCGGCGTACACGACGTCCCCGCCCAGTTTTTCATACGCTTCGGCCAGCGCACCGGCACAATAGACAATACGATCGCCGCGCTCGACCCGAATATCGGGGTTGGCGCACAACATCGCAATATTGCGGCGCTGCAGGCTCTTCAACGTGGTTGCATAGTCGTCGGGCGTTTCTGTTTCGTCGTCAAACAAGCCGGTCACGACGACAATTTCCGCCTCGATCGATGTGGCATACTTGATGTCGATGCCCTCGAAGATGCCACGATCGCGATCCGGCCCGAGATGGTGGATGTGCTTGTCGCGCCATTCGGTTACCAGGCCGCGCGTGACATCGCCCGATGACAGCACCGCGTCAAAGGCGGCCTGCGGTACACCAATTCGGGCGATCTGGCGAACTACGGCCGGGCCGGGGCGGGGCGCATTTGTCAGCAGCACGACATAGCCGCCGGCCTCGCGAAAGCGAATGCATGCTTCTGCCGCCGCATTGAACGCCTCGACGCCGTTGTGCATCACACCCCAGACATCGACCAGCCAGGCATCCGAACTCTCGGCGAGTTCACGCATGCCATCAATTATCGGGATCGTTGAAGCGTTGGTATTCATGCTGGAAGCGGTAAACATATTGGGACGTCCCGGCAAGCGCTTCGACGTCCTGGGCAGCCGCCGCTTATGAATAGATTCGTTTCCAATGAAAGGCTGGCGGCTCTAGGCGGCAGGCGGGCGCTGCTCGCCCGGCCGCAATACATCCGCTCGTACCGGCCGCGGCGCACCGAACAAGGCACCCTGCCCGAGCACCGCACCAAAGCCTAAAATCTTGGCGCGCGCGGTCTCATCATCGATCTTCCCAACGATCAATGACAGGCCGGCCTTGGCAAGATGGCGGCAGATGTCGGACGCGGGCACACGCGTCGCCCCTGTCGGCAGCCCGTTTAGGAAGACATCCGCATCGAGCTTCGCGAACGCGAACCCGCGCTCCGCGAGTTCCTCGAAATCCATATCGAGATCGGAGATCGCCTCAACCGAGAAGCGGAAACCGAGCGCCGCGATACTCTCGAGCGTGAACAACTGCGCCGGCGTCAGGCTGCGCACGTCGGCTTGCGTAAAGGCCAAAACCAGGCGCGATGCCAGCTTCGGATCTCCCCCGGTAATGGTATCAACGTCTTCACTGAATTGACGGTCATTGAGCGCTTCACCATCGACGGTCGAGAAAAACTCGCCACTACGACCTCGACGGATCATCTGAACCGCGACACGTTTCGTGCTCGACACTTTCACGGCTTCGAGCAGCGGCAGCAGACCGGTGCCGCGCGTCTCCGCAATGAACGCATCGTTGTCGAGCATCTCGCCGCCCGCCAATTGCAGACGGACCGACACTTCGTAATGCTGCGCGCGATAATCTTCGAGATCATTGATCGTCTCGAGACAGACTTCGAGCTGCTCATCCGACAGCGCATCCGCGATTGCGGCCAGTTTCGCTGTCGCGGTAGGTGGCGGTGCAGGTGCCTTGGTCGGCACGGCGGGCGGTGTCGCGGCCTCGACCATCGTTGGCGGGAATGCCGGACGATTTGCGGTTGCAGCCGTCGATGGGGGCGCTGATGCGGGTATTGGTGGTGGTGCCAATTGGGCGCCGTCAGCCGCGGCGGGCGTGGCGGATGCCTTTGCGATCGGTGCCGGCAGCTTGCGCTCCTGCCCCACCGGGTCGGGCGTCAGTGCGGGTTTTGCCGCCACATTTGCGGACGCCGCTGGCTTTCGGCCTGCTTCAATATCGTCTGCAAGGCGGCGGATCATGTCGTCGATGTTACCGCCGCCATCTGCCTCTGCATCGGCGGCCGGCGTCGGTTTGCGCGTCAGGTCTGCAGGAGAACGCGGCCGGAAATTGCCCAGGTCCAAGTCCTGCAATGCGACGGCATCCTCCTTCGGCGCAGCCGGCTTGGTAGCCGTGGTCTTTGCTGCCGCCGGCGCCGCTACATCAGGAGAGGGCTTGACGGCCGTTTTTCCAGAAGGCGGCGTCGAGGCGGCGTTCTGCGGCGACGCAGGGCGACGATCACGGACAGCACCGGCGTCCGCCTGCCGAGCCGGAGGATCATCAATGGAACGAAGCGGTGCAGTGGGCGTTCGGCGCAGGGCGATATGGCCCGCCACCAGCGCAGCAAAGACGAGGCCTGCGCCGCCGGCCGCCACGGTGAGGTCCATGGCGAACTCCCCCATCAGACCAACGCCGAGGGCAGCCGCGACCAGCCCCATGGCAACGACGACAAAGCAATCCCCGAGCGTCACGCGCGCCTTTGCAGCGTGATCCTCGGGGCTGTCATAACTGATCCGAGCGCTTGTCATTTGACGGTCTGCCCCCCTGCAGCAGAGTGATTCTCTTGGAACCACTGTCCCACGCTCGGCAGGCATCACAACGACAACGACTGATTCGTTCACAGGAAATAGGGCGGACGATCGGCGTGCGTTACGATCACCCTTCGATCGCCAGGCGCCGATCTTTGCGGACTAGCGACCACAACCTTTCAGCATCTTGTTGCGTTTCTGCAATTCGGCGCGCCACCGGACCGGTCCGACATCCTTGCACCAGGCACGGTGCTTGTTGGCATCAAGCGACCACGCTGGTCCCTTAAAATTGCAGCGCTTGTCAATGTTCTGCTTGGCCTGCTGCAGGGTCAGTTTCGCATAAGAGTTGCAATTCGTTCCGGCCACGGCCGGCCCCGCGGCATGCATCGCCGCGACCGCAACCAGCGCCGCAGATATCACACTCTTCTTGCCAAACAATCCGTTCATGCCATCCTCTTTAGCTTGCGGCCGTCATGCCATCAACCAGTCCCGACCGTCAGCCTTGATCCCTGACATATACAGTGTCAGCGAACCTCATATAAGGCCCTGATTCAGAACTCTTGGCTGAATGCCGGCATCTTCGACGGATGCGCCACACCCCAACATCATGCTTGCAATCTACTCGGCACAACATGAACTCAGGCTGAATGCAGGCAGCTGCCTGTATTCACATGTGAATTTCGCCTGATTTGACTGGACGGCATGGCCCGCTACACGGCATGTAGAACATCTCGGCGTAATGCGTTGCAGCCGTGCCATATGCACATTCCCAACCTCTCCGGTTTCGGTTAACAGTTCTGGTCGATGCGGCTCCTCGCACCGCGTGCCGCACTGAATTCCGAACGCTAGGGTTCAAACTTATGGCGCCCACCGGCTCGCAGTCGTCTGATCCCAATCTTTTCGATCTCGGTCCTGATGCGCCGCCAATGGATCGCGCACAGCAGGTGCTCGAGACGACATTCGGCTACAAATCGTTTCGTGGCCCCCAGGCCGGAATCGTCGAAACCGTGATCGGTGGCGATGACGCCCTCGTCCTGATGCCGACCGGCGGCGGCAAGTCGCTCTGCTACCAGGTACCGGCACTGGTGCGGCCTGGTACCGCGATTGTCGTCTCTCCGCTGATCGCCTTGATGCACGATCAGGTCGACGCCCTGCTCGAGGTCGGTGTCGACGCCGCCTTCCTCAATTCAACACTCGACGGATATCAACAGCGCGACATCGAACAGCGCTTCCATGCCGGCACGCTCAAGCTGCTCTACGTCGCGCCCGAGCGCCTCTTGCAGGAGCGTACCCTGTCGATGCTGGAGCAGGGACGGATCTCGCTGTTTGCGATCGACGAGGCGCACTGCGTCTCGCAATGGGGCCATGACTTCCGGCCCGAATACCGCCAGCTGCGCACGCTGCACACGCGCTTTGCCAGCGTACCGCGCATTGCCTTGACGGCCACCGCCGACGAGCGCACACGCAATGAAATCGCCGTCGAGCTCAACCTCGAAAATGCCGCCCGATTCGTCGCGAGCTTCGACCGCCCGAACATCCGCTATACCATCGCCGAAGCTGGATCGATGGCGACGCGGGAACGCCTGTGGCGTTTCATCGAAGCCGAGCACGCGACCGACGCCGGCATCGTCTATTGTCTGTCGCGCAAGGCAGTTGAGGAGACCGCAGCTTGGCTTACCGCGCGCGGACGCACCGCCATTGCCTACCATGCCGGCCTGCCCGGCGATGTCCGACACGCCGCTCAGGCGCGCTTTCTGGCCGAGGAGGGCCTGATCGTTGTTGCGACGATTGCATTCGGCATGGGCATCGACAAGCCGGACGTGCGCTTCGTGGCCCATCTCAACCTGCCAAAGTCGATCGAGGCGTACTACCAGGAGACCGGGCGCGCCGGGCGCGATGGCGAGTCGGCCAACGCCTGGATGGCCTACGGGTTCCAGGATCTCATCCAGCAGCGCCACTGGATCAACCAGTCCGATGGCTCGGAAGAACACAAGCGCGTCCAGAGCCAGCGCCTCGATACGCTGATCGGGTTGTGCGAGACCGCGGCCTGTCGCCGTCAGGCCCTGCTTGCCTATTTCGGCGAGCGCCTCGAAAAACCTTGCGGCAACTGCGACAACTGCCTGAACCCACCGAAAACCCAGGACGGCACCGTCGCTGCGCAAAAGGCGCTCTCGACGGTCTATCGCACCGGCGAGCGATATGGTGTCACCTACGTCGTTGAAGTGCTCACCGGCAAATCCAATGCCCGCGTCCAGCAGAACGGCCACGACAAACTCTCGGTCTACGGTATCGGCGAAGAGTACGACGCACAGGGCTGGCGGCATCTCTTTCGCCAGTTGGTCGCCGCCGGCCATCTCGCGCCCGATGATGAAGGCCACGGCACGCTGCAACTGACCGATAGCGCACGCCCCCTGCTCAAAGGCGAAACAGCGTTCGAGATGCGCGTTGCCGCGCCGCGCGGGGCGACGGGCGGATCGAAGTCGAGGCGATCGAGCGCGAAGGCGAAGATATCGGTGGCGCCCGGCGATGGCGGCCTGTTTGAAGCATTGAAATCGCTGCGCCGCGAGTTGGCGAGCAAGGCCAAGGTGCCGCCGTATGTCATCTGCCATGACCGCACGCTCGCCGAACTGGCCACCGTAAAGCCGCAAGCGCCGGATGAACTGAGCGATATCACCGGCCTTGGCGCAGCCAAGATCAAACGCTACGGCGCAGCGTTGCTGGCAACCATCAGCGGTTTTGCCGGCGAGCCGAAACTCCAGAACAACCTCTCCGGCACCATCAACCAGACACTTGCGTTGCATCTCAAAGGCCATGACGCGGAGGCAATCGCTGCAGACCGCGGTCTCGAGATTGCAACCGTCTATGGCCATCTCGCCGACGCCATCGAAGCCGGGCTCATCGAAGCCGGTGATGTGCTTGATCTCGATGCTGCAGACCTTGATGAGATCACCAGCACCTTCGAGCGCGTCGGCACCCTGGAAAGCGGCAAGCTCGGCCCGGCCCACGCCGCACTCGATGGACGCTTCGATTACGGCGTCCTGAAATGCGTCCTCGCCGAGTTGGCATAAGCTTGGGCTGTCCGGCTCGCAATAACACGTTAAAGCTTACCAAACGTTCGCGCGGCGCGTACACTCGGTTCGAAGAACAACGGACCGAGACGAGTATCAGCGCCCGCCATGAAAATCATTCACGTCACAGACCCACACCTGATCGCGCCCGGCGAGGAACTTTGGGACCTCGATACGACCGCACGCCTTGATGGCTGCCTGACCGACATTGCCCGCTGGCATGGCGACGCCGACTTCTGCGTGATCTCCGGCGATCTCACCGACAAGGGCGAAACGGCGGCCTA
>JBPCVZ010000248.1:0-9618 GCA_051010015.1 Hyphomicrobiaceae bacterium
CCAACACGGAACTCGGCAGCGTCGGCGGCGGCATCGGTGCCACCACCGTCAACTTCAAGGGCGGCATCGGCTCGGCCAGCACGCGCACCTCGTCCGGTGCCACCGTCGCAGCTCTGATGCTGGTCAACGCCCTCGGCTCCGCCACCGTCGGCAACGGCCCCCACTTCTGGGCCGGCGCCCTGGAAGAAAACGCGGAATTCGGTGGCCACGGGCCCGCCCCTGTCGTCACACGCGAAGATCGCGCGCTGGCCTGGAAGGGGGGCGGCGCCATCGACCCGCCACCGCACGCCACCACGATCGGGGTCGTCGCCACCGACGCGACCCTCACCAAGGCCCAGGCCGAACGCCTGGCCATTACCGCCCACGACGGCTTCGCCCGGGCGCTGCGGCTCACGCACGCCCTGTTCGACGGCGATATGCTGTTCGCCGTCAGTACGGGGCGAAGAACCTTGTCGGACGACCCATCCGCACAGATTGAACTCGGCGGCCTCGCCGCCGACTGCGTCGCCCGCGCCATCGCCCGCGCCATTTTTGAGGCAACCCATCCGGGTCCGCGCTATACTGGGCCACAACCCTATGGCGAAATCTTCCCGCGATAACGACCACCGACCGTGAAACCCTCCCGCAAAACCATCATCCAAGTCACGCTTGCCGTGTTCATGACGGGTTTGCTCGCCGTGCTGCTGGTCTGGCAGGAAGCGCGCTACCGGCTCGTTGGCGACTGCCACGCCCGCGGCGGCCAGTGGGACGGTCCCGCCGGCCGCTGCCGTCCGGTCCCGAAGATTTTCCTCGAGCGCGGTCTCAAGCGCACCTGATAGGTTCGCCGCACATTTCTGTCAGAACCGGTCGATCCGATAAGGCGTCGGGTCCGTAAACGGTGCCTCGCCCGTGATCATCTCGGCAACCAGCTGGCCGGTGATCGCGCCGAGTGTCAGGCCGAGATGATGATGCCCGAAGTTCACCCACAACCCCTTGTGCCCGGGGACCGCGCCGATCGCCGGCACCATGTCCGGGAAGCACGGCCGTTGCCCCAACCAAGGTTTCTTCTCGAGACGCTCGGCCAACGGAAAGACGGTCCGCGCGATCGGTTCGACGCGATTGAGCTGGATCGGCGTCGGTGGCGCGTGCATGCGCGTGAACTCGGCTCCCGTCGTCAGGCGAATGCCGCCCGCCATCGGCGTCATGCAGAAGCCGTTGTCGGTATCGAGTACCGGCCGCGACAGGCCGGCATTGCCGCTCGCACCGAAATGCATGTGATAGCCGCGCTTGGCCTGCAGCGGCACCTTGACGCCGGTTGCCCGCCGGAGGATCTCGCCTGACCACGGCCCCAAGGCAATGACCGCGTTGGCGGCCGTGATCGCACCGTTCACGTTCTGCACCCGCCAGCCGCCATCGACCGGTTCGAGCGTATCCGCGTCCGCCGTCAGGAAGTCGCCGCCCTTTTGCTTGAACAGCTCGGCGTAGGCCTTGCCGAGGGCGCTCGGGTCCGACAGGCTGATCGGCTGGTCAACGAGGATCCCGCCGGCAAAATCTCCGGTCAGATGCGGCTCGATATCGCTGACGCCCTTGCGGTCGAGAGCCTGGTAGGTGATGTCATAGCGGTCCTTGAGCTGCTGCGAGGCCGCTGTTGATTCCGCGAGTTTGCCGCCGTCGCGAAACAGCTTCAGGTAGCCCGTCTCGCGCACAAGATGGCCGACCCCGGCCTCCTCGATCAGCTTGCGGTGCGACGGCACGCACTGCTCGATCAGCGGGTGCGCTGCCGCCGCCGATTGCATCACACGCTCAGGCGTGCCGTACCGCCAATACTGGTACAGCCACGGCGCCAGGTGCGGCAGCGCGCTCCAGTGCAGGTGGGACTCCGTCTTGGCGTTGAAGGCCGCCGAGACGATGTCGCCGAGATTGCGCGGAAACGAGTACGGCATCACCGCCTCGGACTGGATGATGCCGGTATTGCCATACGACGTTTCTTCCGCCGCCGGGCGCCGGTCAATGAGCGCCACGGATTGCCCGCGCCGCTGCAGCTGCAGTGCCGTTCCGAGGCCGACCATGCCGGCACCAAGGACGATTGTGTCGTATTTCATCGCAGCCATCCGCTGTCCTATACTTGTTGCGCGCCGCATGCCGCAGGTTGCCGGCCGCGGCACTTATCCACCGCCGGGGCGTTCAGGATTGACCTTGCAAGGGTAACCCGCCATGGCATAGGCGTGCCGCCCTGAGGCCCGACTATCCGATTTCGGATCGCCCAACTCCGTCGCGAAACACCCTAACCGCCGAGCATCCCATGATACCGCGCTATTCCCGTCCCGAAATGACCGCCATCTGGAGTCCCGAGACCCGCTTCCGGATATGGTTCGAGATCGAGGCGCATGCCGCGCGCGCGATGGCCGACCTTGGCACCATACCAAAGCAAGCCGCCGACGTTATCTGGGAAAAGGGCGCCGCTGCCAAGTTCGATATCGCGCGCATCGATGCCATCGAGGCGGAAACCAAGCATGATGTCATCGCGTTCCTCACGCATCTCGCCGAGCACGTCGGCCCCGAGGCGCGCTTCGTCCACCAGGGCATGACCTCGTCGGACATCCTCGACACCTGCCTCAATGTCCAGCTGACGCGCGCCAGCGACCTGCTGCTTGCCGGCCTAGACCGGCTCCTGGCAGCCCTCGAAAAGCGTGCCCACGAGCACAAGTACACACTGACCATCGGGCGCAGCCACGGCATCCATGCCGAGCCGACGACCTTCGGCGTCAAGCTCGCCCAGGCCTACGCCGAGTTTGCACGCAACCGTGCCCGCCTCGTCGCCGCCCGTGCCGATGTCGCGACCTGCGCGCTGTCCGGCGCCGTCGGCACCTTTGCCAACATCGACCCCAAGGTCGAGGCCTACGTCGCCGAGCAGATGGGCCTGACCCCGGAGCCGGTGTCGACGCAGATCATCCCGCGCGATCGCCATGCGATGTTCTTTGCAACCCTCGGCGTCGTCGCCTCGTCGATCGAACGCCTCGCGACCGAGGTCCGCCATCTGCAGCGCACCGAGGTGCTCGAAGCCGAAGAATATTTCTCGCCCGGCCAGAAAGGCTCCTCGGCGATGCCGCACAAGCGCAACCCGGTGCTCACCGAAAACCTCACCGGCCTTGCCCGCATGGTCCGCGCCTACGCGGTGCCGGCGATGGAGAACGTCGCGCTGTGGCACGAACGCGACATCTCGCACTCCTCGGTCGAGCGCATGATCGGCCCCGATGCCACCGTCACGCTCGACTTCGCGCTGCACCGCCTTGCCGGCGTCGTTGAAAAGCTGCTGGTTTATCCCGAACGCATGCAGGCCAACCTCGATCGCCTCGGCGGCCTGCACAATTCGCAGCGCGTCCTACTCGCCCTGACCCAGGCCGGCGTCAGCCGCGAGGACGCCTACACCCGCGTCCAGCGCAACGCCATGAAGACCTGGGAGACCGGCGCCGATTTCCTCGAAAGCCTCAAGGCCGACACCGAGGTCACCGATGCGGTGCCGATCGCCGAACTCGAGGCGATGTTCGACATGGCCTACCACACCGCCCAGGTCGACACGATTTTCAAACGCGTGTTCGGCGCCTGAGCGCTGACAGACGTGGCAACAACGGCATTTCCATTGCCCTCGCGCCGCACTATTATCGTGACTCGCAATGCGAGTAATCGAGGGTGGTGCAATGCGTGTCTTGGTGGTGTTGTTGATTGGTTTTGTCCTGGCCGGCTGCGGCGGTGACGACGGCAAGAAGGTCGTCTCGAAGCCGGACCGGCCCAATCCGTTCTCCGATTATCGCGACGTCATCGTCTATGCCAAGGACTGGCATCGCATCTCGCATCACAACCGCGCCATCGTGGTTGCGCACTGGGCGCACGAGTCCGGCTTCACCAAGACCCAAAGCAACGCCATGATCTGGTGTTTGAAAGCGCGCGCCGAAGCCGACGACGCAGCAGCAATCGAGTTCCCCGTGGCGCGTAAGGCTTGCTTCGAGAAGGCGAAAAACAGCAAGCCGTAAGCATTCCGGCCAACGACGGCGACCGTCCAGCACGAATTGCGGGCGGCACAGCTGTCCCGCCCGCGCACATGGATCAATCTATTGGATCAGCGCCCGCCGACGCGCCGCTGGTAGGCCAGCACGGCCATCGTCACTGCGATCACGAGCAGCGCGGTCGCGACGATATCGGGTCGCGAGACGAACTTCAGCCACAACGCATAGGATTTCCAGATGCTCGCCTTGGCGACCAGGGAATTGGAAATCGTAATGATCAGGAATGTCGCCGCTGCACTCACGCCGAGTGCAATGTCGGCATCGCTCAGTCGTTTCAATAAAGGATTCACGTGGATAACCCTCCCGTTTGCCTTGTGTGGGCGTAGCGGTCGAGCACTCCGAAACGTCCGGCGCGACTTTTGCGCTGATTCTCTTCTTTGAATCAAGCATTTATTGGCGAATCAACGCAGTCACAACAGTCTGACGTCAACCTTTCAGGTCTAGAAAAACCACAGCGCCAGGCCGATCAGGACACCCGCTCCGATCGCGCTTGCTGAAACGCCGCGCGCGGTTGCATAGGCGCGAATGTAGAAGTCGATTGTCTCATCACCGGTTTCGGCGTGGCGCACGACATGGACGACGTTGTCACCCTTGACCTCGGTGTCGTCCTCGACGAGATCGCTCAGTCCTGACGCGAACATCGAGCACAGCGCAAAGAATGCGAGGTTGTAGACGATCACCGCGGCGCCGAACGCAGCGATGCCCCACACCCAATCAAATCCGGGGCCGCCTGGCGAGGTCAGCCACAACAGCCCGAGGCCGAGCGCGACGATGCCCGCGACAATCGCGCTCCACCAAAGCCGCCGCAGCCGTTGCGTCATCTCCATGCGATCCCTCCACCGTTGAGCGGCAAACCAGCGCATAATAGCTGGGTGCGGTCAATCGCGGTCACGCAACGACATCGGTTTATCGATGGGTGTTTTCTATGCCCTGACACGGATCAACCCTGCGCTCGGCGCTGGCGCCAAACACAGGGCTGTCTAAGCGCGGTTGGTGCGCGTCGCTCTAAGCGACTTCGCGGTGTCCTTCATCCGGCCGCTGGTTGCGGGCCGCCAGATGGCTGGCTTCAAACTCGTTGCTGCGTTTCCACAACGTCAGCACGTCCGATTCCTGGGGCTTTACCGGCTCGCGCGGCTTTGTCAAATGGTCATTAAATGTCTCTTCGATACCCGTAATCACCGGCATGCTGAGCCAGTCCGCGGTACGAACAATGGCATGGCTTCCGGCCCGCACGGACCCGTTCTTCGCAACCGTCTTCTGCGGCGCGTCTTCCTTTTTCGTGGACGATGGCGTCGACTGTCCGAGCGACGCATTGATCCAGGCCAGGGCGTACTCATTCACCGCTTCAATATAAGCAAATTGCGCCGACGTCACAGCCATCATGAACGACTCGAACGGATGTCCGGCCGAACCCTTGCGGGCAGTGGACGATGCGTCCGTTTTGGCTGGCGACTTTTGGGGCGTTACATTCTCACTAATACGCGACATGGATATCACTCCCAGATACTTTAAATAAGCCCGGCAGCAATCTTCGGGGGCGGGCTCCGAAATCTCGGGTTGTTATAACTTCACCGATTGCGCGTTCGCCAATCGGCGCGGCCCGTTAAGGCCTGGGGGACTGGTGCCATCCGCACAGCGCGTAATGATGCGCCGGACGGCAGCACGGGGACTTGCTGCAGGATCCCTTTTATACAATTTCTGCGCATGCGCCAGTGGAACGAAACGGCACCATTGTCACTAAACTGTGAATGTTGGGGATAAGATCCTAACTTATTGACTTATATGCATATTCACCCAATCAATTCTTGCTGTGGCGTTTCGCCTTCTGGTAAAACGCGGACACGCCAATCCCACATTATCGAAGATATTAACCAACAAATGCTCGCGATGATTTAAAGCCTCAAACCTGTAGTTTTCGGGGCTTTTTGCAGGCGCAATCGGGTTGCGTCGGAGGATGATTCATGGACCGTCCGACGTCGCGAATTGCAGCGCATTTGCCACGGCCAGGCGACGGCCAGATTTCAAGGATTGGCGATGAACGACGTTCTTGCTGAGGTGCCTGCCGCGGTGGTCTTGCCGCGCTCAAACCGCCGCCCGCCTCCGCCGTCTTCGGCGATGCCGGTGCAGCCACGGACCGGGGCGTGAGCCGCGCCAAACGCACTATGTCGCCATCACCGCGCCCGCCCCCAGGATCGCGATCGCCATCGCCTGCGCGCGGGGCACCAGGCTGTCGACCTCAAGATACTCTTCGGGGCTATGCGCGTTACCTCCGACGGGCCCCGTGGCGCACAGCGTCGGTGTGCCGACCGCCGCGGTGAAACCGCTGTCCGCACAGCCGCCTGAGAACTCGCCTTCGACCTTGAGGCCCGCTTCGCCCGCCGCCGCGACGTAATGCTCGAACAGGGCCTTTGCTTCGCGCGACTGGTTGAGCGAATTGAACTCGCCCAGTATCTCCAGCGTCGCCGACGTATCCGGCACCGAGCACGTCTCCGCGATCTCGCGGATCGCGGAGACCGCGGCGTCGCGCTGGGGGAGCTGGACGTAGCGCAGGTCGATCTCCGCCTTGGCGTGTGGCGCCACCGTGTTGACCGATTGACCGCCCTCGATCAGGCCAATGTTGACCGTGACTCCGGCCTCGAGATCGGTGACCTTGTGCCAGGCCTGGATCTTGCGTGCCAGTTCCTCGATGGCGCTGCGACCCTTCTCGTAGTTGCCGCCGGAATGGGCCGCCACACCGGTCACCTCGCAGCGCATGAAGACGCCGCCCTTGCGCCCCGTCACGACATTGCCGGTCGGCCGCCCGGGTTCCGAATTGAACACCAGGCGGGCCTCCCGCGCGGCGTTTTCGATGATCGGGCGTGACGTCGGCGAGCCGATCTCCTCGTCGCCCGTATAGAGCGCGACCAGCGGTGCCGGCGCGCCACCGAACTTGGCGAAGGCGACCAGGACGAACGTGTTGAGCACCAATCCGGACTTCATGTCGGAGACGCCCGGGCCATAGGCGCGATCGCCCTCGATCTTGAACGGGCGCTTGGCGACCTCGCCGGTCGGAAACACGGTGTCGCGATGACCCATCATCATGATCGGACGGTTGCCCGCCGCCGCCCCGACCGACGCACGAAACGAGTCGCCGTGGGTCTCGACCGGGATGCGCGTCACATCGATGCCATGCTCGCCGAGGAACGCTGCGATCTCCTCGCCGACCTTGTCGACGCCGGCCTTGTCATAGCTCCAGCTGTCGATGTTCACGAGACGCTCGACCAGATCGAGCATGTCCGGCCGCGATGCCGCCAGCCAGTCGAGGATTTGCTGCTTGGCGTTTTCGGTGGCGGACATGCTTGGTCTCCGTTATTTGCGTTTGGGTGGCGGTGTTGCGGCCAGCGACGGGCGCCGGGCGAGCCGTGCGCGCCATGCCTGCAGATTGGGATGGGCCGGCGTTGCCTCCACGCCTGTATAGTTCTTGAGCGAGTCAAACGCACAGTAGAGCAGCAGTTGGGCAACGTTAAGCGCGCCGTTCATCAAGGGGTGTTCGATTTCGCGTTCCCAGACGTCGGCGAGGCGTCGATTGCGGGCGGTTTCATGGACGATGATCGTCGGTGACTGTTCGTTGGCCGGCCGGCGCACTTCGCGCCCCCAAACGGCAATGCCATCGACGTAGGATCGCGCCATTGCATTCAGGCGGCCGTATTCCCAGTTATCGAGATCGCTCGCGCGCATCAGCGGTGGGCCGTTGCCGACCGCATCGAAGTACGCACAGATCAATTCGGATTCTTCGAGCGCCCGGCCGTCGTCCAGTTCAAGAAACGGTACCCGCCCGGACGGTGCGATTCTATAATAGGGCGAATCCGCCAACCGGGTCTGGGCGACCAGCACCTCGACTTGCCCCTCCAGACCATGCTCGATGAGCGCCGCGCGCGCCAGGCGGGCATAAGGCGACGTGAGGGTGACATGCAGTTTCATGTGGCGGAGGGACTTCGTTGATGAGAGATCGGCGGATTGAAAAGCAGTGGGCGCAAACGCTACCCCAAATTGCGCGTTCGCCATAGCCGTTCGAAAGCAGATAATCGCATGCGCATCACGGATCTTGATTTCATTTTGGTGCCGGAATGGCTGGCCCATCCCGGCGCCGACACACCCGACGCCGATCATTGGATCAGCCGCTGGCAGCGCAACATCCGCACGGCCGACTGGCTCGATGGGCAAGACCCGAGCCCGTCGCAGGCACTGCGCGCGCAATGCGCGAAAAACGCGCGACCAACCGTTATTGTTACCCATGGCAGCGGCGTCAACGTGCTTTTGGACAGCGGCGATGGCCTCGGCCAGACGGCCGTTGCGGGCGCGTTCATCGTCGCGCCGGTGCCATCCGGTTCGTTGCTTGACGCAACGGGTGAGAATGCCTTGAGGCTCGGTTTCCCATCGGTCGTGATCGCATCGGACGACCACCCGGAACTGTCCGAGGACGCGGCACGGCAGTTTTCCGCCCGGCTTGGCAGCCACTTTGTCGCAGCCGGCCCGAGCGGGCGCCTCGACGCCGCCTCCGGTCAAGGCCCCTGGCCGGAGGGCCTGATGCGCCTCGGCTGGTTTCTCAAGCGGCTCAGCGCGCATTAACCACGACTGCGGACAATCCCCACGCTTACGCCGCGTATTAAACGTATTTTGGTCTTGGACTTCGATATAGTCTTGATCTCCGCCCATCCCCCTTTGCGAGGCCGACCCCATGTTCTTCAGAAGTGCTTTCGGAGCTGCCGCGGCGATCTCCCTGATGCTCGCGGCCAGCGCCGGCGCGATGGCCCAGTCATCAACGCTGAAACCCTTTCCTCTGACCGGCGCGTCATCCGTCTCGAACACCCAGGGTGTCAAGATTGCCGTTACGTATCAGTTCTTTATCGAAGGGCGCACACAGACAATGGCGGATCAGGCCGCCCTCGCCGACCAGGGCCGCAAGCATCTCTATCTGATGCTCGCCAAGGAGTGCGTGGTCCTCAAGGAGACGATCGCGGAAACCTGCGCGATCCAGCGTGCAAGCGTTAACGCCCAGCTGCGCAACCGCTCCCGTTCGAAGAACAACGGGCTGCGCATTTCCGGCTCGGCGAGCTACAGCATCCAGCTCAAGCGGGAACAGCGCGCGGAGAAGGAATAGGCCTTGATCCGCGGTCTGTTGGTGCCCCGCGGATCAAGGATTTGCAGTCTGATTGTCGCGCGGCGCTCTAGGCGCCGCCTTCAACGTCGGCAACGGCCTTGGCGAGAAATGTCGACATTTGCTCGCGCAACTCGTCATCGGTGATGGACGTACCCTTCGCATCGAAGTCTGCACGGACCTTGCGAAACACGTCGTCGTCGCCCGCCTCTTCCAGGTCAGAGCGCCGCACATCCTTGATATAACTCGTTATTTCATCCTCACTCATACCCATTTTGGCACCCGCCCACTCGGCCAGCATCTTGTTACGACGCGCTTCCGCCTTGAATTTCAATTCTGCGTCATGAGCGAATTTCTTCTCGAACCCTTTTTCCCGGTCATCAAAGCCTGACATCGTCGTTTTACTCCTTGTAATGC
This sequence comes from Hyphomicrobiaceae bacterium, assembly GCA_051010015.1. GTDB lineage: Bacteria > Pseudomonadota > Alphaproteobacteria > Rhizobiales > Hyphomicrobiaceae > CAJQQK01. The sequence goes on from JBPCVZ010000248.1 coordinate 9,598, forward strand.
TCAGATCCGTGTTAACACTAC
>JBPCVZ010000249.1:0-2874 GCA_051010015.1 Hyphomicrobiaceae bacterium
AGCGGCAGGCCCTTCGGTTGCCGAAGTGCGTCGAGCACGCGCTCCATCACTTTGACGGACTGGTTAGCCTGCGCTCTCGTAGGCAGCCCTCCGAACAGAATTGCACCAGTAGCAGCGGTCAAGATGATTGAGTTGAACAAGTAGTGCATCGAGATGTCAATTATCTGCCTGTTTCAACTTTGCATAATATTTGGCGATGGGGTGGAGGCCATAGACGCTTCTCGCCACTCGCAACCCTGCGTTAACACGCCAACCACGTCGATCCTGCGATATATCCCGATATATTCCAAGCCTGGAAACCATTGATAGAGATCTTGATTTACCGGAGTCGAGCGAAAAAGACGTACCTGAGGTCGAAGCGCGTACTACGCCGGATGGCCGAATTCGCAGTCCGGATCGAGTACGCCGTCAAGTGGCGACCATACATTTCCTTGCCGAACCTACGGCTCCCGGTGAAGTCGCACGCGCTCATTGCTTCATTCTGCATCAGGCGAAGGACCGTGTGCCAGTCGAAGACGTTCCAACCGTTCAGCGCAGCCGTGACATGGTGTCATCGGGATGAGCTTGGTGTTGTCGGCTCGCGGACGGGGAACGGCAATGATTGGCACGGCAAGTGCGGGCTCTGCCTTGTACTAACAACCCCTATCAATTCACTTGCTGACTACACTTGGATTCGATCAACGCACACGGTACGAATGATCGACGGACCATTGTTTAATAGCGGAGATCGCAATGAAGCGAATCTTGATGGCCAATGACATGTCGGCACGGAGTGATCGTGCCTTGAGGCGAGCGGTGGCACTGGCCAAGGAATTCGACGCCGAGTTGGAGGTCCTTACGGTGATCGAGGAAATGTTCTTAGAGGCCACGACTCGCAGTAATTTGGCTTTTGCCGAAAATGCCCTTGCCGAGCAGATAAGCGGGGTCCCTGACGCCAATGACGTCAATATCACGAAGCGTGCGGTGGTTGGCCTGGATTACGAGGACATCATAGAGCGAGCCGAAGAGTTGGATGTTGATCTCCTCGTTCTTGGAATTCACCGGCACAAACGGCGGGAGCTGTTCCAGGGAACAACGGCAGAGCGGTTGGTGCGCCACAGCACAAGACCTTTGCTTGTTGTAAGAGATCCCGTAACCAGTCCCTATCGCCGCATATTGGTGGCCAGCGATTTGTCATCGCAGGCCGAAGCCGCCACCAGAACGGCAGCACGACTTGCGCCAGTGGGTAAGGTAGTTGTGCTGCACGCAGTTAATCCGCATTTCCAGGCTATTCTAGGGCGAAGAGATCAGAAGTCTTTTATCGACCAACAGCGGGCACGCGCTGCGGACGCACTCGAAGGCCTAGTTGGAAAAATATCAACGGAACTCGGCGACGCTGCACCAAAATTCGAGCTGAGTTTCCCCGAAGGGAAGGTCTACGCAGCTATACTAGCGGAGGTGGCAAGCCTCAAACCAGATCTTTTGGCCATAGGAACGCACGGTCGAAGCGGAATTGCTCGTGCTGTAATTGGCAGTATCGCTGAACAACTGCTAGCCGACAGTCCGATCGACATCTTGACGGTGCAGGTAGGCTAGTAGCCGCCCCATTTGGACAGGGTTGACTTCTGGCCACCAGCCATGACGGATGCGGAACGAGACATTTTGAAGAGTTCGTTGAAGAGTTCGGCGCTCTTGAACTTACTCTATCAGCTCTAATTCCGGACGCGATCCTTTACTGGACGGTTGATCCGCTATGGGACGATGGCATCCGCATTTACGACGACGTCTACAAGCGCGCTGCAAAAGTGCTGCAGGCGCTCAACGCGAAATTTCGACCAACAGAGAGGTGATCCCGCCCACAGCGGCCTATTTCATGGCACGGCGTCATTCTTTGGTGGGTTTCCTCGGCAACACTCGACTATTTTGTGTGGCAAGCAGATGGACATGAACCGACGACCTCGGGCGTAATATTAAATTGGTGAATGAGGATTTTGGGCATGCGGGAGTATTTCCGATCGCGGCTTGACGAGGCGCGCCGGCGCTTGTTCAGTCATCCTCCAGAACCGCAAAGAAGACTGACATCCAGATTGGAGCTTGGTGTCGACTGGCGATTGAATGGGCAACGGTACAATAGGTTGTAGAGAATTGCTTATGTTGAGGCTTGCCACCCTTCAGCTTCTGCTCTTGCTTTTTGCCAGCGGAAGCGCTTTTGCCCAGAACTCGGCTGATGGTGCGCTTGCGCTGAGATCGAAATACTGTGACGGCTATGCTCGGGATTTCGCGGGCAGTATCTCGCGCGGTCAGGTCATCGGCGGAGCCGCATTCGGTGCAATTGGCGGTGCTATAATTGGTGGGATCTTTGGCGGTGGCCGCGGCGCAACAAGAGGCGCCGCGATTGGCGGCGGCACTGGCACGATTGCAGGCGGTGCACAGCAGTCAAGGGACTATGCGGCGCTATATAAACAGGCCTATAGGGACTGCATTCAACGGCACTGATATTTGACGAGAACATTGAGATACCGACTTAGACCGATGATGAGATACCTCGGCGCCCTTGCAGCCATGATTGCCGCGTTGTTCTGCACTATGCCGGTAGGTGCATCTGAAAAGTCCATGTACGCCAAGGTGATCGTTTTCGTGAAGGCCATCTGAATGACGGTGGCTGTCTGAGGAAGGCTGGAGAGCAATTGAACCTGTCCTGGGAGGACAACCGGAAAGCCGGAACCTATCAGATCTAAATTCGAGCTTTAACGATCAAAGACCTTCCCCGCGCGACTTAGAAGTCCGATTCCGACTCAAGCGGCAGGCGAGCCGCGGCGATCTACATGTTGATCGAAACAGCCCTATGCCGCGCGCCTCATAAACCTGCGAACTCAACAACATCGATGCCTGTGC
>JBPCVZ010000250.1:0-5317 GCA_051010015.1 Hyphomicrobiaceae bacterium
CCTGACACCGGATCGCGTTGTGCACTGTCGGTCAGGTGATTGACCGGTCTCCAGGGGTGAAACGGCTGTTGTTCTCCCCATCCGATTGGCATAAATACTGCGCTTGGCCGGATGCCCGCATAGACCCAGGCACGCGCCTCCACGAAACCATGGGCGGTCTCGATGCGCGCACGTGCGCCATCCTCGATGCCGAGCGCTTTTGCCTTTTCGGGATGGATCTGAACGTAGAGGTCAGGCCACATCTCCTGCGCCTGCCAGGCAAAATGTGTCCAGGAATGGAATTGCGGTGCGGCAGGGCGACCGGTGACCAACTCAGTATCGAAGCCGTCAGCGCGCAGGCTCTTGCCCGGTGCCTTCTCGCCAGGCTGGATAATGCGCACACGCGACGTCGCAGCATTGGCATAGAAGGGTGACAAAACGCCATCGGAATCATCGCCGTCCAACGCTTCGATGTAAGCAACGTCGTGCAGGGTTTCACGCTCTCCGTAGAACTCGGGCAATGCCGAAAGCCCGAGTGTGACGAACCTTGCATGCAGTGCCTCTGTCCAGAACTCCAGTTTGCCGCTCTCAGTCGGGAACCGATGACCAGGCGGTGCCCCGACCGCCGTGGTGCCTTCTTGATAAAGCGTTTCCTCCTCCGATGCGTCTTCGCTTGCGGCCGGGAAGCGAACCCACCGCCACGGTACCGAGTGCAGGCGGTCCTGCGTGATGCCGCGCATTTGATCGTTCTGGATCAGTACTTCATCCCAAAAGTGGGCTGGGTCTTTGTACGCATCCTTTAAAACATCGGAAAACCCGAGCCGTTTCCCAAGTTCCACCCAAATCCAGTCATCAGACTTGGCCTCGCCCGGCGGATCGATCATGCGGTCAATCCATACGATGCGGCGATCATCGTTGGCCCGTCCAATTTCACCCTTCTCGATCCCGGTCGCTGCGGGAAGGATATAGTCGGCAATGGCGCTGGTCTCGTTCTGGAATAGGCCGATGAAGACCAAGAGCTCCAGTGCCTTGAGTGCCTCCCGCGTGGCACCGAGATCGGGCCAGTGTGACATCGGATTGTTAGAGGCGATCAGCGCCGTAAGCGGATAGGGACGATGCTCAGTAATGGCCTTCAGCCATCCCGTCGGGCTCTTGCGAATTTCCGGACGCTTGACCTTTGCGCGGCGTTCGGGCGGTGCGTCGGCATAGATGGGCACGCTGGCGGACATATTCATGTACGCGCCGCCCTTGCGACCCCAGTTGCCGGTCATTGCAGCAATAAACATGAAGATGCGGTTCACCTGGGTCGAGTAGGTGTGCTGGTTCAGGCCGCGGCTGCCAAATATCACGCAACCATCGGCGGCGGCCATCTGCTCGGCGAGTTCGCGGATCTCACTGGCGGGAATGTCGCTGATCGGAGCCGCCCAATCGGGCGTGTAGCCTTGCGCCAGAATGAAGTCGCGCCACCGTTCCCAGCCAAGGACCCATTTCTCGCAATAGGTCTGGTCATGTAGTTCATTGGCAAAAATATGGTGGATGAGTGCCAGGCCCAGCGCCATGTCAGAGCCGGGCCGGCACGCCAGCCACTTGTCGGCCTTGCTGGCGGTTACCGTGAACCGAGGGTCGATGACCACCATGCGGGCACGGTGCTTGATCCGCCAGTCGTTGATCTGGCCGAAATAGACGGGCCGCGTTTCTGCCTGGTTGTCGCCGATGTAGACGTATAGCTCGGCACTGCCAAGGTCGGTTTCGGTGTAGCTGTTGCCGCAACCGGGATTGCCCTGAGTGAGCGCAAAGGCAAGGTTTTTGCCCGCCGAGCAGTAGGGTTCCGTGCTCTCGATATTGGGCGTACCCCAAAGTTGGGTGAACAACCTGATGTAGCCCTTGTTGGTGAGAATGCCAGTTCGGGTGCCGGAGAATATCCCGAGGGTCTCCGATCCATGTTCATCGCGCAGATTCGCGAGTTTACCGGCAATCTCGTCGAGGGCTTGCTCCCAGGAGATGGGCTTGAACTGGCCGCTCCCTTTTGGACCGTCGCGCTTTAAGGGGTGCGTCAGGCGGTTCTTGCTCGCGTAGAGCTGGACCGTCAATTGCGACTTCGGGCACACCTTGCCCTGCAAGAGTGGGTCTTCTTCATTGCCCGTTATCCTGACAAGCTTGTCACCATTGAAGTGAAACTTGGTCGAGCAGCAGTTGAAGCAGATGTTGCAGCCACCCGGTTCGATTCGATCCGCCGTACGCTCTTCTCGCGCATATCTGTAGGGGAAGGTCGTCGCGTCCTCGCCGATCTCTCGGCGCGCGATGGGATCGTCGATCAGTGCAGGCGACGCGCGATTTTCGATGGCTGTCCGCACGTCGTCGCTGGCGGGATTAATGCGATCAAGATAGACGGTCGCCGGGCCGATGAGGAATGCATCGTGATCACGAACGGCACGATTTTCCCTAGCCGCATAGGCGAGGTGATCCTGCCGATTTCCGAACGTGATTGCATAGCCAGGACACACACTCGCGCACGCCGTCGTCAAACCCGCCGAACGGCGGTCAGCACAAAGGTCGCACTTTACGGAATGGTGATCCTGTCCGTCATAGCCCATTGCGCCGTAGGGACATGCTACGATGCATTCGCCACAACCTGTGCAACGGTCTTCGTGCAAAGTGACCACACCAGTTGCCGTGTCTTTGGATATTGCCTTGGGATTGACCGGACAGGCCCGAAGGCAAGCGGGGCGCTCACAGTGCTGGCACGCAATCGTGAGGAAATCCAGCGCCGGTCGATCGAGATCACCGAGCCACACGACCCGGTTGCGGTACTCACCCGGGCCGAGCCCGTGCTCCTGTTTGCATGCGACTTCGCAGCTCTTACAGCCGATGCATCGTTCAAGGTCGATCATAAGCGCGAGACGCTCGGACCGGTCGGCGGTCGGGTCGTCCGAGGACAAGGTCAAAGCTGCGCTCCTCTTCTCAGAAATTCCAAGCCGTCAGATGCCACCAAGTGACCGGTCCGCCGTCAGCGACATATCCCGCGAAGATCGTCACCATGACGACGTGCACGATCACACCAAGAACGAATGTACCAGCAAGGGCCAGGTGCAGCGGACGCCACCAAGCCTGTGCCGTCTGTACGGATTGGCGCGCACCTGTCAACCGTTCCTCGGCCCGTGTCAGTTTGAGATAGGTAAGTGCCACGCGGGGTCGGCGCAGGAGATGCGATAGAAGCACCGAGAATGTCGCTTCGTTCGCCGTGGGGTCGAGGCGCTTGAGTACTGCCGACTTATGATCGATCAGCTCTCTGAGTGCAGCGCGTCGATCGGGTTCGGGCGCTGCAAAGCCCCTGAGTTTTGTACCAAACGTATCCGCCATTGTGCGCGACGCGCATACGCGTGCCCAGATGCCAAGCGCAATCAGCGCGACCAAATTGAGCAGGAGCAAGGTGGGTGTCTGGTTGAGTTTTCCGGTCGAATGGATCGTGACCAGCACGAAGCCGAGATTGCCGCAAATGACATGCGCAATGAACCAGGCGACGGGCGAACCGCCCCGCCCCGTGCGCTTGACTAGTACGAACACTCCGGCGACCAGCAGCAGGATTGTCCCTGCGACACCGAGCAGATACACGACTGGACTCCCAGGCTTGCGCATTGCTTCAGGTAGAAACGGAAGTGCGGCGAAATAAAAAGCGAGGAAAGTCGCCATGAGCATCGACATGGCGATTAGTTTTCGGTTGGCAATGTCAGGCCGCGCCGCGTTTTTGGAGCTGGCGTTACCCGGAACCGAACGCCAGGATGATGACTTGGGCAGCAAGATGTTTGTCCTTTGGCAAGCAACAGGCCCGATCAGATTAGGGTTCTGAGATCGTGCTTTCAGCCCATTTCTGCAGTTGACGCTCGATAATCAAGCTGAGGAACTCTGGCTTTCGTCCGAGATGATGGTCAGCTGGGTAGATGTGAACTGTAAGGCGATGTGATCGTCCTTTGCTTGTCGGTGATAAGGACTTGTTAGCTCCACCGACACTCTGAACTGCACTTGATAATGTCGAGTCGGTCAATGTCCGCCCGGTTTATCTGGCAGCACGGTATCACTTGTACTCTTATTCTGATAAATTTCTCGAAGACGGCCTCGCCGAGCCGGTCCGATGTCACGCGGTTGGTTGCACTAGGTGGTGTCGATGCGCTGAGCGAGGCGAGAGAGCATCGTCGCACTGTCGCACAGTTCAGTGAGCTCATGTTCCATAGGCTTAGGTTCGGTCTCCGAGGCGGCGATCAGGACGTTGATGTCTGGCGGGTTCCCCTACCGGTTGGCGGATCGTCCACGGGAGATCATTGGGCCCTTCAGGTTCTTGTAGAAACCCCGTCCGGTCTCCTTCGGTATGTGCGCGTTGAAATGGACCGGCGGCAATGTTGTTTTCTGGGACTATCGTTCCGCGACTTCATCGCGCGATGCCCTATGATACGGTCAAGCAATCGCCGAATGATACAGCGCTCGACGGTCTCACTCATTGATTGGACCATCCTCGATATTGCGGAGGTGTGAATGCAACTTTCTGGGGGAGGCATAGGTAGCCGATGACAGCACGCCTCATCCCGCTCGATCGCCTGATCGTGCGAGCAATCAGGCTTAACAACGGCCTGCATCCCCATATTTTCAATGACAGGCGAATGGGCGATGATGCGTTCGGGTGCTGGACGGGAATGCAACCCGAATTGGTTTCTTGAGCTGTGGAGAGCGAGATGGGCAACGTCGATACAATTGTCGAGAGGTTGGATGGGGTGATGACCATCACGCTCAACCGGCCGGAGAAGTTGAACGCATTTTCACGGCCGATGCGGGAGGAGCTCATCGCGGCGTTTGATGCGGCCGACACGGATGACGACGTGCGGGTGATCATCGTTACTGGTGCTGGCCGCGCATTCTGCGCAGGAGCAGATCTCAGTCGGGGTGCAGAAACGTTCGATTACGAAAAACGCGATGAATTGCGACAAGATGGATTGAACCGTGACGGCGGTGGGCTGCTAACGCTGCGAATTTTCGATCTGACAAAGCCTATCATCGCGGCAATCAATGGACCTGCGGTCGGAATCGGTGGGACGATGACCTTGCCTATGGATATTCGCTTGGCTTCAAGTGAGGCAAGGTTCGGGTTTGTCTTTGCACGACGCGGTGTCGTGCCGGAGGCTTGTTCGTCTTGGTTTCTGCCGCGTGTCGTGGGGATATCCCGAGCTCTGGAATGGACCATGACGGGGCGTGTCTTTTCTGCAGTTGAGGCGCACGAGAACGGACTCGTCAGTGAAGTGTTGGAGCCGGACGCCCTTATCGGACGAGCTCGGGAATTGGCGCGAGAGAT
>JBPCVZ010000251.1:0-3541 GCA_051010015.1 Hyphomicrobiaceae bacterium
CCGGTGGTTGCACAGATAACCGTGCCGAAGATCTTGCTCCGCAGGTGAATGCGCGAGCTAGCCGCCAAGCAAGATCAAAGACATCCAAGGACTGGCCGTCACGATGCCCCAGACGAGCAGGAGCGGAATGAGCAGCTTGAATATCTGGCGGATGATCAAATCGTATTTGATGTTCAGCACGCCGCTCACGACGAAAAGGTTCAGGCCATAGGGCGGCGTGATGAAACCAATCGTCGTGCCGACAACGAAGACGACGCCCCAATGAACCGGGTGGATACCGATCGATTCCGCTACCGGCCCAAGAATCGGCCCCAATATTAAAACCACTGCGACCGACTCGGTAATGGCGCCAACCATTAGAATGAACAACATCATCACCAAGATCAGCACGGCCTTACCGTAAGTCTGGCCCAATTCGCCAAGGAAGGCTTGGATCGCTTCCGGCAGGCCCATAACCGACGAAACTTGCTGGAACTGGATCGAAAACACCACAAGCGGCACCAAGAGGCCTGCCAACCGCGCACTGTTCAAAAGGATGCTCGGAACTTGACGGATCTTAAGTTCACCGACGGGGGCCATACTCACGAGGAAGCAGTAGATCGCAACAACGCCTGCTGCCTCGGTCGGACTAAAATATCCGTAATAGATGCCAAAAAAGATAACGCCAATGGCGATGAAGCCAGCCCAAGCGTTGCGGGCCGTTTTGACAACTTCTTTTGCCTTGAAAGCTTTGATGCCTGATCCAGGCTCTGTTTTGCCGGTCAGAACGACGGCGCTTCCAACCAGAACAGCAACCATCAACAAACCGGGAATCATGCCGCCAATGAATAAGTCGACCGACGGCACGTCCATGGTCACGCCGTAAATAAGGAAAATCACACTTGGCGGAATGATCACGCCCACCGTGCCGCCAGCGGCGATGATGGCGCCGGCCAGTCCCGGCTGTATTCCGCGCTGAACCATCTCAGGTCCAAGCAAACGGCCCATGGTTGCTGCCGTGGCAGCGTTCGACCCTGAGACCGCTGCGAACAAGCCGCATGAGAACATGGCGGTCGCAGCCGTTGCGCCCGCCATGAAGCCTACAACCGAGCGGGAGAACGCGATCAGTTTTCGACTGATGCCGCCCTCGGTTAGGAAATCGCCTGTGATGACGAAGAGCGGCACCGCCAGGAAAATAAAGCTCTTGATCGAATCATTGGCAGCGATACCCACATTGGTCAGAGGATACTCGACGATGAAATACGAGGCGGCCATTACCCAGGTCGCCAATACCAACAGTACTGGGGTACCCAACATGAACAGTGCAACGGCGACGCCGGTGATCGTCCAAACGTTTATGAACTCGATCATCGGATCTCCTCCGCTGCCACATGCGGGCCGGTGTGGCCTTGGAGCACACGAATTAGCTGCTGCGCCACCCGCAGCATTGTGAAGCCCCAGCCGAGCGGCACGGCGATGCTTATCGCAGCCACGGGGATCGGCGTGCCAAAGATTGTTTGATTGAACCTCTGGTTTAAGAGAACGACATCCCAAGACACAACCATGATGACGGCGCCAAGTATGAACCAGAGCAGGCAGTCGAATACTTCCATGGCCTGACGCATGCGTTGCGGCATGCGATCACGAAATGTAGTGAAGGAAAGATGGGCTCCGGTTCGCACGCCAGCGGCCATCGCAAACCACGATAACCAGACGAAGGCGCCCATAGCAATCTCAGGACCCCACGAAGCTTGCGAGCCAGTCAGCATCCGCCGGATTGTTTCCAAGCCAACGACCAGGATAATCGTGAGATAAGCGGTAATCATGACCGCGTTCTCAATCCACGAAATGAATGCGTCCAGCCGTTTGCCCATGCCGGATCTCTCCCCGCGCAGCTATCTTTGCTGCGTTTTAGAAACGTTAGAACCCGGACGGTAACTAGACCGCCCGGGAAAGTGCTTAGTGCCTAGGCCCACCACTTCTGCGGGTTCAAAGGCTTGCCGCGGACTGTCTTCTCATATTCGGCAATCGCACCAAAAACATCGATTCCTGCGAGCTTGTCGAGCTTCTTGCGGATATCGCTATAGATCGCCCCATTCTTTTCGACGGCGCCCCGCTCGCGGAATGCGTCCAGCTCAGACTCGGTCAATCGGACATGGCGCATTGTTTTCTTTAGTTGGACATAGTTGCTTTTCGCCGTCGGGTTCGGACCATCGCCCGTGACATTGTTCGCGGATTCCTTCAGCTTAGTATTGGACTGAGCACTTGCCTTGCGGGAAGCTTCTCGAATGACGTCCTGCAAACGCCCGGGCATTTTATCCATCGAACGAGAGTTGATAAACACAGATGCCGTGCCCGGGCAAAAATTCAACTCGAGTGCCTGGGCCGTCACCTTGGTCATACCGAACCCAGCGGCGGCGCCCGCCCAAGTCTCCATGCCGTCGACGACGCCGGATTTCATGCCCTCCAACGTCTCGGTCCAAGCCAATGGCACAGGGCTCATACCAAGCGACGCGGCGAAGTTTTTGATCATGGTCGAGTTCGTTATGCGCAGCTTAGCGCCTTTGAGCTGGTCCGGGTGACGAACCTCGTCCTTGTCGCTGTATTTCAGGCCCATGAAGATGTCGCGCGGATCATTGGTGCAATACAAGAACTCGACACCATATTTCTTTTGCCAGACGTCACGATAAACCGCGTTCATCTTAGGATCGTGCAACAGGTTCAGTAGCGATTCCGGATCACGCCAGAGAAATGGCCAGTCCAGAGCCTGCGCATGATAGATGACGGCTGCGGCGTTCTGAGCCGAGGACCCGCCCATATCGAGCACGCCGGCGCCGACGCGCTCGACGCATTGGTTCTCCGCGCAAGCCTGCCCCTTGTCGATAAGCTGAATTGCAATCTCGCCGTCCGACATCTCCTCGATCCACTTCACATAGCTGTAAAGTTGGGTTTGCAAGTACTGCTCATTCTTGGGATTGACGACGGTTGCACCATAACGAAGTTTGTACTTTGCCTTCTTGGCCGCATGGGCGTCCTTGGCGGCGAACATGGTGATCCCTGCGGCAGATGTCGTGCCGGTCACCGATGCAAAGACTGCGGCCTTCAAACCGAAGTCTCTAGATACACGTAAGAAATCTCGTTTGGACAAGGTCAATGTGGCTTCCTCCAGTTTGCTTTATTGGTTTTGCCGGCTTGTAGTGCCGCTTCTTATTGATCCTATTTCACACGTCGTGCAGGCGATTGTCGTTAGCTTCGAAAAATTTGCGGGTTGTCAGGCCAAATGCCTTTAGATGGTCCGCCCACTGCGAACACTGTTTGACTCCTGGATTTGCGCGGCGCTCGTCAGCGGGCTCCTGCCATTGTCATGCTACATTAAAACGCGAGATCAGCACGCGTTTCCACCGCAGCTCAGCCGAGACTACCCTTGTCTCAGACCATCCGTCGATCAAGCTAACGATCAATAAGGCAAGGTCTACGTATCGATTTGGTATCAATCCACCGCCTACCTCAGGGGATGTTTTGCCCGCCAAACGACATTGATGGCCATCATCGTTGGCACCTC
>JBPCVZ010000252.1:0-3228 GCA_051010015.1 Hyphomicrobiaceae bacterium
TGTGTTGTCTGGCGCTGCTGGCGCTGCCGTCCGGTTTCGCGCCGCTGTTCGGTGTCGTCGCGGTGCTGTCGGCGGCGGCGGGCGTTCTGACCGAGCGCTGGCTGTTCTTCGCCGAGGCACAGCACGTAGTGTCGCTGTATTATGGGGCAGAGGCGGCTTGATCTACTGGCGCATCCTCGGCCAGTGACGCCAAGAGTGGTTCACGAATGTGCTCTCGATAGTAGAGCGACACGGTCGTCGCGAAGACCAGCATTGGATAGAAGGTTAGCAGCAAGCATAGAAATGCTACGTACGAAATGTACGTTAGAACCGTCTCGAGTTTTATTGATGCAATGTTCTTCTGCAACGCCAATGCACGCTGAAAGTCATGAAAATCAAAAAAATGACCGGCGCCCAAGTGCAGCAAACTGATGAGACCGATTGGCAAGGCCAATGATGCGGCGATCATGCAAGTAGGCGAGCCGTTTTCAACGTTGAACCGGGCAAGTTGAGGCAGCACAGCCTGACGTGCATCCGCTGCAACGAAGGCCAAGCGCACACTTCGGCGCTTGAAAATCATTGCAAATAACACTGTGGCCAACGCCAACACGGCTAACCCGACGAGATCAAGAAATGACTGCAAGTGCTTGATCTCACCAGCGGCGTTGTTGGGATCAAGAGCGAGAATGGGATCGCCAATGATCGCAAAATAGATTGGCAAAACAATCAGAACATGAAGCAGCATCAGGATGCCGAGAAAACCCCATCCAACTACAATCAATTGACCGAACATTCGCCAGCCACGACCAGACCGATCGGCTTTCGAGCCGCCGTCTGCTTCACCCAATGCATAATGCCGGTGCCACTTCACCAAGCCTTCAACGACAAAGGCAATTGCAGCGAGCATTGCCACGATCATCAGAACCATGCCAAGCGGGAGCAAGGCTAGGAAAAGATCGAACGGGATCGGGTCGGCGTGAAGATGGATCGCCATCTCCTTCGAACTGGAAAAGGAAAGATAGATCGCAGCAACGAAGCCTGCGTAACCAATTGCCGAGATGATGAGAAATTTCCAAAAATAGCGCGCAATCAGGTCAACGCGTTTCAGCGGCGCGAGCAGCGCCTCGCCCAAAATCTGCCAGGGTCCCATGAGTTGCTCCCAGACTGACACTTCACGTGATCTGTCAGAAGCGTACGATCCGAAGGCTAACGTTGCCCTGAGCGCAGCGTGACATCGCCGTGAAACCGCCCGGCGGTTGTCCACATGCTCCGTAGGCTATTGATCCCGCGTCAACTGAGCCATAGCCAAATGGGCCGGGCTCCACTACAAGACGCGGCTGACATGCCCAAACGTACCGACATCCAGTCCATCATGATCGTCGGCGCCGGCCCGATCGTTATCGGCCAGGCGTGCGAGTTCGATTATTCCGGGACACAGGCCTGCAAAGCCCTCAGGCAAGAGGGCTATCGCATCATCCTGGTCAATTCGAACCCGGCAACGATCATGACCGATCCGGAACTGGCCGATGCCACCTACATCGAGCCGATCACGCCGGAAATCGTCGCGCAAATTATCGAGAAAGAGCGGCCGGACGCGATCCTGCCGACGATGGGCGGCCAGACGGCGCTCAACACGACGTTGGCGCTCCATGACAACGGCACGCTTGAGCGGCTCGGCGTCGAGATGATCGGCGCCGACGCGAAGGCCATCGAGATGGCCGAGGATCGCGAAAAGTTTCGCGCCGCGATGGACCGCATCGGGCTCGAGAACCCGCGGGCGACAATCGCCGCCTCGCCGCCGATCAAGGACGCCGACGGCAAGACCATCGGCTACGACCGCCACGCCGGCTATGCCATCGCGATGGCGGCGCTGGAAAAGATCGGCCTGCCGGCGATCATCCGCCCGGCGTTCACGCTCGGCGGCACCGGTGGCGGGGTCGCTTACAATAGCGAGGAATTCGAGCAGATCGTGCGCTCCGGTCTCGATGCGAGCCCGACCGGTCAGATCCTGATCGACGAGAGCCTGCTCGGCTGGAAGGAATATGAGATGGAGGTGGTCCGCGACAAGGCGGACAACTGCATCATCATCTGCTCCATCGAGAACGTCGACGCGATGGGCGTCCACACCGGCGATTCGATCACGGTGGCGCCGGCGCTGACGCTGACCGACAAAGAATACCAGATCATGCGCGATGCCTCGATCGCGGTGTTGCGCGAGATCGGCGTCGAGACCGGCGGGTCGAACGTTCAGTTTGCGGTCAATCCCAACGACGGCCGGCTTGTCGTGATCGAGATGAACCCGCGCGTGTCGCGCTCGTCGGCATTGGCCTCGAAGGCGACCGGGTTCCCGATCGCCAAGGTCGCCGCGCGCCTCGCCGTCGGCTACACGCTGGACGAACTCGAGAACGACATTACCGGTGGCGCAACGCCGGCCTCGTTCGAGCCGACGATCGACTATGTCGTCACCAAGATCCCGCGCTTTGCCTTCGAGAAATTCGCCGGTGCCGATGCCACTCTGACAACGGCGATGAAGTCGGTCGGCGAGGTCATGGCGATTGGCCGGACGTTCCCCGAGAGCCTGCAAAAGGCGCTGCGCTCGATGGAGTCAGGGTTGACGGGGCTCGACGACTACGCCTTCGAGGGGCTCGGCAAGGGCGACGACAAGAACATCATTCGCGGCGCGCTGAGCAATCCTGCGCCGGACCGCATCCTCAAGGTCGCACAGGCGCTGCGCTACGGTTTCGATGCCGAGCAGGTGCACGAGTTCTGCCACTACGATCCGTGGTTCATCGAGCAGATGCAGGGCATCGTCGACCTCGAAAGCCGGGTACGCGCGCATGGCCTGCCGGATGACATGCAATCCTTCAGGATGCTGAAGGCGGCCGGATTTTCCGACGCCCGTCTCGGCCAGTTGGCCGGGCTCGAGACGCACGAGGTAACACGGCGGCGGCATGCGCTCGGCCTCGTCCCGGAGTACAAGCGGATCGACACGTGCGCGGCGGAATTCGCAACCTCGACGGCCTACATGTACTCGACTTACGAGGTTGGTTTTGCAGGTCAGTCGGCCTCGGAATCGCGGCCGACGGATCGCGAGAAGATCGTCATTCTCGGCGGCGGGCCGAACCGGATCGGGCAAGGCATCGAGTTTGACTACTGCTGCTGCCATGCGTGTTTCGCGCTGACCGATGCGGGCTATGAAACGATCATGGTCAACTGCAATCCGGAAACCGTGTCGACGGACTATGACAC
>JBPCVZ010000253.1:0-14191 GCA_051010015.1 Hyphomicrobiaceae bacterium
CTGATCGTCTTGCCCGCCGGAATGCCGGGACCGCGCGCGATCATGCCGACCCGGTGCAGGCCCTCGTAGTGCATCGGCCCCTTGAGGATCAGCCCGTGGTCGCCGAGCCAGTCGCCGTGGTCGGCCGTATAGATGACGATCGTGTTGTCGCGCAGCCCGAGGTCATCAAGCGCCATCATGATGCGCCCGACCTGATGATCGATCAGCGCGATCTGGCCATAGGTGTTGGCGATGATCTCGCGCAGCTGCTGGTCGCTCTGCGGCTGGATGCGGCTGTAGGCCTTGCGCGTCTCGGCGTTCTCCTTGGTGCCCGTCGGCTCGTTCTCGAGCACGGCACGGTGCCACCAGGGCCGATCATCGAGATCGCGTTCGCGATGTTCGGGCAGGTCGATCTCGTCCGGCGGATGCAGGCGCGACCACGGCTCGGGACAATCGAACGGATGATGCGGATCGGGGAAACTGATCCACGTCATGAACGGTTTTTCGTGATCGCGCTTGAGCCAGTCGATCGCGCGGTCGGCCGTCCAGGTCGAGTTGTGCCAGGCGACCGGCAGCATCGAGTGCCAGGTCTGCGCGGCACCGTGCGTATCGCCGCCGTTCGCGCGATAGAGCGCGTTCTTTTCGTCACCGCGCCCGTCGGCATAGAACCAGCGCTCGTAATGCTGACCCGCCGGCGGTTTCTCGGGCAGGAACCAATTGTGCCCGACCAGCATCATCTCGACGTGGTCAAAGCCCATGTAGGGCCCGTACCAGTCGGGCCCGTAGTTCGCCGAAGACTTGAGACATTCCGGCGTGCCGGTCGGCGCAAACGTGTGGTAGGTCGCAAAGTGCGCCTTGCCGAAGAACGCCGTATCATAGCCGCCTGCCGTCAACGTCCCGGCCATGCCCTTGGCGCCAACCTCCGGATCAAGGTCAATACCGTTATCATGGACGCCATGGGTCAGCGGCAGCTGTCCGGTCAGGATCGATGCCCGCGCCGGTTGGCACACGACGCACGGCGTGACGTTGCTCTCGAGCCAGGCGCCCTCGCTGCGCAGCTGATCGAGATGCGGCGTCTTGATCTTGCGCCCCATGAAACCATAGCAGTCGCCGCGCTGCTGGTCGGCAGTGATGAAGACGAAATTCGGGCGTGACATGGGGACGGTTCCAGTTGCGTTGTCAATTCTTATGTCGCATCGCCTGTCAGATCGCGATGCCCGCCCAAGTAATAGATGATCCATTCGATCATCGCAAAGAGCGCCAATGCACGCAAAGAACCGCACGCGTACGGACCGCCGTCACGTGCGTCGGGCGACCACTTGATACACGCCGGAATGCAGCTCAAGTGATAAGCGATTGTGATAGGCTTCGGATCGGAGGCAAAGTGCCTGCAAGCTATTGGATTGCCGCAAAGACTCGTTTGTTGTTCGCCAGTTCATCGGCGATCTGCTTCGCCAGCGCATTGCCGGTTACGAGCGGTGGCTGCCCGAACGCGCGGTCGACGTAGGCACGGGATTTCGATTTTTCGTCGGCCAGGACACCCTTGAAAGCCGCGGCAATCGCGTTCCTTGCCTTTTGGTCGATGCCCTTCGGCGCAAACGCGATAAACCGGACACCAAACTGATAGGGGATCCCCAATTCCTTGAGTGTCGGGACCTGCGGCGACATCCTCAATCGGGCATCTTCGGCAGACGCGACATTGATCAGGTTGCCCGCCTCGACGGCCCTCACGTGAATCCCGGAGATGAAGCCGAGATCGACATCCTTGGTCATCAAGCTGTTCAGTACACCACGCCCGCCTTTGGCTTTGACGTAGTTGAAGGCAACGCCGTATTTCTTGGATATCAGGCGAGCCGCTTCACCAAGGCGCGGGGTCGCGACCCCGAACTTCAATTTCTTGTTTTGAGCGGCAGTCACCACGTCCTTCAAGGTTCTCCATTCGCTGTCCTTGCGCACGACGAGGCCGGTCTGGGTTGGCGCGGTCGAAATGATGAAGTCAAAATCATCGGCGCTGTAACCGATCGCCTTGCCGAGCAGCGGATTGAAGGTGAACGTCGTCGTTACCGCCATGCCGATGGTCAAGCCGTCGGTCGGACCACCCTTCATGCGGCGCGCCATTTTCGAACCGCCTTTGCCGACAACGTTCTTGTAAATGAACTTCCAGCCGAGCTTCTTTGCAAGCTCCGAGCCGATCAGGCGGGCCTGCGTGTCGGTTCCACCACCTTCCTTGAACCCGATGTTGAGCGTGATCGGCCCCGCAGGCTGCCACTCAGCCAGCGCGGGAGACGAGGGCACGAACGCCAGTGCTGCGATCAAGCCCAGTGAAAATGGCCGGTTCATATAATCTACCCCGAACTATGGTCGCCGCAACCAACACTCTTTCAAGGTTGCGACGAACTAATTGACATGTCAATCTTCTCCCCTCCGCTCCTAGTAACCCGCAGACCATGGCAAAATTGGACGTCATCGATCATCAGCCAGATACTGGCTCCGAACTTCAGTTCGAGCAGTTTCTGACCTACCGCATCCTGTCGCTGACCAGCCGCCTCAACCGGCAGGCCGTCAAGATCCTGGACGACACATGTGGCCTTCGTCTCCCGGAGTGGCGCTGCATGGCCATGATCGGCCGGCACGGCCAGCTGAACCTTTTCAGTATCTCGGAGATCGCCGGCATGGATCGGGCGCAGGTGACGCGCTCCATCCAGAGCCTGGTCGAGCGTGGCCACGTGCTGACACAGCGTGACGTCGTCGACCGGCGCATCGTATCGGCCAGGCTGACACGATCGGGACGACGCATCTACGAAAAGACCTTCCCGGTCATGGAGCAGCGCCAGTTGCAGTTGCTTGGCGCACTCTCGTCGGCTGATCGCGAGGCTTTCGACCGGATCATCGACAACCTCAACGGCGCGCTTGCGACCTGGGAAAACGAACGGGCACACCATGAAACCAGCTAATCTCATCGTTATCATGTCGGACGAGCATGATCCGCGCTTTATGGGGCTTTCCGGCCATCCGCGCGTCAAGACGCCAACGTTCGACCGCATGGCGGCAACCGGTGTCAATTTCACCAACGCCTACACGCCGTGCCCGATCTGCGTGCCCGCCCGCGCCGCCTTTGCGACCGGCCAGTACGTCCACCGCATCCGCCACTGGGACAATGCGATGCCGTACACCGGCTCCATTCACGGCTGGGGCCACGTCCTCCAGGAAAGCGGCCGGCGGGTCGAATCGATCGGCAAGCTGCACTACCGCCATGCCGAAGACCCCGCCGGCTTCGACATCGAGCACATCCCGATGAACGTCTACAACGGCGTCGGCATGGTCTGGGGCTCGATCCGCGATCCGATGCCGGTTGACCCGCCGCCGACCCGCATGCTCGGCGACTACATCGGCCCCGGCGAATCCACCTACACCGAGTACGACCGCTCGGTCGCCAACCTCACCGTCGACTGGCTGCGCGACACCGCAACCCGCCCCGCCGACGAACCCTGGGTGCTGTATGTCGGCTTCGTCGCGCCGCACTTCCCGCTCGTCGCGCCGGAGGAGTTCTTCGCGCTCTACGACATCGAGGATATGCCGCCGTCAAAACTGCTGCCGGCCGACGGCCATCCCCATCACCCATGGATTGCCGAGCACGAGGCGTTCTGGTCGCACGATGCCCGCTTCGAGAACGAGACCGAGCGCAAGACGGCGATCGCCGCCTATCACGCGCTGTGCTCGTGGGTCGACCACAACGTCGGCCGCGTCCTCGGCGCGCTCGACGAGACCGGCCTGGCCGACACGACCCGCGTGATCTACACCAGCGATCACGGCGACAACGTCGGCGCCCGGGGCTTGTGGGGCAAATCGAACCTCTATCAGGAATCGACCGCCGTCCCGATGATCATGACCGGCCCCGACATCGCGCCCGGCGTCTGCCACACACCGGTCGATCTGCTCGACCTCTACCCGACGATCCTCGACGGCGCCGGCATCGACCCGGCGCCCCATATCGACGACCGCCCCGGCAAGTCGATCTTCGGCGTCGCGGCCGCCCCCGATGACATCGAACGCCCGGTGTTCAGCGAGTATCACGCCGTCGGCTCCAACTTCGCCGGCTATATGCTGCGCCGGGGCAAGTGGAAGTTCCACTACTACGTCAACTACCGCCCCGAGCTGTTCGACCTCGACGCCGACCCCGAGGAGACGACGGACCTTGCCGCCGACCCCGCGCACGCGGAGATCGTCCGGCAGATGGAGGCAGCGCTGCGCGAGATTTGCGATCCCGAAGCGATCGATGCGCTCGCCAAATCCGACCAGCAGGCCCTGATCGACCAGCATGGCGGGCGCGACAAGGCCCGCCTCGTCGGCGCCCCCGGCGCCACGCCGCCTCCGAAGCCCGCCGCCTAGAGCAACTGCACGAGGAAACCGCCGTGAAACTCAACGACGAAGAAAAAGCCATGCTCGCCGGCGAACTGGGTGAGCCAAGACGCTGGGCCGTCGACCACATGATGAAGGTTGGGCGGATGTTCGATGCCGCCGACTTCGTGCCCGTGTCGCAGGCGCACATGATGGCCGACACCGAATCGCTCGGCCATGCCTGCGTCGAATTCATGGAGGACCTGGCGAGCCATCCGCCCGACCAGTGCCGCGTCGCGATACCGATGATCACCGACCCGCGCGGCGTCGACCTCAGCTACTACCGCCCGCTCGGCCAGACCGAGGAGATGGCCGACCTCGAGCGGCGCACGATTGCCGCCTGCACCAAGATGGGCATCCTGATGACGGATACCTGCATCAACTACCAGACGATCATGCCGCCACTGCTCAACGACCATGTCGCCTATGGTGACACCGGCGTCGTGATCTACTCCAACAGCGTCCTCGGCGCGCGCTCCAACTTCGAGGGCGGCCCTTCGGCACTCGCCGCCGGCCTCACCGGGCGCACGCCGCGCTACGGCCTGCATCTCGACGAGAGGCGCAAGGCGACCAGACGCTTCATCGTCAGCGAGCAGCCGCAAGGCCTGACCGACTGGGGTGTCCTCGGCGGCCTCGTCGGGCGCCTGTGCGGCTCCTACTGGGAAGTCCCCGTGATCGAAGGCATCGAAAGGGTGCCCACTTCCGACGAGATGAAGCACATGGGTGCCGCGATGGCCAGCTTCGGCTCGACGCCGCTGTTCCACATCGTCGGTATCACACCGGAGGCGCCGACGCTGGCCGATGTCTGCGACGGCGCGCCACCACCCGCGCAAGAGATCACCAAGGCGGACCTCGACGCCCTGCGCAGCGATTTTGGCGGCAAGGGCGACAAGGTCGATGTCGTGGTGTTCGCCGCGCCGCAGCTCTCGCACGTCGAGATGCAGCAGGTCGCCGATCTGCTCGACGGCAAGCGCATCCATGCCGACACGGCGCTGATCGTGTGCACCGCGCCGACCATCGCCGCTGACTGCGACCGCATGGGGATCATCCCGCGCATCGAGGCGTCCGGCGCCAAGGTGCTGCGCGGCACGTGTTTTTATAACCAGTACGCCCGCGAGATCGGCGAGGCCAACGGCTGGAAGCGGCTGCTCTCGAACTCGACCAAGATCGTCAACATCATTTCCGGCTATGGCTATCATCCGGCCCTTGCCAGCATGGAAGCGTGCGTCGCCTCCGCCGTCGCGGGAGAAATCGTATGACCGAACTCAGATGCCATGTCGGCATTGGCCCGACCGTCGAGGGCACAGCCCTCGTTGCCGACGACAATTTCTCCGCCCGCTACGATCTCGATCGGCTCAAGGGCGTTTTTTCACGCCCGCAGCACAAGCTCGTCGGGCAATCCTATGTCGACCAGATCCTGGTGCTCAACACATCGAAAGGCGGCGTCGCTTCCGCCTGGATGCTGCATGAGATGAAGACCCGCGGCATGGCCCCCAAGGCCATCCTGTTCAATGCCGCCAACACCATCCTGGCGCAGGGCGCGGCCCTCGCCGACCTGCCGATGTGCGATCGTTTTGTGGATGGCGACATCACGAAGTTGATCAAGTCCGGTGACCACTTGCGTGTCGACCCGGGCCAGGGTCTGGTCACGATTCTATCGCAGTCTTGAAGACGGAGGTGCGTTATGGCGACAAACGGTTCCATCAAAATCAAGCGGCTGGCCGGCGCCATGGGGGCGGAGGTTCGCGGCGTCGACCTGTCCAAACCGCTCGCCAATGAGCAGATCGTCGATATCCACCGCGCCTTCCTCGATCACCAGATGATCTATTTCCGCGATCAGGAGCTCACACCGAAAGCGCAAGTCGACCTCGCGCAGCATTTCGGCAAGCCGGCGATCTATCCCTTCCTCAAGGGCCTCGATGGGCATCCGGAAGTCAACGCCTTGATCAAGACCGAAAACGACACGCACGCGTTCGGCAGCACCTGGCACTCGGACACCGCCTACAAGGAACGGCCGGACCTCGGCACGCTGCTCTACGCCGTCGAGGTTCCCGAAGTCGGCGGCGACACGATGTACGCCAATGCCTACCAGGCCTATGAAACCCTCTCGTCCGGCATGAAGCAGATGCTCGACGGCCTGATCGGCGTCTTCAATTCCGAAAAGGGCTACAAGGGCGGACGCGCGGCCCAGGTCGGCAAGCTCGGCGAAATGGGCAAGGCGGTGATCCCGACCGAAACGTTCGAGGCCGAACACCCGATCGTGCGCACCCATCCCGAGACCGGCCGCAAGGCGCTCTATGTCAGCCGCTCCCACACCCTGCACTTCAAGGACATGACGCGCGAAGAAAGTGATCCACTGATCAACTATCTCGCCGATCACATCGTGCGCCCGGAATTCCAGTGCCGCCTGCGCTGGGAGGCCGGCACGCTTGCGATCTGGGACAACCGCTGCACGCAGCACCACGCGCTCAACGACTACCATGGCCAGCGCCGCCATATGCACCGCGTCACCATCGAAGGCGACCGGCCGGTTTGAGGCCGCGGCGCCAGGCGCGTTGCTGCCTCATGCTGGTGGTTCAGGCGCCTGTTGGGTTACGCGCGGATCAACGCGGCGACACCCGCAACCTGTCGGGCCGCGCTAACCCAACCTACCTGCCCCGGGCTTGCCAGCGCGACCAGATCAAACGACGGGACGGTAGGTTGGGTTAGCGGTCCACCGCCGTGACAACACGGCGTCGCGTCGCCCGCGTAACCCAACAGCGGCCATCGCCGAGTACACCGATCAATGCCGCTCGAGCAGGCGGCCGTACCCGGCAATCGCATCGTCGACGCCGGCGAGACGCAACGCATGCCACAGCGTTGCCTGTGTCGACGTGATCACCGGCTTGCCGAGCGCCTGCTCCAGCGCCGCAATGACCGTGTGCGAACGCGTGTTGAGGCAGGACATGATCAGCGCATCGGCGCGATCGTCACAGCCCTTGAGGCCGAGCTCGAACAGCGCACCCGGCTCCGGTTCCGCAAGCGCAAAACCATCCGAGATGCCGAGAAACGCGCCGCCGACGACGTCGAACCCGGCCGCCGAAAAGTAGCGGTGCTCCATCTCATCGACCTTGGCCGGATAGGGCGACACCACCGATACCGTTTGCGCACCGAGCGTCTCGGCGGCCGTGACGATCGCATGCGCGGCGGTGGTCGCGGGCACGCCAAACCCATCCGCGATCTCGCCGCGCAGGTGGCTATCATAATCGACGCCCTGCACGATGCTCGACGCCGTACAGCCATACGCCATGACGTGCGGATGCAGGCTCGACAACTGCTTCAGCGCCGCCTGCCCCTCGCCGCGGTCCATCTCGCACAAGCTTTCTGCCGTCGTCTCCGGCGTAATGAACATCCGCGCGAAATGCACGCTGACACCATCGGGCACGACCCGCGCCGCCCATGGCTCCATAACCGTATTGACGCTCGGCACCACCAGGCCGATGCGTGCCCGCCAGCCATCGCCGTTCAAGAACCGCTTCGCCATAACGCTCTCCTGCGCGCCACCAGACCCCGGGCGCCTTACGCGCCTATGTCATCGCCTGGCGCACGCAAAAATCGTTTTCACCCGACACATCCCGGCCGCGCAGCAGGAAGATCGAGTGATGCGACATGTCGTTGCCGCCGCGCTCGCCATGGCGTCGGCGCGCGAGCTCACGGTCATAGACCGATGTCGTCGGCATCAAGCGCAGCGTCATGCCGCGGCGCGGCTTTGCCGAGCGGTTCTCTTCCGAGCCGTGCGCGATGTAGACGTCGTGAAACGCCATGCCGCCGGCCGGCAGGATCAGATTTTCGGCGATGCCTTCGTCGTACTCGGACTTGGCCAGTTCACGGTCGAGCGTGTAGTCGGCATCGGGCTTGACCTCGTGCGCCATCAGCTTGTGGTCCTTGTGAGAACCCGGAATGTACTTGAGGCAGCCGTTCTCTTCCGTCGCCTCATCGATCGCGATCCACACCGTGCACGTCGCAAGCGGCTGGATCGGCCAGTATTCACCGTCCTGATGATAAGGTGTCTTCTTGCCGTTGAGCGCCGGCTTGGCGAAAAAGCTCATGTTCCAAAGACAGATGTCCGGCCCGATCAACTGCTCGGCCATGTCCAGGACATCGGGATTACGCGCATAGTCGAGAAAACCGAGATCGTAGTGCAGCAGCGCCGAGCAGTTGTCGCGGAACTCGGGATGCTTGGCGAGCAGCACATCATGGTCGGCCCGGATGCGCGCGAGCGTCTCTTCCGGCAGGCGATAGTCGGGCACGACGTAGCCCTTGTCGTGATACGTGGCGATCTCGGCTTCGCTCAGCATCTCGCGTCCTCCCGGTTGGTCGCGGCAGCGCGATCACGGCGCTGGACATTGCGTTGGCGTTTGATCCACGGCTAAATGAAGCGGCTCTACCCGTCAATCGCCCTGCCGATAGACCCATGCCGGAAAGGCACGCCATGCTCACGCTCTACTACGCGCCCGGATCAAGTTCGTTCGCAGCGCACATCGCACTCCATGAAATCGGTGCGCCGTTCGAAGGCCGCCGCCTCTCGATCCCCGACAAGCAAACCCGCACGCCCGAGTACCTCGCGCTCAATCCGGCCGGCAAGGTGCCCACCCTGCTGATCGACGGCCATGTCCTCACCGAGGTCGCCGCCATCCTGTTCTATCTTGCCAAGCGTTTTCCCGCGGCAAACCTGCTGCCGCCCGACACCGATATCGAACGCCAGGCCCAGGTGATTTCCTGGATGTCGTATGTCGCCTCCGGCCTGCATCCAGTGTGGAGCAAGGGGCTCGACCTCGCCATGCCCGCGTTCGAAGTTGCCGACACGCGCCTCGGCAACAGCCCGTGGGCCGTCGGCGACTACTCGATCGCCGACATCCATCTCTTCCGGCTCTATTGGCGCCTGGCCGGCGCCAACGACCTGCCGCCCGGCAGCCTGCCCAATCTCAAGCGCCATCATGACCAGATGATGCAACGCCCGGCCGTCATCCGCACCCTCGAGGTCGAAGCCGCATAGCGTGGCGGCGGCCTGCACCCGCTTTTCTCTCCCACAACCTTGCCGATAGGAAACGCATCATGAAAATCAAGCGCATCGAACACATCGCCGTCGCCGTCAAGAACCTGCAGGCAATGCGCGACATCCTCGAGAACAAGCTCGGCATCGAGATGGAATACGAGGAGCAGCTGCCCGAGCACGCGGTCAAGCTCGCCATGTTTCCGGTCGGCGAGACCTACATCGAACTGCTCGAATCCGACAAGCCGACAACCAGCACGAGCAAATGGATTGCCGAGCGCGGCGAAGGCCTCTATCACATCTGCCTCGAGGTCGACGACATCGATGCATCGATGGTCGAGCTCAAGGCCAAGGGCATGACCTTCGAAACCGACGAGCCCATGATCGGCCACGGCAACTGCCGCATCGTGTTCCTCGACCCCGCCTGCACAGGCAACCTGGTCATCGAGCTTGCCGAAATGCCCAAGGAACCACACGTGCATGCGGCAGAATAGAACCTGACCGGCATTTCTCGAAGGCAGCCGCGGTATCGAGCGGCGCGTCAACTTTCCGTTACCGCCGCGGAACGACTCTTCACGCGCCAATTTCGAGGGATTGATTAGCGTT
This sequence comes from Hyphomicrobiaceae bacterium, assembly GCA_051010015.1. Taxonomy (GTDB): domain Bacteria; phylum Pseudomonadota; class Alphaproteobacteria; order Rhizobiales; family Hyphomicrobiaceae; genus CAJQQK01. The sequence continues at coordinate 10,016 of JBPCVZ010000253.1, forward strand.
TCTGAAACGAAGCACAGTTACAATCAGAGGTTGAATATTAAAACGCGTAAAGGATTCACCGTGCTTCCGCGTCTTATTTCAATACCTTTACTTGCAACTTTTCTGGCCGCCATCATTTCTGTCGCCGGCATCGGGGTCTATCAAGGCGTCGTCGACCAGCAGAACCGGCGACAGCTCGACAACCTGGCCGAAAACACGCTGAGGCGATCCGAGCTTGCCGTTGATCTGGTCGTGATGACGGTTGCCGATATCCTGATCAGCGCCAAGACCGACTGCGGCGCGCAATCAATCAACGCCCTGCGCAAGGCCGCATTCAAGATCGGTACGATCAAGGACATTCATCTCGTCCTGCCGACAATGCATTGCTCGGCATTGGTCGATATGGATCCAAATCACGCCGCGACCCTTGCTGCCTCGCCGCACTATCCAACGAAGAATTCGGAAATCACCTTATCGCAAATTGATATCGGCGACTTATCCGGCCTTGCCGTCACATGGCGGTTCAGCAAGAACAAGAAATTCGTGGCGATACTCGATCTCGATGCGCTCTTGTTCGACGTGCTACCGAGCAGACTGCGCGATTCGGCGGCAATCGAGATTAAACTTGCAGATCAATTCAAGATTGCGACGTTCGGGGAACTCCCACAGGTGCGACCCAACCGGCTTGCCGCGGCGTCGTTTGCTGCCGCATCCAAACGCTACCCGGTTTCAGTTCAAATCCAACTCCCGAGAATGGCGCTGGCAAGCTGGAACCAGGGTGCATCCGGCGAAGCGCAATTCGCCCTGTTCGTGATCGCGATCCTGCTCAGCATATTCACCGCGCGCGGCCTGTTACCAAAGCCATCCCAGCTGGACGAACTTGATCGAGCCCTGGCCTCCGGTGAAATCGTCCCTTATTTCCAGCCGATCGTATCGCTGTTGGACAACACGGTGATCGGCTGCGAAATGCTCGCGCGCTGGATCAAGCCCGATGGCAGGTTCGTATCACCGGGCGTCTTCATTCCATTGGCCGAGGCAAATGGCCGGGCGAACAAACTGATGGAGGTGCTCCTTGCGCAGGCCGGTCGTTCCATCGGTGCAACCATCACGGCACGCCCCGACTTCAAATTCTGCTTCAATGTCACGCCGGAGCAATTCCTGTCGCCCGGTTTCGCGCAACACGTGGAGTCGATCGCCCGGGGCCAGTCACTCCCCCTGCACCAACTCGTCGTCGAAGTCACGGAGCGCCAGGAAATCTCCTGTGGGGATGCCGCGCGCAATTCGACCGAAGAGCTCAACCGGCTCGGCGTCCGCGTTGCGATCGATGACGCCGGAACCGGCCACAACGGGCTGTCGTCGATCCAGACCCTCGGCGCCCAGTTCCTGAAGATCGACAAGCTGTTCATCGATCGCATCGCATTCGATGAACGCAACAAGAAACTGGTCGACATGCTGATCGACGTCGGCCGCGATTATCAGATGTCCGCTGTTGCCGAGGGCATCGAGCAGGCCGACCAGATCGACGCCTTGCTGTCGCTCGGCGCGACGGAAGGGCAGGGCTTCCTGTTCTCACCGGCCGTCGATGGCGAAAAATTCAATGCCCTGTGCGACGCGAACGTCATCAACCCGCGTGTGCCGGCCGACAAAAAACACGGCATAAAAGTCGCGGCCTGATCTACCTGTGCATGGGATCTTCGTAGACCTGCACGTCCATGCCTAGTCCAGCACTGCGCTGTCGACCCGCCACCGTTCGATGGCCTCGAGTTCCGGCATGACACCGATACCCGCGGCCATCGGCAGGTCGACATGACCGTCGTCGATCGCGAGTGCACCGGCGAGCATATGGTCACGCAACGGGTTCTCGTTGACGTCCATTTCGAGCAGCCCGCCGCCGCCGGCCGCCGCGAGAAGCTGCGCCGAATGCAACAGCCCGACACCACCTCCGAGCCAGTGCGGACAGTAGGTCTTGCCGGCCGCAATCGCCTTCTTGGCAATCACGAAGCAATCGGTCACGCCACCCCACTTGCCGACATCGGGCTGGACGAAATCGAGCCAGTCGAAGGCACGCTCGACGTTCGCCATCCCGCGCAGGTTTTCGGCACCGGCAAGCGGCACGCGCGATGCCGCCTTGAGCGTTTGCCAATCCTCATCGGGCACGTCGGCCACCATCGGCTCCTCGAACCAGCCAACCCCGGCGTCACCGAGCCACGCCGCAGCCGCAAGTGCCTCGGGCAAGGACCAGCGCTGATTGGCATCGACGAAGAAGCGTTCACCCGCCGACAGGCCCGTCACGATCGTTTCGACGTTGCGCCGATCGACATCGTCGCCGAATCCGATCTTGAGCTTGAAGTTGCGGTGCCCCCTGGCGCATAGCTTGATGACTGTCTCGGGTCCGTCACCCGGGTTGAGGCCGCTGGCATACGCCGGCACGCGGTCCGCCGCCGCAGAGTTGAGCAGCTTGCGCAACGGTACGTTCTCACGGCGCGCCTTCAGATCCCAGAGGGCCTGGTCAACGGCCGCCAGCACCGACGCAATCGGCCCGGGCTCATCTGCCTGCACTGCCATGACATGGAGGTCGCGCACCAACCCGTGGTAAAACCCAGGGATGTCATCGATCGTCTTGCCGAGCAGCAGATCGGGCAGCAGGAACGCCGCCAGCCTGGCACGATATTCCGTCGTCACGGTCGGGAAGTTGCCCCAGATATCGCCCCATCCGATCACGCCGTCGGCATCTTCGAGGCGCAGCATCGCGATGCCGCGGCTCGGAATCGTACCGAACGAGGCGACAACCGGGTTCTCGACCGTTGCGCGAAACACATCGATATGAACGCGTTTGATCTGCATGCCGTCACACCCTTCCTGATCCGGCCACCCGGCCGCGCCTAGCGGCCCTTGAACACCGGGTCGCGCTTTGCCGCGAACGCAGCGACGCCTTCCTTGTAGTCCTCGCTCGCCATCGCCTCGTCGGCGACCGCCTTGATCGCGGCATGGCGCCCGTCGACTTCGCCGCGCGCGATCGCCTCGAGGACGATTTTCGTGCCTTTGATTGTCAGCGGTGCGGATTGCGCCATGCTGGCAGCGAGCTTGCGCGCGCCATCCAGCGCCGCACCCTCCGCCCGGTGCGTTGCCATGCCGATGCGATGGGCCTCGTCAACGTCGTAACGCCGGCCGGTAAACAGCACTTCCTTGGCGGCGGCCAGGCCGACCGCATCGTACACCGCCCGGGTCTCGACGACACCGTAGACGTTCGACAACCGCGCCGCCGGGATCCCAAAATACGCCGTCGCGTCCGCAACCCGGAAATCGCACGACAGCGCCAGCCCGACACCACCGCCGTAGCAGGGCCCGGAAACCGCCGCGATCGTCGGTTTCACACACGACGAGATCGCCGATTGGCTGACGTCACCGGCGGCCTCGTAGGCCTGCCCCTGTTCGACCGTCTTGCGCACTGCCTCGAACTCCGAGATATCGGCACCGGCGCAAAACCCGCCACCGGCGCCAGTCAGGATGATAGCCCGCACGTCCGGTTCCGCGCCGAGGCGGTCGAAAATCCGGCCGATCTCCTGCCACATCGCCAGCGTCATCGCGTTGCGCCGTTGCGGCCGGTTGATCGTGACCACGGCCACCGCCGGATCGCTGCGGTCGATGACGAGATGATCTGGCGACAGGGGAATTGCTTCAGCCACGCGGGCCTCCTTTGCAGCAGTCAAGCGTTTGAATTTCGATAATCGATCACATCATCTTGCCGGCCGTCCAGCCGCCGTCGACCATCAGCGTCGTGCCGGTGATGAAGCTCGCGTCGTCCGAGGCGAGGAACAGGATCGCACGGGCGATTTCGCGTGCCTCGCCCCAGCGGTGCATGGCGTGGATCGATTTTACCGTCTCGGCCATTTCGGCATCCTGGAAATAGCGCTCGGTCAGCGCCGTGCGTGTCACACCCGGGCCGACCGCATTGATGCGGATGCCGGACTGCCCGAACTCCAGACCGAGTTCTTTGGTCAGCCCGACGACGGCATGTTTCGACGCCGTATAAGCGGCCCGGTTCGGCGCCGCCGTGACCCCGAGCGTCGACGCGAGGTTGACGATGGCGCCCGGTTTATCTGCTGCCTGCAAGCGGTTGATAAAGGCCTGCGCGCACAGGAACACGCCGGTGATGTTGACGTCGATCACGCGGCTCCACTCTTCGTGCGACAATTC
>JBPCVZ010000254.1:0-6792 GCA_051010015.1 Hyphomicrobiaceae bacterium
GGCCGATGTCGCGCGTGCGTTCTACGACCACACTTTCCTGTTCGAGATGGGCATCGGCTCGATCCTCAATGCACCGATCGGCCACGCCGGCCGGCGTCTTGGCACGCTCAATTTTTGCGGCACCGACAGCCAGTACGGTGCCGACGATATCGCAACCGCCACCATCCTCGCGGGCCTGCTGGTGCCGTGTTTGCTGGGGGAAGCGCGGGTTGCGAGGCCATCTCCATGATTTCGCAATTGCCCGATAGGGTCTTCTGATCGCCATCGAAGGCAGCGGAAAACCATCATGGAACTCACACCCGGCCTCGACGTTCAGGAAGAGCACACTGGTCACGGGCCGGCGGCCCAGGCAGGCGATGCCGTGCGCTATGACTGCCGCATTCTCCTCAATCGCGGCGACGAGGTTGCGATGGCACAGTCCGGGCACGAAACGATCCTGGGCAAACGCCGCGTGATCGCCGGGATCGAGAGGGCGCTGACCGGCATGCAGGCGGGCGGCTTCCGCAAAGTCCGTGTCAGTCCCCACCTCGCCTATGGCGATACCGGCGTGCCGAATGCGGTGCCGCCGAGTGCGGTGCTGGTCATATCGTTGTGGCTGACAGAGATCGTCCCGTCGGATCGGCTAGCGTGATTGCAAAACCCAACATGGCTCAACCGGCAACGGCGGTCACCCCGCCAGGCACTTCTCCATCGTGACCTTGCTGTCGGACCGCGCGGTCTCGCGCCAACCGAGGCGCTCATAGAGACGCACGTTTTCGTGTAACGCCGGATGCGTGCTCAAGCGCAGTTTTGCGAGCCCCAGGCCGCGCGCCGCCGTCTCGACACGATCGATGAGGGAGCGACCGAGCCCCGTCCCCCGTGCTTCGGGCGCAACGGCGACGTTGGCCAGAACGCCGTGATCCTCCCTGACCACCAGGACGATGCCACCGACAATCCGGTCACCCTGTTCCCCGACCCAGACGTAATTGTCCTCGATGTCGGCCGCGATGCCCTGCGACACGGCCGGCATGTCGGCAATCCGCGCGGCGTGGGCCGCGTAGGCCGCATCGATGCACGCCGTCAGGGCGGCGACATCTGTCGCCTCGGCGCGGCGCAGGTTCGCGTTGGCCATCTTGTTACCCCAAGTGCTCTTGCAGCGTTGCACACAACGCATCGCCGGCGGCCGGGTCGACGTCGAGGTGCGTGACGACACGGATGCGCCGCTTGCCGAAGGCACCGACCTGGATGCCGTCGCGTTCGCACAGCTTTACGAGTTCGCCGGCCTGCGGTGCGCTTTCGGCAAGATCGAAGATTACGATGTTGCTGTCGACCGGCAGCACGGCGTCAACCTTGGCCAGGGCCTCGACCCGGTCGGCGATCGATCGAGCCAGCGCGTGATCCTCGGCCAGCCGTTCGACATTGTGGTCGAGCGCGTAGAGGCACATCGCGGCAAGCACGCCGGACTGGCGCATCGCGCCGCCGAACTGCTGCTTGATGACCCACGCGCGATCGATGAAGGTCCGCGACCCGGCGAGCACCGCACCGACCGGTGCGCCAAGCCCCTTGCTGAAGTCGATCCAGCAGGAATCGTAGCCCGCGCAATGCTCCGCTGCCGAACGGCCACTTTGCACGACGGCATTCATCAGGCGCGCGCCATCCATGTGGGTTGCGAGGCCGGTCTCCTTGGCAACGCCGGCGACGGCATTGAGCTGTTCGACGGGCCAGACGGTGCCGCCGGCCATGTTGGCGGTCTGCTCGACGCAGAGCAGCCGGCTCGCCGGCGTATAGCGTGACCCGCCGGCGATCGCCGCGCGCACCTGCTCGGGGTCCAGCGTACCACGCTGACCGTCCAGCGCCTTGATCATCGCACCGCTATAGGCCGCCGGCGCGCCGCCCTCGAAATTGACGATATGGCAATTGCGTTCGCAGATGATCTCTTCGCCGGGCCGGATGTGGACCTTGATCGCGATCTCGTTGCACATCGTGCCTGATGGCAGAAAAACGGCAGCCTCCTTGCCGAGCAGCCCGGCGACGCGCTCGCACAACGCGCGCGTGGTGTTGTCCTCGTCCTTTTGCTCGTCGCCGACATCCGCGCTCAGCACGGTTTCGCGCATGCCGCGCGACGGTTTGGTCTTGGTGTCGGAATAAAAATCATGCATGGCTGGGCTCGGTTGGGTCATCGCGATATCGGCACCGGCGAGTATACGCGGATCGTGGCGCCGGCCAACCGGTTTGCCCGGACGGCGTATCCCGCGATGGCTGCTGCGCCAGCGTGGCATCGCGCGAACAACGATGCGAGGCCGAAGTGACGCTCATCATTCGCCAACCCACGGTCGACGAGTTGCCGACACTGAGCGACCTGTGCCTGCGTTCGAAGGCGATCTGGGGCTATGATGCCGCGTTCATGAACGCCTGTCGCGAGGAACTGACGCTGCGGCAGGACGACTTCGCCACATCTCATATCGGCGTGGCGGCGGCCAACGCGGCGCCGGTCGGTGTTGTCCAGGTCGTCGTTGCAGGCGACGAAGCCGATCTCCAAAAACTGTTTGTCGAGCCGACGGCGATGCGCGGCGGTATCGGGCGAAAGCTGTTCGGTTGGGCCTGCGATGTCACACGGCGTTCAGGGGCGCGACAGCTCTCGATCGAAGCCGACCCGGATGCGGCCCCGTTCTATCGCCGCATGGGCGCGCGTGACGATGGCCACGCGGCATCGGGATCGATCCCCGGGCGCCTGTTACCCAGGCTCGTCTTTGATGTTGATGCCGGGCGGTGATCGAGCAGACGCGTTGCCCGAGAACTTCCGGCCCACAGTCTCGCCTGCTAGCGTTGGCTGAACAGCAGCCGGCCGGCGAGCAGCAGCAGGACAGCGCCGAACACGATGCGCAGAAATTGCGGCGGGATCAGCTGCGCCAGCCAGGTGCCGGCGAGGACGCCGATGATGGCCGCCGGGATCAGTGACTGAACCTCGCCGAGCTGAATGTTGCCCCTGCGCGCCTGGTAGACGACGCCGGCAAGCGCATTGGTCACGTTGAGCGCCAGCGCCACCGGCAACCCCTCTTTCACCGGCATTCCGAAAATCAGTGCCAGCGACAGCAGCGCCAGGGCGCCGCCGCCAACGCCGAACATCGCCGAGATCACCCCGGTCACCAGGCCGATCGCAAAGAATGCGGCCGACGGAACCGGCAGCGCCGTCATCGAGGTGTCGAACGACACGCCGGCCCCCTGCGCAATCAATCGCGCCGAGACCAGCATCAGGAACACGGCGAATGCCTTGAGCAACCAGCGCGGTGTCAGCTTTGCCAGAATCCGCGCGCCGATCGCGGAACCTAGGAGGCCTCCGAGCCCGCAAACCGCCATCCGGCCCCATCCGATCGCCAGGTTGCCCTGTGCGGCGTGCGCCGCGAACGCGATCGCCGAGAGCAGCACGACAACCGCCAGCGATGTGCCGACCGCTACTGACGGCACCAGGCCGCGATAGCCAATCAGATAGGGCGTGACGAGAATGCCGCCGCCGAGCGCGACCAGGCCATTGAGCAGGCCGGCCAGCGCGCCCAATGCGATCGTCGTCCATCGTCGTGCCGGAATACGCGCCGCCTCCGATTCACCTTCCATGGCGGCCATCCTACCTGATGCGGAGGACATCGCACATCTCGCGGGGCACGGCCGCATCACCGCCGCGTGGCCCTCCTCCACGGCCGGTGCAGCACGCCACCGGCCCTCGGCGCCAATCCCACAGTCGCGCCTGCGGTGCCATGCAATCATATCTGAAATTGCACAACCGAACAGCATGGCAGTAGGCTCGAACGATCGGTTTTCGTTACATCATTGCCAAAGCGACGCAGGCGGCCATGCTCCTTCAGGGAATAGAAGTTGACGTTGTCCGCAAGGGTGCCGGACAGCCGCTCGTCATGCTGCACGGCGGCGGTGGTCCGGTGGCGGGCATGCCCTTTGCCGACAAACTGGCGCAGCGGTTCGAGGTCATCGCGCCGGTTCACCCGGGCTTTTCCGGCAGCGCCATTCCGGATCACTTCGACCGGGTCGACGATCTCGCGTTCCTGTATCTCGATTTGCTCGACGCGCTCGATCTCAGCGACGTCATTTTGATGGGCTTTTCGTTCGGTGGCTGGACGGCTGCCGAGCTCGCGACGATGAACAGTGGACGCCTGGCCAAGCTCATTCTTGTCGATCCGGTCGGCGTCAAGGTCGGTGGGCGCGAGGACCGCGACATCGCCGACGTCTTTGCCCTGCCGGCTGAAGAAATGAAACGGCGCCTGTTTCACGATCCGGCCAATGCCCCCGATCCGGCGGCCATGACGGACGACGAGTTGCAGATCGTCGCCGGCAACCGCACCGCGCTCGCGGTCTATACCTGGGAGCCGTTCATGCACAATCCCAAGCTGCCGCATCGCCTGCACCGGATCGGTATCCCGACGCACTTTATCTGGGGCGCGAGCGACGGACTGGTCACGGTCGACTATGGCCGGGCCTTTGCCAAGATGATCGATGGTGCGGCACTCACCGTCATCGAAGCCGCCGGCCATGCGCCCCAGGCCGAGCAGCCGCAGGCCTTCGTCGATGCCGTCGTGTCATTCGTTGGCCAGGATTAGCGATCGGAGACAGACATGAAGACCTGGTGGTTCACCGAGGATGCCTATCCGTATCTACCGGATTCCGACACCTATCGCTCGATCCGCGTTGATCTGCCGAACCAGTACTGCGAGCCGGAGGTCGCGCACGAACTTTACAATCGCTACCTCGACTTGTGGTGCGCGTGCGACGACATCGGTCTCGAGATCATGCTCAACGAGCACCACCAGACGGCAACCTGCATGGTACCCGCCGCACCGATCATGCTGGGGGCACTGGCACGCCAGACCAAGAAGTCGCGCCTCTTGATGCTTGGCAACCCGCTGCCCAATCGCAGCCAGCCGGTGCGTGTCGCCGAAGAGATGGCGATGGTCGACGTCATCTCCAAAGGCCGCCTCGAGTGCGGCTTCGTGCGCAGCGTTCCCTACGAGGCCGCGCCGTCCAACACGCTGCCCTATCGCGGCACGGAAAAACTCTGGGAAGCCCACGACCTCATCAAGAAGGCCTGGACGACGCACGACGGGCCCTTCAATTTCGAGGGACGCTGGTTCCACTCACGCCAGGTCAACATCTGGCCGCGCCCCTATCAGCAACCGCATCCGCCGATCTGGATCACGATGGGCAGCGCCAGCACGGCCGTGCCGGTCGCGCAGCATGGCTATGTCGGCGCCGTGTTCCTTGCCGGCTACCCGAAGATCCGAAGCATCTTCAACGGCTATCGTGACGCCTACACCGACAGCCACGGCAGCGCGCCGCCGCTTGATCGCCTGGCCTACCTGGCGCTTTGTTTCGTTGGTGAAAATGAACGCGAAGCGCTCGCCGGTGCGGAAAAACTGATGTGGTACATGCAGGCCAACAAGGTGCCGGCGGAGTGGTCCAATCCACCCGGCTACCATGCACCGGCGGTCTCGGCCCAGGTGATGCGCGGGGCATCGAGTTCAGGCGTGCCGACCGTCGCCAAGTTGGACGAGCAGATGGCGATCGGCAACGTCTTCGCCGGCACCCCCGACCAGGTGTTCGACCAGATCAAGGCGTTCTGGGAGTACAGCGGTGGCTTTGGTCACATGATGATCATGGGCCAGGCCGGTTTTCTGTCGGACGCCGATGCGATCAAGTCGATGGAACTCTATGCGCAGGAAGTCTATCCGCGCCTGCGTGAACTCAATGCCAATGCCGACCCGGCCGAGACCTACGCGCGTTCCAAGGCGATGCCCGACAAGAGCGGCGTCGATCTGAGCAACTTCGGCGTCGAGTTCGCGCGTTGAGGCGACGCCCTTGTCGTGCGGCAGGCTCGCCCCTGCCCGCTCGTCAAAGACCCATCTGGGCGATCAGCGCCTTGGTCAGCGGATCGCGTGCCGTCGCGAGACGGTCGGTGATATCGAAATGATTGTCACTGCCCATCGAGACATACTCCGCCTTGATGCCGTGCTGGCGCAAGTGCGCGGCGTAGGCGAGCGACTGCCAATGGAACAGGTCGGGCTCGCCGCCGCCGACCGCGACGATTGCCGGCCCCTTGGCGACCGGCGCCAGATACATCGGGCTCATGGCCTTGGCCTCCTTTGCGGTCAGGCGGATCTCGGCCTGCAACTGCGAATGGCGATGCGGCTCGATGTCGAACAACCCGGAGAGCGGTGCACTGCCCTTGATCAGGTTGTTCGGCAGGCCCGCTTCGGCCGCCCAGTCGGTCGCCGCCATCATGCCGGTCAGGTGGCCGCCGGCGGAATGGCCGGAGACGTAGATCTTTGCCCGGCTGCCGTTGAATTTCGTCGCGTTCTTGTAGACCCAGGCGACGGCGCGGCGCATCTGGCCGGTGATGTCGGTGATACGCACGTCCGGACACAGATCATAGTTCGGCACGACGACGGTCGCGCCGGCTGCCACCATCGGGCCGGCGACATGACTGTAGTAGTGCTTGTCGAGCGAACGCCAATAGCCGCCATGGATGAAGATGTGCACCGGTGCGCCCTTCTTCGCGGCCGGAAAGACGTCGAGCGTCTGGCCGGCCGTGTCGCCGTATGCGACGTCGATCTCACCGCCGAGCCTCTTGCGCACGCGGGCGCTGCGCTCCGCCGATTTTTCCAGGTAGCCCTCGACATCGGGCACCGTCAGGCGCGGCAGGTACTGCAGGTTGATGGTCTCGATCTCCTGCTTGTTCGGTGTCTTGGCCATAGGTTTTCTCTTCCCGCGCCGGCGCGCAATGTGTTGATGTGTCAGTCGCACCGCGAG
>JBPCVZ010000255.1:0-3175 GCA_051010015.1 Hyphomicrobiaceae bacterium
GTGCTGCTCGGGCCGAGTGGCGGTGGCAAGACGACGTTGTTGCGCACGATCGGTGGTTTCAACCGGCCAACCGAAGGGCGGGTGCTCCTGCACGGCAACGACGTCTCGGACCTGCCGCCCGACAAGCGGCCAACCTCGATGGTGTTTCAAAGCTACGCGCTGTTTCCACACATGACCGTTGCGGGCAACGTCGGCTACGGACTCAAGCTGCAAAAGATGCCGAAGGCCCAGATCGAAGAGAAGATCGAGGCGATGCTCGAGATGGTCGGTCTACAGGGCTATGGCACGCGCAAGCCGCACGAGCTGTCCGGTGGACAGCAACAGCGCGTGCAACTCGCCCGTTCACTTGCACTTGATCGCGATATCCTGCTGCTTGATGAGCCGCTGGCGGCGCTGGATGCGAAGTTGCGCAAGGACATGTGCCTGGAGCTGAAACATCTGCAGGAGAAGGTCGGCATCACATTCATCCACGTCACCCACAATCAGGAGGAAGCGATGACGGTCGCGGACCGCATTGCCCTGATCGCGGATGGACTGCTGGTGGAAAACGGGTCTCCGGACGAGATTTACGAAGCACCGCGCAAACGCTTCACGGCGGATTTCGTTGGCGAAAATAATATCCTGGATTGCGTGGTGAAAAAATCGGATGGCAATACCGCCACTCTTGAGATTGGGACGAACTCGATTACCGTTCCGACTGGTGGTAGTGAGGTTCAGACCGGACAATCCGTATCCATCTCGATCCGCTCGGAGCTTCTTCAGCTCGCGCGGCCAGGATCTGAACGCTCAAATGGCTACGAGATCTTGCCGGCAACCTACCGTGAAAAGGTTTACCTCGGACTCACAACGTCACACATCGTGGCTCATTCGAGCGGTATAGAGCTCAACGTGCGCACGATGTCTGGATTGCAAGATGACGATGCGGAATTTTCAGAAGGTCAGGCCGTAACAGTGTTGTGGCAAAAGAATGCGGCACGCCTGCACGTTGACTGAGCGCTCTGCAAAGCAGAGCCCCGGCGCCGATGAATATCAAAGGCCGCGCCGCGTGGCGAATTCGCACTTTGATGCTCGATGTCAGCTCGTACTTATGTCCGTTTGTTACATAGAACAAAGGCGCTCGCGCGCCAGCCTGTGTCGGGCGGGACGGTGCCGGACACGATGGTTTAACGGGTTGAGAAGTAGCGGGCCTTGAGGATCGCGGGGTGAAGTCACTCCAACCTCAAGGACACATCTCAATGAAGGACAAGCCCATCCGCGATCTTCGCCGTCGCATGCTCGAGGACATGACCGTCCGCCGGCTCGGCGAGAAGACTCAAGCCGACTACATCAAGCACGTCGAGACCTTCTCGCGCTTTCTCGGCCGCTCGCCCGACACCGTGACGGCGGAGGACCTGCGCGCCTTCCAGGTGCACCAGATGCAACAGGGCTGCAAGCCGCCGAAGATGAACACGCAGGTCTCGGCGCTGCGGTACTTTCTCAAGATCACGCTCGGTCGCCTCGAGCTTGTCCATGCGCTGGCCCGCGTCGATTATCCGCGCAAGCTACCGCGCGTTCTGCCCATGGACGACGTCGCGCGACTGCTGCAGGCCGCGCCCGGACCGGGCCTCAAGTACAAGGCCGCGCTCGGCATTGCCTACGGTGCCGGCTTGCGCAGCGGCGAGGTGGTGATGCTGCGCGTCAGCGATATCGACTCCAAGCGCATGCTGATCCGGGTCGAGCAGGGCAAAGGCAAGAAAGACCGATACGGCTTGCTGTCGCCGCAGCTGCTGCCGATCCTGCGCGCTTGGTGGCTGCAATGTCGCTCGCCGGGCTGGTTGTTTCCGGGTCAGGACCCTGTGCTGCCGATGTCGGTACGCCAGCTCAACCGCGCCTGTCACGAAGCCGCCGATGCGGCGGGGCTCGGCACGTGGATCACGCCGCGAACATTACGCCATTCCTTTGCAACGCATCTGATGGAGGCCGGCGTCGATGTCAGGATCATCCAGGTGCTATTGGGCCATGCGAAGTTGGACACGACGGCGCGTTACACGCACGTCGCCACCAACCTGCTGCGCACCATCGAGAGCCCGCTCGACCGTTTGACGCTGCCCATCCCGATCGCAAGGTCAACGACGGAGCCGGTCGAATAGATCGTCTCGCGTGTCCCGGCCAGCGCTGGAGATCGCGGATATCTTTCGCGATCACGATCCCGCTTGGCGTCGTGCCATGCGGGGCCACCTCACACACACCCAGCTCAAGGTAATGAGCGCGATCGAGGCCTGCCGAACGGCGGACCTCGGCGGTCACGTTGCACGCTGCGAAGCCTGCGACCACACCGATATTGCCTATAACAGCTGTCGTAACCGTCACTGCCCGAAGTGCCAAGGGAGCCAAGCACGCGCGTGGCTGGAGGCGCGCAAGGCCGAGCTTCTGGAGGTACCCTATTTCCATGTCGTGTTCACGCTGCCGCCCAGGATCGCTGCCATCGCATACCAGAACAAGGCCGTAATCTACGATCTCTTATTCAAGGCAAGCGCGGAGACGTTGCACACGATCGCGGCCGACCCCAAGCGCCTCGGCGTCAAGATCGGTTTCACGTCGGTGCTGCATACCTGGGGCAGCGCGATGACGCATCACCCGCACGTGCACATGATCGTTCCAGGCGGTGGCATCTCGCTCGACGGGTTGAGGTGGATCAGCACCTCGCAGGACTACCTGCTCCCTGTGTCGGTGCTGAAGCGCCTGTTCCGAGGCAAGATGCTGGCGATGTTGAAGGCGGCGCACACCGACGGCCGACTGCAGTTCTTCGGCGATCATGCCGAGCTTGCTGATCGCACCGCATTTAAGTCGTTCCTCGAGCCGCTCTACGACACCAAGTGGCACGTCTATGCCAAGCGGCCATTTGCCGGACCCGAGCAGGTGCTGACCTACCTCGCCCGCTACACCCACCGCGTTGCCATATCCAATAGCCGGCTGATTGCCTCCGACGAGACCGGCGTGACTTTCAAGGTCAAGGATTACCGGGTCGACGGCCCCGGTCGACACAAGACTATGACCCTGGCGCCGGGAGAGTTTATCCGGCGCTTCATGCTGCACGTGCTGCCGAAAGGATTCCATCGCATCCGGCATTACGGTCTGTTGGCAAGCAGCCGCACCAAGGCTGCAACGATCGAACGGGCGCGCGAGCTGATCAAGC
>JBPCVZ010000256.1:0-2550 GCA_051010015.1 Hyphomicrobiaceae bacterium
TGAGCGCGGTGGTTTTCACGCCTCGCCAGCAACTAGAAGAAATGCCTCGACGCAGGCGGCATTGAACTGACAGCGGTAAACCGCCTCTCAGACCGCGCCAGGTAGCTCTATGCGCACAAATTCAGAAATGGTTTGTTGATCTTGATCAAAACTTGACGCTTAAACATGGAATTCGCAATCGGGCGGAGCTGTTACCTGGCCAGCACTTGTACAGGTTAGTCGGGCGAATGTTTGCGTCGGAGATCAGGCTTCCGCTTTCCGCACCCAGCTGCGGCTGGTATCCCGTGTCAATCACTGCCGCGGTCCTACGAGCCAGGAAATGACCGCTTCCTCTGTATTTCCTTTGCCATCGCGCTATTGAGAACGACCTACCAATGCTGGTGGCTAGCTGGGACAGCCAATTGTGCAAAGTGCTAACCGCCGGTGCCGATACTGTCCAAGAGAGGGAGAGACCAAGTCCGACCCGACCACCAACTGCCACGGCAGATCGGTCACATGTCTGCAAGGTGGACATCTCAACGTTCATGTGATGCAGCAATTCGGCATCGGGCCACGACCGCTTTTTCGACCGAGCTTCGATAACACAATTATTGCATGCTGCACCTGCTCACGACCGCAACTGGCCCACTCTTGCCTGTCGACGATTGGCGGCTTTCTGGGGCGCTTTTGCCGGCGTCCCGTTTTGTTCATCGACCGGCAGGTTCTCAGTGTCGAGCTGTCGGGAACGGCGCACGATAACCGGCAGCAGGTGACCCGACTCGGACATCCGGCCAACAAGTGCTATCCTCTCATTTGTTCTTCACAAGCTATGGTTTTCGGTCAGCCGCTGAGGCCAGCAATTGCATTGGGAGGAGAAATTGGTTTCGCACGACTCAGACAAGATTGCTCATATCCACCGCGAGCTACACAGTCACCTTCCTCCCGAGCCCGGTTTAAGGGTCAAAGCGTTGGAAACAGTTCTCATCGAAAAAGGTTTCCTGCAAAACGACACGGTCGATAATTGGCTTGAAAACTACGCTGAGAAAATCGGGCCAAAGGTCGGTGCACGCGTTATCGCTCGATCCTGGATCGATCCTTCGTTTGAGCAAACGCTACGCGATGACGCCATGAAGGCCTTCGTCGAGCTTGACCTCGCAGAAGAGGGCGGTGGTTATGATTTGCAAGCTGTGTTCAACAGTGAAAGCGAACACAACCTTGTCGTCTGCACATTGTGTTCCTGCTATCCACTTCGTCTCCTAGGCATGTCACCGGCTTGGTACAAATCAACCGAATATCGGGCACGTGCCGTGCGCGATCCTCACGGCGTTCTAGAGGAGTTCGGTGTTGAGCTCAGCGATGATGTGAAGTTGCATGTGTGGGATTCGACCTCTGAACGGAGATTTATGGTGGTTCCTCAGAGGCCACCCGCAACGGATGGCTGGTCCGAGGATGACCTCGCGAATTTGGTGACGCGGAATTCAATGATTGGAACACATCGCGACCTCTCGCCCGGCCCGGAGACAAGATAATGGACACAATTCATGATCTTGGTGGCCGAGAAGGATTCGGTCCGGTCAAATGGCAAAGTGACAACGACAAAAAGCCATTCCACGAACCCTGGCAGGCGCGAAGCTGGGCAGTTTGCATGATCATGTTCGGCAGATTGCGTCGCGACAAGACCGGGTGGACCCTGGACTGGTCACGCCATGTCCTCGAACGCATTCCCCCGGCAAACTATTTGGCAATGAATTATTTCGATAAATGGACGCAGCACATGATGGCGCTCCTAATCGATCAAGGGACTGCCAACGTGGCAGAATTTGTCGAAGGTCGCTCGAAATCGAAGCCAACCGCAATTACTCCGATCGATATGGTGCCTACTGAGGCAGAAGATGCGAGATTTTCGCTCGGCGATAGCGTTGTGACCAAGCAAAAGATTGGCTCAATGCATACCCGCCTACCTGGATTTGCGCGCGGCTGCAAAGGCATCATCGAGGCGTCCCATGGCCCCGAAATCCTCGCCGACGATAGCGCTGTCGGGACACTACGCAAGGAGCACCTTTATACGGTGATCTTCGATTCAACTGAGCTCTGGCCAAAAGACGGCGGACGCCCATTCGATGTCCGAGTTGACCTATGGGAGAGCTATCTTGAAATTCCCTGAAGCCCGGCTCGGTCCTTTGACGCGTCGAGATGATGAACCGACGTTTGATGAACCTTGGCAAGCTCAGATTTTGGGAATGGCAGATGTCCTGGTCGAGAATGGCGTCATCGCCGCCGATGACTGGGCGATCGCGCTCGGTTCTGCTCTTGAGAAGCGCTCAGAGGCCGGAGAACGCGACAGTGCGGAGCTGTACTACAGAGCGGTTCTTGATGCTGTTGAGACGCTACTAGTCGGTTCGGGCAATGTTAACCCAGATGATATCAGCCAGCGGGAACAACAGTGGCGCGCCGCATACCAAAGTACGCCTCATGGAGAGCCGGTCGAACTCTCATTGGGCGCAGACGAGCCGAGTTGAGATTTGTACTCTGCATTGGTCGTGCCGACAAAATCGATCGCTGGCCCGCTCC
>JBPCVZ010000257.1:0-6436 GCA_051010015.1 Hyphomicrobiaceae bacterium
GCTTGCGCATCGGTGTCGGCGATAAAGCATTTGGCGGAGATCGGCATGATGTCGGATGTCGCCCTGCCGACCTGTTCGTTGCGCGCGTTCCACCGGTCGAGGATCTTGATCAGCATGTGATCGGGGAACTGGGCCAAGGTCAGCGGCCGCAATCCCAGGTCCGCCATGATTTCGGCACTGCCCGGGCTGCCGATGGCGCCGAAAAACTCGATCTGTCTCTTGGGATCGAGCTTCGGGCGGATCTCGATCGGACGGTCGAGCCTTATATAGTTACCGTCATAGGTGAAGGCATCGCCTTTGAGACCGAGCTGCGTCACTTCCCAGCATTCGCGGAAGCGGTCGCGCGCTTCTTCCATCGAGACGCGCATTGCATCGTATTCGAGCTTGGCGGTGCCGCGGCCCATGCCGATGTAAAGCGGGCCCTTGGCCATGGTCGCGACCATCGAGACATCTTCGACAAAGCGGATGGGATCGTACCAGGGCAGCACCATCACGGCGGTGCCGAGCCCGAGGCCCGGGCAGGCGGCGGCGAGATGCGACAAGAAGACGAGCGGGTTGGGGGTCGGGTAGTAGTCGGAGAAATGATGCTCGACCAGCCAGGCAGCGTCGAAGCCAAGCTCCTGTGTCAGCCGCGCGTCGACAACCGCTTCATTGTAGAGGTCGGCGTCGCTGACACCGGCGCGATCGACCGCACCGATCTGGATACCATAGCGTACCGGCTGGGTCATGGCTGGGCTCCCGAAATGGCCTGAAGTCGCGGAATGCTAGGCACAATCCCTACGCTTGAGAAGCGCGCGGCGATGACTATCACATATGGTGTCGGCACATGGGGTGCGGGCGGCGGCGGGCGCGATTGCCGGCACCTTCTGTTCCTTTGTCGTGGACCATGCTATCGACTTTCGAGCCTATCCATCCTGCACACCAAATCCCCGGAGACTGTCCATGATCAAGTTCTACTTCTCAGGCGCGCCGAACCCGATGAAGGTGGGGCTATTCCTGGAAGAAGCCGGCGTCGCCTACGAGCCTATTCCGATTGATACGCGGAAAGGTGATCAGCATGCGCCCGAGTTCACGGCGATCAACCCGAACCGGAAGGTGCCGGTGATCGTCGATGGCGATGCGACGGTGTTCGATTCCAACGCCATACTGCTCTATCTGGCGGAGAAAACCGGCCAGTTCCTGCCGCCGGCCAGTGAGCGCGGCCAGATGCTTTCCTGGCTGATGTTCGTGGCGACCGGCGTCGGGCCGTTCTCCGGCCAGTCGGTGCACTTCAATCATCATGCGCCAGAGAAGATCGGCTATGCCATCGACCGCTACACATTCGAAGTGAAGCGTCATTACGGCGTCCTCAACGATCATCTCGATGGCAAGAGCTACATGGTTGGCGATACCTATTCGATCATCGACATGGATGTCTGGGGCTGGGCACGGATGGCGCCATTTGTCACGGCAGACGACAACATCTGGGCATCGTTCCCGAACCTGAAACGACTGGTTGACGAGATCGAGGCCAAGCCGGCCGCGCAGACCGCGCTTGCTCTCAAGGACAAGTTTACCTTCAAGGCCGAGATGGATGATGAAGCGCGGCGCAACATGTTTCGGCACCTGGCGACGTGACGGGTCAAGTAAACAAAAATGTGTTGTGAGGGCTGATTGCGGTCAGGCTCGAAATACGTAAGATGCCGCCGGACGTTTACGCAAAGGAGCAAACATGGCTGAAAAGCTCGGCATTGGCGATACGATGCCGTCCGTGACGATCAACGTTACGGATGGTTCGACGCTCGATCTGCCCGGCGGCCTCGATGCAAGATACAAGGTGATCTTGTTCTATCGGGGACACTGGTGACCATACTGCCGCCGGCAGTTGGTCGGTTTCGCAGAACAGAAAGCAGAACTTGATGCGCTCGGCATCAAAGTGGCTGCTGCCAGCGTCGATCCAATCGACAAGGCGAAGGAAGTTGCTGACGAGGTTAATTTCCCCGTCGGCTATGGCGTCACGAAAGACGTCGCCAATGCGCTCGGGTCCTGGTGGGAGGAACGCCGCCAGATCATTCAACCGACGGAACTCATGCTCAACAGTGAGAACCAGGTTGTCGGGTCCAGTTATGCCGATGGGCCGCTTGGCCGCATCCAGGCGTCGGAGATTGTGTCGCTTATCAAGATTTTCGATTCGCGGGCCAAATAAGAATCTGTGCGCTGACGTATCGAGGTAACAAACGGCGGTCAGGAAACTCCTGGCCGCCGTTTCTGTGCGATGGAGCAGTAGTCAAGAATGCGCCAGGCTGAGTTTCCGGTCGTCAAGGACATCGTCTTGCTCGGTGGCGGGCACGCGCATGTATCCGTGCTGCGCAACTTCGGCATGTTTCCGATCCAGGGCGCGCGCCTGACGCTGATCTCGCCGGAATCGGACACGCCCTATTCGGGCATGCTGCCGGGCCTGATCGCCGGCCACTACACGTTCGACGAGGCGCATATCGACCTCGGGCCGCTCGCCACGTTTGCCGGGGCGCGATACCTGGAGACCGAGGTGGTACGAATCGATCCGGTGCTTAAACAGGTGCACTGCGCCGACGGCCGACCGCCGGTGCCCTACGACGTGCTGTCGATCAATACCGGTTCGACGCCCGTGTTCGATGACGCTCTCGTGCTCGAACGCGAAGTCATTCCGGTCAAGCCGGTGTCAGGGTTTCTGACGCATTGGCAGGCGCTCAAGAAGCGCGTGGCCGGTGAACCGGGGTGCCGCGTCGGCGTCGTGGGCGCTGGCGCCGGCGGTGTCGAGCTGTTGCTGTCGATGCAGCATGCCCTTGAGAAGGAAGCCGCCGCCGCGCCTGGACGCGGGCCTGGTCGCGGGCCTGGTCGCGGGCATGGCGCGTTTCATCTTTTCACACGCGATGACGGCGTGCTCGAAACCCATGGCGCCACCGTCAGGGATGTCGTTCGCACGGCGCTGGCCGAGCGCAACGTGACCGTGCATGCGGGCTTCGATGTGGCGCGTGCCGACGCTGAGGGTGTGTCCGACGGTGGCCGTACGGTGCCGCTCGATGAGGTGGTCTGGGTGACGGGCGCCGAGCCGCCCGACTGGTTCGCGACAAGTGGTCTGGACGTGGATGCGCAAGGCTTTCTCGCGATCGACGCGCATTTGCGTTCGACGTCGCATCCGGATGTATTCGGGGCGGGTGACGCGGTTTCGATGATCCAGGACCCGCGACCGAAGTCGGGTGTGTTCGCGGTGCGGCAGGGCCCGATCCTGGCGCACAACCTCAGGGCGCGGGTGCTTGATCAACCGCTCAGGCGATACCGGCCGCAGCGCGTTTTTCTCAGTCTGATATCGACCGGTGACCAGAACGCCATCGCCTCCTATGCGGGATGGTCGGTGAAGGGCGCGTGGGTGTGGCGCTGGAAGGACCATATCGACCGCACATTCATGCGCCGCTTCAATGAGCTGCCGCGCATGACGTCGAAGCCGGATTTGACAACGCCGGTGGTGGCCGACGTGCCGAGCGAGATCGCCGAGGCACAGGCGCCGGATGCGATGCGGTGCGGCGGATGCGGCGCCAAGGTCGGCTCCGCGACGCTGCAGCGGGCATTGGCTGCGATTCCCGGTATCGCAAGCGTATGCACGCGCTGTGACAGCGGCATCGTGCTTGGCGTCGGCGATGACGCGGCGGCGATCCAGGTGCCGAACGACCGTCTGCTGGTGCAAACCGTCGACAGCTTTCCGGCGATGATCGACGACCCCTACACGTTCGGGCAGATTTCCGCCAACCATTGCCTTGGCGATGTTTATGCGATGGGCGCCGAGCCGCACTCGGCGCTGGTGTCGGTGTCGTTGCCGTTTGCACCGGATGCCAAGCGCGAGGCCGATCTCGTGCAACTGCTGGCGGGTGCGAAGCGCAAGCTCGACGAGGCAGGCTGTCGCATCGTCGGGGGGCATACGAGTGAAGGCCAGGAGTTGACGCTCGGGTTTTCGATCAACGGCTTTGCCAGGCAAGACGAACTGATACGCAAAGAAGGTCTCGCGGCGGACCAGGCGCTGATCCTGACCAAACCGATCGGTTCGGGTGCGTTGTTTGCCGGGCACGGCCGCGGGCAGGCCAAAGGGCGCTGGGTGAGAGGTGCGATCGAGAACGCGTTGCGGTCAAGCGCCGAGGCAGCGGACATCCTGCGGTCGCACGGGGCCCGGGCGATGACGGATGTGACGGGGTTCGGGATGGCCGGCCACCTCGGCGAAATGCTCATTGCGTCGGGCGTCAATGCGGAAGTTCGTCTTGGCGATGTGCCGTTGCTCGAAGGGGCGCTGGAGGTCGTCGGGCGCGGAATAGTGTCATCGTTGCAGCCGGCCAACCTGTCCTGGCGGCGTGAGATCGATGCGGCTGGCGCGATTTCAGGATCGCCAGCGTTTCAACTGCTGTTTGACCCGCAGACCGCGGGCGGGCTGCTGGCCGGTATACCCCGCGACCAGGCGCGTGCCGCCGTCGCTGCGCTGCGCGCGGCCGGATATGCAGACGCGACGGTTATCGGCGAGACGATCGCGCCGGAAGGAACCGGGCCGCGGCTACGCGTGGTTTGACGCTTCGGCTTTTCAGCCCTCGCTCGATTGGTTCTGGAAAGACGTCGCCAGGCACAACAGGCCGCCGAGCAGCATGGCGACGCCGCCGGTGAGAAACAGCATCTCGTAGGATCCGGTGACGTCGAGCAGTTTGGGAATTGTGATGCCGGCAAGGGCCGAACCAACTCCGTTGGCCAGGATGGTTGCACGCATCATCGCGGGCATGTTGCCCGCCGAGCCGAGGTCGCGGGCGCGGGCGCCGAGCAGGGTCGAGGCGGCCGGCTGCGCGCCGAAGATGATGGTCGAGGCGATCAGGGCCGGTGTCGATTGTGCGAGCCACGGGACGCCAAGGCCGATGGCGAGGAGGATATACGTGACGACGATTGCCGCGGCGGTGCCGGCCTGTCGCGCCAGCCATGCCGCGGCGATCGGGCCGAGAATGGCGAAGACGCCGACGCCGGTCCAATGCCAGCCGGCGATGGTGTAGCCGAGGCCGAGGTCGCGCGCGAGATAGTCGAACCAGTAAATCGTGTGCGGCACGAGGCCAAACGAGAACAGAAAGCTTGCCGCAATGACGGCGGACCAGGCAGCGCGGTGTTGCATCGGGCGGACCTGTGCTTCGGTCTTCGTGGCAGCGGCGACGTGATGGACGCCGCGCCAGCACAGGATGGCGATGGCGCCGGCACAGACGCCGGCGAGGGCGACGGCCAGCCAAGCCGTCAGAATGCTGATCCGAAGACAGGCAGGCACGACGGTGGCACCGAACAGGATGCCGCTGCCGACGCCAATGAAGATGTAGCTCATGGCGCTGGCGCGGTGCTCCGGCGGGGCCGCCTGGGCGGTCATCGCCAGGCCGAGCACCATGATGAAGCCGGTCGATACGCCGATGACGCCACGCCAGGCGCCGAGCCAGAGCGGACCCCAGGGCAGCGCCGAGGCGATCAGCGCAATGACGGCGGCGACGATAACGACCGGTAGCAAATGGTCGAGACGCACGGCGCGCGCGGCCCATGTCGAGGCAGCGGCGCCACTCAGGAATCCGACCAGGTTGGCGCCACCGATATAGCCGGCTGCGATCGCGTCGACCTCGCCGGCTTCGATGAGGGCGGGGATCATCGCCGAATAGGAGAACCGGCCAAGCGCCATGCCAAGGAACATCGCCGCGCCTGCGCCGATCGCGACGCGCTGCCAGTTGGCCCGCGTCACGGAGCGATCCGGTTTGGGCTGCCTCGAGACCAGTCACGCGCGTTCGCGAGAGACGGCGCGTCAGGGGCTGTGGCGGCGGTGTGGTGTCTCATTGCTGATGGGCCAGCTCCAGGAGGACGTCGGAAACGACCTGGGCGGCGGCGGCGACATCGTGGGGTTCGGCGCTTTCCTTTTCGTTGTGGCTGATGCCGTCCTTGCACGGAATGAAAACCATGCCGCTGGGGCACAGGCGCGACAGGAAACGGGCATCGTGGCCGGCGCACGAAATCATGCGCTGGCTCGCAAGCCCGTGCCGCGCGGCGGCGGCGGCGACCTTCTCGATAATGACATCGGAGAACGGTTCCGGAGCAGCACTCGAGACTTCACGAACATGCGCCTCGCAGCGGCCTTGCTGCGCTTTGGCGATAACGCTGATGTCGTCACCGAGCTTGCGAAGGGCGTCGGCGGAAGGATGGCGAAAGTCGATGAAGAACTCGACCCGGCCGGGGACGATCGATTTGGCGCCGGGCTGGACATCGAAAATGCCGATCGTGAAGCGCGCGATGTCATCGGGTTCATTGGCCTCGAAATGCTGGCGCAACTCGGTCGCGATGTTTGTCGCGGCGATGAACGCATCCTTGCGGCGCGCGCGCGGTGTCGTGCCGGAATGGGCGGCATCGCCAAGGACCTCGACTTCGAAGC
>JBPCVZ010000258.1:0-6270 GCA_051010015.1 Hyphomicrobiaceae bacterium
ATTCACCAGCACGTTGTCCGTCACGGAGGCAAATCGTTTGAAAGACCAGGAGCAGGGCGCAAAGCGATGCATGTCATCGGTTAAGCCGTGCGACGCCGCATTTCAAACGATTTGCCCCGCCCGAAGGGTCGAAAAATGCGGGCCATCCGCGACGTCGAGCGGCTCTAGCATAGAAAAACTATGCTATTCACCACTCTCCTTGCGGCCTGACTCCGCATTTTTCGATGACGGGCATCGCGGTGGTGAATAGATCAGGCTAGGGGACGAGGACAATCTTGCCATGCGCGCCCGGCTCCAAAACCGTAACATGGGCAGCTTCAGCTTCGGCGAGCGGGAATCGTTTTCCGACGACCGGTCGGAGGGAACCATCGGCGACGCCGGCAAGAATGTCATCAAGGATCTCTTTCATCTGCCCACGGGACGAGTTCCACAGGGCAATGCCGCGAATGTCCAGTTCTTTCATCATGGCGACGCGCGGCGTGATCGTGATCTCACCGCGGTTGCCGATCACGATGATGCGCCCGTACTTGGCGGCGAGGTCCATATCGGCAGCAAGGTTGACGTTGGCGAGCATCTCCAGGATCAGCTCAGGCCCTTTGCCATCCGTGATGCCTTGGACGTCGTCCAGATAGCCAGGTTTTGTATGGTCGACCGCATGGTCGGCGCCCGCCTCGATGATCAGTTCAAGGCCCTCGGCGGTGCCGCCGCTACCGATAACTTTCAGGCCGGCACGCTTGGCGAGTTGAACGGCGGACGTGCCGACGGAGCCGCTCGCGCCATGAATGAATACCGTCTCTCCGGCCCGGGCATCGCCGCGGGCGAACAAGGCATAGTGCGCGGTCGTGTAGGAGACCCCGAACGTGGCGGCTTCGGCAAAGCCAACGTTCTCGGGCAGGCGAGCGATCTCGCTGGTCTTGCGTTTGAGCTTTTCTGCGTAACAGCCGTTGAAGTCGAAGCTCTGGGCGGTGCCGGCGAAGACCCGGTCGCCAATCGCGAAGTCGTCGACATCGCGGCCAATTGCCGAAACGACCCCGGCGGCATCGCCGCCAGGGATGTAGGGAAGCTCGGGCACGATCGCGTACGTGCCGCTCCTCATGTACGTATCGGCTGGGTTGACGCCGGCGGCGTGCACATCGATGACGACTTCGCCGGGGCCCGGAACAGGGTCATCGACATCGTCGAGCTGCAGCACTTCCGGGCCGCCAAACGAATGGGCTCTGATCGCTTTCATGATTGGGTCTCCCGGCTGTCTGTGGTTTGCCGCGTGATCTTACGTCCTGACGTGCATTTGTATCAATGGTGCCGAGCCTCCGATGCGCGATGTACGGCGCCGGCTGGCCATGGACCCTCGGGAATTTGTCGATTGCACCGAGGCGCTTTGCGCCCCTTTGCCGGATCAATTGGCATCGGAATACTGTTCGCCACTCAAGCATGACGGTGAGGTATGCTACGATTTGGTCGTCACGCGTAGCTTCGGCAAAACGTCATGCGCGATGCGCTCGAAGGTAGGGATCTGTTCGGCAAGCACGGGATAGTAGAGGCTGAGTTCGCTGAACCCGGCTTCCATAATTCGGCCCGCCATGTCTTCGAACGCATCGACGGAATCGTAGTATTCGAAACCGCCGCCACTGGCCCGAGCGGTCGGGTCGAACATGTGGTAGGAGCGTCGCAGCGTTGCTGGGTTGCGCCCGGCCTTCGCGCAGGCTTCGTCGACGATCTTCACTTTTTCACGAACGTCTTCGATCTGCTCCGCAAAGGTTTTCGCGAAGCTCATCGTATCCCAGGTGTCGGCGACGCGCGCGGCGAAGCGCAGCATGACCGGGCCGAGCGCTGCGATCACGATCGGCGGACGGGGCTGCTGGATCGGCCGTGGCTTCACGATCGCATCGTTGATCGTGTAGAACTCGCCCGAAAAGCTCGAAACTTCGTTCGACAGAAGTCGGTCGACGACCTCGACGTATTCCTTGAAGCGAACGACCCGCTCTTTGCCGTCCCAGTTTGGGATGCCCATCATGTCGTAGCTCGGATCAATCGGAATGCCTGTGCCGAGGCCGATTTCCAGGCGCCCGTTCGAAATATGGTCGATGGTCAGCGCCTGCCGTGCCAGCATGGCTGGATGGCGCAGCGGAAATTGCGTGACATAGGTGGCAATGCGAACCCGTTCCGTGGCCATGGCGACCGCAGCGAGCACACTCCAACCTTCGTGCCAGTCTCTTGATGTGTCACTCCAATCGCAAAAGTGATCGGCAGTCGTGACCAACTCGAAGCCGAGTTGTTCGACGTGCTTGGATCGCTGCAGGATGTCGGACCAGTCAGTGTTGGGCAGAACCAGGACACCGAAACGAGGCTTGTGGGACATGGGCGATCTCCATCAGGGGGCTGACGTTGAGCATAAGCGGGCTTGCTGGAACGCACCAGTAGGATTCTGCCATAACTCGAGGTCCCAGGTTTTTGAGATGAGAAGGTTATGTTCGTGGGGCATTATGCCTTCAATACGTTCGATCAGAACGCCATCCTGGGAGAGCATACCGGAACTGGTAGCTTCATATTCGTCATCGGTTTGTTCCGGGCATGGCTCGCAGCAGTCGCCAGCGATGGGACACGGTGTCGCCGGGTCGATCATGTATGGTGCATTTCGCGCACTTGATCTGACGCCACTTACCTACGAACGTGTCGTCAAAAATGAACCGTTCGTTGAAAAGGCCGTATTATGAAGCTTGCATCCAACTCCTTCACAGAAGCCATCCGGTCTGGCAAGAAACAAGTCGGGCTCTGGGTCAGTTTGAGCAGCAGCTTTGCCGCTGATGTGGTTGCGCCGGCCGGGTATGATTGGGTGCTGCTCGACATGGAACACTCGCCGGGCGAGCTTTCCACGATCCTCGGACAACTGCAGGTGTTTGCTGCCAGCGCGACCACGGCGGTCGTGCGGCCCGACTGGAACGATCCGGTGAAAGTCAAGCGCCTGCTTGATCTCGGCGCACCGGGACTGCTGTTTCCGATGGTTCAATCTGTCGAGGAAGCCAAGCAGGCGGTCGCAGCGACACGCTATCCACCACGTGGGATTAGAGGTGTGAGCGGCTCGACGCGTGCCAATGCGTTCGGCCGCGTCAGCAATTATTTTGACCAGGTCGAGAGTGAGACTTCCGTCCTTGTGCAGCTGGAAACACGGGCCGCAGTCGAGCAGGCCGAGGCGATCGGCGCGGTCGACGGCATTAGCGGTGTCTTCTTCGGCCCGGCGGATATTGCTGCGGACATCGGGTTGCTTGGCAAGCCGATGGACCCGGTCGTGTGGGAGCTGATCATGCCGGCGGCAAAGCAACTCATGGCGCGAGGCATGCCGGTCGGCACGTTGGTGCAGGACGCCGCGTTCGCCGCGCAACTTCTCAATGACGGATTCACGTTTGTTGCCTGCGGCTCGGATACGGGTTTGCTGGCCAAAGGTGCGGACAATCTTCTGGCATCGGTTCGGGACAATCTATCATGAGCTTTGCAGCCTCACGACTATCGGTTGTCCAGCCATCCGCATCCATGTTGGTCAGTGACCGGGCGAAGGCGCTCAAGGCCGAAGGACGCGATGTCGTCGATCTCGGACTAGGTGAGCCTGATTTCGACACGCCGGCCCATATCGTTGAAGCGGCGCATCAAGCGGCGTTGGCCGGCAAGACGCGCTATCCGCCGACCGACGGCACGCAGGAACTGAAACAGGCAGTCGTGGACAAGTTCGAGCGCGAGAACAATCTCACCTATGTACCAGGCGAGATTATCGTTTCGAATGGTGCCAAGCAGGTTCTGTTCGACGCCTTGATGGCGACGCTCGAGCCGGGCGAGGAGGTTCTGCTCTGCGCACCCCATTTTGACATCTACAAGACCATGACATCCGTCATCGGCGGCGTTCCAGTCGTCGTCCCATGTAGGGCCGAGGACGGCTTTCGACTGACACCGGAAGCGCTCGAAAAGGCGATCACCAAATCGACGCGCTGGCTGTTCCTCAACCTGCCATCCAATCCTGCCGGCGCCTGCTATTCAACCGAGGACCTGGCTGCACTCGGCGAGGTGCTTGCCCGGCATCCCAAGGTCCTTGTCTTGGCAGACGAAATCTATGAGCATATTCTGTTCGATGGCCGCACGTTCGTGTCGTTTGCCAATGCCTGTCCTGAGTTGCGCGAGCGAACCTTGATCGTCAATGGCGTCTCGAAGGCCTATGCCATGACCGGATGGCGGATCGGTTACGGCGCGGGCCCAAGGCAGTTGATTGTCGAGATGACAAAAGTGCAGTCGCAGATTACATCCGGCGCCTGCTCGATCGCCCAGGCCGCCGCCACGGCGGCGCTCAACGGCCCGCAGGACCATATTGCCGAGTTCCGGGCAGCTTTCGAGAGACGGCGCAACATTGTCGTCGACGGCATCGCAAACGTTCCGGCGTTGACGCTCGATCCGCCTGGCGGTGCGTTCTACACCTACATCGGTTGCGCCAATGTGATCGGCAGCATTGCGCCCGACGGCAGCACGATCAGCGATGACATCGCGTTCGCGCAGTATCTGCTCGATGATGGATTTGTTGCGGCCGTGCCGGGTACCGCTTACAGCCTCAGTCCGTTCGTTCGCCTGTCGACGGCTACGTCGGACGACAACTTGAGCAAAGCCATGACGCGGATTGCTGACAGCACCGCCAAGCTCAAGCTACGTAACTCAGTAGAACTGTAACGCCGACATACGACGGCCTCTATCCGTCGCGGCAAATCCTTCGCAGTGCTTGCCACTCTGACGGGTTGAGCGAGGGCGTGGACCGGTAGGGTGGCGTGCGGCGAACGGCGGCGACACGCTCTTTCGATGAGGGATGTGTGCGCAGGAAATCGAGTGCCATGTTGAGCGCCCGCGAGGATGATTCTTTGCGTTGTTCGGCATCGCGCGCGAAGAAGTGCTGCAGCCCCTTCTGTGAGATCCCCGCCTGCCTTAGCAGGCGCAGTGCCTGTTGATCAGCGGCCGCTTCATCCTGGCGGCGATAGCCCGTCTCCAGAAGCTGTAGGCTTATTCCGCTGAGCATGCCTGAGCCGCCGCCGAACACCTCGAGAAGCAGGGACAGGCCGAGCAGCCGGACCATGCCGGCGTCGGGATGACGTTCGATACCATGCCCAATCTCGTGTGCCAGAACGCCGGCGACTTCATCGGGTGCTCGTGCGTGCTTGATCAGTTCTGAAGTGATGATCATCTGGCCGCCGGCGGTCGCGAGGGCATTGCGGAAGGGAAGGTCGATGATGGTGACGCTGTATAGCGCGGCGTTAGGCTCCCGCTTTAGCAAACGTGCGAGGAGCCGGTCTAAAGCACGGCGGCCTGCTGGGGCATCGCAAACCCGGCCCTTCGTTTTGAAGTGGTCGACGACGTTGCGGCCGATGGATTGGCGCACGCCGTCGGGCAGCATGCCGGCAATCGCGCGCGCGGGTTGAAGGTTCAGCGCCCACACAAGCGCAATCAAGGCAACGATAGACCCGGCGATCGCAATGAGAGGGACAAGGATGGCGCGCCGACTGCCGGATGCTGCCAATTGCGGCGCGATTCGCCTCAGTCGTTCGATGGCGTCGCCGTCTCGAATGAGCAATTGGGCGCCCGGCGAAACGCGTTGTTCGATGATCATCTCGGCACCGTGCGTCTTGACAGTGGGACTGCGCAATTCGCTATAGGGCCAAATCTGATGGTCGAAGTCGGCCCCGCGATCGATCATCAGGCCATTGGCTTCGATGCGGATCTCGCAGCGCCAGCTTCTCGCGGATTGGCCATCCGAATACTGCGCCCGCCAGCTTGCTGCCATTTTCCTCATGCCACGCCAATGTCGAACGACTCGGCCAAGCCTTCCCCGTATTTCACGTCAGGACCGGTGGCCTGCAAAATCTCCTCGAGCGGAACAGTGCCGGAAATGGACAGGTTTTGCACGATATAGCCGATCCATCGGGCCTGAGTAATGGGAGAGAACAATAGTGGTCCGAGCAAGGTGGCGACCGAAATCAGGTAGAGCATCAGCCTTCCAAGCGGACCGGCTTCCGCCGAAGATGCGCCCTGCAGAGCAATTGTCGGAAGGGCAATCGCAAGGCAAAGCAACCCGACACATGCCACACCTGCCAACATGATCAGATAGTTTGTGACGCTGACCCAGATCACGCCAATCGGGTCCAGGTTGCATCGGAAGCGCGCCTTGCCAATGCGCGTATGGTCGGCGAAGTGGTTTATCATGGAGGCGCGATACCAGGCGGTTGCAAGCGCGTATATCAGGCCGGC
>JBPCVZ010000259.1:0-2639 GCA_051010015.1 Hyphomicrobiaceae bacterium
TCGGGCCGGGTTGCCTGGCAATACATCCAGGACCTCGCCGGCCGCCTCGGCAAACCATTGCATCTAGATTAGCGGCTGCGTTCGGCGCCTGCTGATGTCTGCTCAGCCGTCGGTGACTGTCGGCAGCGACGTTATCTGGTCATACAGATACGCCAAGGCCGCATCCAACGCACGCTTGTAGGTGCGCCTCGTCGGCCGCGCCACCGCAGAGCCGAGCATCGTCATATCCCGAAGTGAATTCAGTTCGCCGGGCTGGATTACTTCAGCATGGAGAAGAAGGATTACACGCTCGGTCGGAAACCAGTAGTCGTCAAGCAGCTCACTTGAGACGTCGCAGGGTGTCGGCATAGCGTGCCTTCGTCGAATTGGCAGAAGCGTGCACACGATCAACCACGCCAAAGCGGCCCGTCTTAGCGGATCGCGCCACTGCCACCTTCTTTTGGCCGTTGCTATTTTTTGATGTGTTTTGCTCTTTCTACATCACGCAAAGATATGCGTTTCCCGCGGCATTTGCTAGGCCCACGTTACCCAGCCAACGAAACGCGCACAATTCTTAATCGCTCAACACCTGCGCTGCCTCGCAGCCGCTGCCTACAACGACGCCAGGTGCGGCATCGGATCGACCGACTTGGCGCCTTTGCGCAGCTCAAAATGCAGCTGCGGCTGCGTCACGCCGCCGGAACGTCCGGCCTTGGCGATCACCTGGCCACGGGCGATCCGGTCGCCACGCTTGACCAGAATCTCGCTGGCATGGGCATAGGCCGAGACCCAGCCGTTGTCATGGCGCACCAGTACGAGATTGCCGTAGCCCTTCAGTTCGCTGCCGGCATAGGCAACGACGCCACCTTCAGCCGCTCCGATGTCGGTACCAAGCGGCAACGCGATGTTGATGCCGTCATTTCTGGTGCCCTGGCCGGAATGATTGAACGCCGCAATGACGCGGCCACGCGCCGGCCAGCGGAAATTCTGCCGGGTATTGGCGGTCGGTGTGCGCGCAACCGACTGTCGCGGCTTCGTCGCGATCGGCGTATCGGGGCGTTGGTTGAGAATGCGCGGCTGCTGGGCGCCGCCACTTGGCAAGGCCTTGCTGCGCACAATCGGCATCGTCGTGATCGATTTGGCGCGGATTTGCGAGCGCGGCGTGACGTTCGTGCGTGAGGCCACCTGGGTCGCGGGCGCCCGGCCGCCGAGCGACAGGCGCACGCCCGGTCTGATGTTGCGCACGTTGGTGATGCCGTTGAGCCGCTTCAGCCGAGCAACGCTGACACCGGTTTGCCGCGCGATCGCGTAGAGACTGTCGCCGCGGCGCACAACGTAAGTGCCGCCGGCTGGATCGGCCATTGGTCGCGAGCGCTGTGGCTCGGCGCGGCGGTATTGCCTATTTGCTCTCGGCGCCGCGGCGTAACGCTCTTGGCCCGATTCCGGCAACGCGAGTCTTTGGCCCGGTTTGATCGTATTGCTTGTCAGGCCGTTGACTTGCCGCAGCGCGGCAACGGTAACGCCGTGGCGGCGCGACAGTTGATAGAGCGTATCGCCGGGCTCAACGGTGATGCTGTTGCGCGATGATGGCAGCGCGCCGGTGGTCATCGGCTCGTATCCGCTGCGGCTACCGGCTTGCGAACCGGCGTTGGGTGTCTCAACGATTGGGTCGTTGCTGGCGAAGCGGGCCGGCTTGGATTGAGGCTGATATTTAGTCACCGGGGCCGAACCACGGCTGACGCCGGAGACCGGCGCTGCAGAATAACCGCGCGATGCGGCGCCAGGGCCGGTCACGGCTGCATCAGGTTGCTGATCATAAAGCGGCGCTTCGGCAACGCGCGTATCGACGGCCGACGTATCGCCGTTCAATCCGAAAACCGGGGAATCAAATCTCAAAAAATCTGCGCTGCAGCCGCCCAGCGCAACTGCAAGCCCGATAACGGGGGCAATTATCGCGGACCGCTGCCTGCGCTGCGGTCGGTCTGAATGGCACCCTGACTGGCGATCTGCATAACTGAAACGCAACATGACACACCTCTTAAGCTGCAGCTACCTAACGCTGGTAAGGTTAACGAGGCGTGAACAACTCACATTTTGCGGTTGCCAATTTCGTCTCCAAACCGTTTCTTGCTGCAAAATTCTTCGAACACCTCGCAGATGCCGGAGCCAAGGACATCGCTGCTGCTGCGCGTCGCTGCGACGCATTCCGGTCTAGACAGGTATTGTGCAAGCACCGCGTCGGACTTGCGTCGAGATCGTGGCAATTGCATCCCTTAAGCAATTCAGTGTTTATTGCGCCGGAAGCTGGCCGGTGCGGCGCAGCAGATTGGGTGCGGGGAACGGCGTGGGCGTTATGGAATGGCTCGGCAAGTTCGGTCGGGAAGCCGGCCAAAGGTTGAGCCAGCAGATCGGCCGGACTGCGGCTGCCGGCGGCGATGATGCGCCACTTTCGGCGTTGGACGTCGCCCAACGCAGCAACGTTCGGGCCGCCGTCACGTTCGCAGCAAGCCTCAGCTTTCGCCATATCGCCAAGCAGTACGGCGCCTATACCGCGCTTGCCGATATCTCGCTCGACATTGCAGCCGGCGAAGTGGTCTGCCTGCTCGGTCCATCCGGTTGCGGTAAGACGACGTTGCTGCGGCTGGCTTCCGGCATTGAAC
>JBPCVZ010000260.1:0-27015 GCA_051010015.1 Hyphomicrobiaceae bacterium
GACACACATGGCGCCCAGGCAGTCTCAGGTCCAAGAGTCCGCAAACTCTGCTTCCTGCCCATCGCCACTGCAGTCCTTGAAGCCTATTTTGTCGGACCACCGCTGAATATCCCCTGCTCACCAAATAAACTTCCAATGTAGTTCCCGTCCTCTCGCCACCCTCCGTCGTCACCCCGTCGCAGGACGGGGGCCGGCTGGGTCCCGGTCGGGCAACGCGCCATCGTCACGCGTACGCGACGCGGCTTCGCACTTGGGCAATGACCGCAACAAGTGGCAATTGAGGTCGGTCGGTCGATCCTCGGCATCAAGGCAGGAACAGCCTGGCTTCCATGAATGTGACAGCGCCGCCGGTTAGCTTGACCCTGTCTCCGACCAGTTCGCAGTCGAGCCATCCGCCGCGCGCAGAAGCCTGGAATGCCGTCAGCTTTGTCAACCCGATCCGATCGGCCCAATAGGGAACCAGCGTCGCGTGAATTGAACCCGTGACAGGATCTTCTGGAATGCCTGCTCCCGGCACAAAATAGCGCGAAACAAAGTGGGCTCGACTTGCGCTCGTGTCACGCCCGGTAACAGCAAGACCGATCGATCCCAACCTGGCGATCCTGGACACGTCGGGCTCGAAGCTTCGAACCGCGTCCGCGCCGCCAAGGTCCGCAAATATGTTTTCAAAGTTCTTGAATATCCTAGGCGGAGACGTCGGGAAAACACCATCGAGCTCTAACGGAAGCGCCTCGATCGGATCAGGCAAAAGGCGAGGCACGTCAAGGCAGTAACCTCCATCGACACGGGTGACCTGCAACGTGCCGACACGCGTATGGAAGACAAGCGGATCAGCAGCATCTGTTTCAGTCATTATGACATGCGCCGTCGCTAACGTCGCGTGGCCACAGAAATCAACCTCATGCACGGGGGTGAACCATCTCAGATCCCACTCACCATTCGACCTCTTCAGAGCAAATGCCGTTTCGGCAAGGTTATTTTCCTGAGCGATCGACTGCATCGTCGTGTCAGCCAACCCGTGCTCAAGCAGCAGCACCGCAGCCGGGTTTCCGCTGAACACGCGATCGGTGAAAGCGTCCACTTGGAACATTCGCATGAATAACCTCCGCTGGTGCGACAGATACTCCCCGTGAAGGACGGGGAGAAGGGACACCGCCGAACGATGTATCACCGGCTGCCGGACAATCGCCGGCACCGCAACGATCGTCGATCGATGCCGTGCGACTTGGCACGGCCGCGCATTCCCGCGACGATCTCCCTCTCATCGCCCGCGGGGAGAGGGGCAGTGGCACGCCGAAACGGATGCTGACTTAAACCGGGCAGTAGTGTGACAAGCACCGGGGCGACGCGTTTCGTTGTTTCAAGGCCAATGCCAAGCAAGCGACGTCGAGGCGTGGCATGACCCCGATAGCCGATGCCCAATGACATCCTGCCCGCACACTTCTCCTGCCCGAGACAATAGAACTCCAATGAGCCCAACCCCGCCGCGTCACGAGGCGAACACGACCTTCGGCAGCCAGGTCGCCAACCACGGGAACAACGAAAGCAGGACAAGCGCCAAGAGCTGAATGAAAACGAACGGGATCACGCCCTTGTAGATCATCGGCGTCGTCACTTCCTTGGGCGCCACGCCGCGCAGGTAGAACAGCGCAAAGCCGAACGGCGGAGTGAGGAAGGATGTCTGCAGGTTCACCGCGATCATGACGCCCAGCCAAACCGGATTCAGATCCATCTGCAGCAGCACGGGCGCGACGATCGGGACGACGACAAACGTGATCTCGATGAAGTCGAGGAAGAAGCCGAGGATGAACATCGCCAGCATGACGACGAACATGGCACCGAAGGCGCCACCGGGCAGCCCGGTCAGGATTTCATGGACGATTTCGTCACCGCCGAAGCCGCGAAAGACGAGCGAAAAGAGCTGCGCCGCGATGACAATGCCGAACACCATGGCACTGATCCGCGTGGTCGATCGATTGACCTCGATCAGCGTCCCATCCCAGAACACGCGAAGCAGACTGACGATGAGCCCCCACGCCAGGCCGGCGCAACAGACACCGGCGGCCCAAATCGCGATCCAGTCCGATTGTGGAATTTGATCGCGGGCCACCCGCAGATCGAAATTGGCAACGAGGATCAGAATACCGATCAGCGACAGGCCAGCGGCATAGACCGGAGCGCCGCGTTGCGGCGCAAGACGATGACCGCCGAGCAGCGTTGCACCGATCGCGCCGACCGCCGCCGCTTCGGTCGGTGTCGCAACGCCAAACAGGATCGAACCGAGGACGGCAATGATCAGCACGCACGGCGCAACAAGGGCGTGTATGACCCGTGCGGTCAGGTTCTGTTCACCGTCTGCCAGCAACTCCTCCTGAGGGATCGCCGGCCCCGAAGCAGGATAGATCCAGCAAAGCACTGCGATGTAGAGGATGTAGAGGCCGACCAACATCAACCCCGGGAGAAGGGCGCCAGCGAAAAGATCGCCAACCGACACCGGATCGGGGGAGAAGTTTCCGATCGCACGCTGTGCTTCCTGATACGCGTTGGAAATCTGGTCGCCGAGCACGACCAGGACAATCGATGGCGGAATGATTTGACCCAGTGTGCCCGACGCGGCGATGACGCCGGTCGCGAGCTTCGGGTCGTAGCCACGCCTCAGCATTGTCGGCAATGACAGAAGGCCCATCGTCACCACGGTCGCACCGACAATGCCTGTCGAAGCGGCAAGCAGCGCGCCGACGACACACACAGAAATGCCGAGACCGCCACGGACCGATCCGAAGAGGGCGCCCATCGTGTCGAGCAGTTCTTCGGCGACCTTCGAACGTTCGAGCATCACGCCCATGTAGACGAACAAGGGCACGGCGATCAGAACCTCATTGGTCATAACCCCGAAGATGCGGTTCGGCAGAACTCCGAAGAAGGACAGGGAGAAGAGGTCGAAATAGTAGCCGATCAGGCCGAAGATCATGGAGGCCCCGGTCAGTGCGAACGCGACCGGATAGCCGAGCATGAGTGTGCCGCAGACGCCGACGATCATGAGCAGCACCATGAGTTCCTGAACACTCATAGTTCCAGCTCCGACCGATCATGACGTTCCAGATCGTCAACGTCCATGCCGGCAATCACGAACAACGACTTCACGGCTTGCGAAATACCCTGAAGGAACAGCGTCGCCGCAAACACAAGCATGCAGGTCTTGAGCAAATAGACACCCTGGATGCCACTTACTTCTACCGAACCTTCACGTACCTTCCATGCCGCAGCAACATACGGCCACGATACCCACCAGATCATGATGCAGACGGGCAGCAGAATGATCAGTACGCCCAAAAGATCGATGATCGCTTTGCCGCGCTCGCTCGCAGCTCCATAAATGATGTCGATGCGAACATGACCGTCGTGCAGCAGCGTGTATCCGGATGCCACGAGAAAGATGATCGAGTGCATGTACCAGATCGATTCCTGCATCGTGAGGACGCTGATGCCGAACACGTAGCGCATCACTACGACGACGACCTGAACGAGCACCATCAACAGCGCCAGCCACGATACGACGCGGCCGATCCCCTCATTGATGGCATCGATCAAGCGCGCCAACTGCCTCAAAGCGTTCATCTTGTTGTCCTGGAGGGCAAACTGCCGGTTGCGCGACGGAAGGTTCTGCCGGCACTCCGCGGGGGTTGCCGGCAGCCGTTTCAGGCGTTCGCCTTAGCCGTACTTGAAGCCGAGCGAACGGGCATTCATGTAGCCCTGCAGACCAATCTTGGACCAATCCATCGCTGTCACGCGGAAGTCGCGATAGCTGTCCCAGATCTTCTTGGTCGTCGCATCCGTGTTGCCGACCTTGTCGACAACTTCGCCGGAGACCCTGCCGAGCTCCTTCAGGAGATCGTCAGGATACTTGTGCATTTGCACGCCGTGCTGGGTCAGCAGCTTCTTCAGTGAACCAGGACTTGCGCCATCATACTCCGCCGTCTGGATGAAGCACTCGGCCTGAAGGATGACTTCGATGATCGTCTTATCCTCCTTGCTCAGTCCATCCCAGAACTTTTTGTTGACCGCGTAGCTGCCCATCGTTCCGGGCTCGTGGAAGCCTGGGTAATGGTAGTTCTTGACGACCTTGTAGAAGCCGAATGCGAGATCGTGCCACGGCCCGACCCACTCCGCGCCGTCGATAGCGCCGGACTGCAGTGCTGGAAAGACCTCGCCGCCGGGCAGGTTCACGACCGCGACGCCAAGCGCCCTGAGAACTTCGCCGCCAAGGCCCGGCATGCGGAATTTGACACCTTTGAAGTCGTCGAGCTTGGTAATCTTCTTGTTGAGCCAGCCGCCCATCTGCGTTCCCGTCGACGGTCCAATGAACGGCTTCATGCCGAACTGACCATGCAGGTCGTCCCAGAGCTTCTGTCCGCCACCATAGTGGATCCAGGCGTATTGTTCGGCCGGAGTCATGCCGAATGGAACAGCGGTGAAGAAGTTGAAGGCTTGCGATTTACTCGGAAAGTAGTACTCGGCAGAAAAGTACATTTCAGCATTGCCTTGCGAGACGGCATCGAACACACCGAACGCCGGCACCAGCTCACCGGCATTGAACAGCCTTACGTTGACGCGTCCGCCGGTCGCAGCCTTGATACGTGCCGCGACCCGGTTTGCAGACGTCCCAAGGCCAGGGAAGTTCTTGGGGAAGGAGGTGACGAGCTTGATCTCTTTGCGCCCTTGCGACAGGGCCGGCTTCGGAAATGTAGATGCTGCGGCAAGTGTTCCAACGGCGCCGGCAGTTGCAACACTCTTTATGAAGGTGCGGCGTTTCATGGATTGATCCTCCCAGATCGAATGCGGATCTTGTTTCTGATCTGCTTGAAGTCGTCGCGACGGGTTCGCGTCGACGGCTAAGGGGCTACGTGCCCTGCCATCATGATCTAAGTCCTTATTTCGCGAACTTGCAACAAAACGCTCGATCCGAGGGGGAGAGGCGGTAGGGGTCAGTGCGCGGTTATCGAACCGCGCAATCGCCCGTACGGCCTGAGAAATCGTGTCGACAGCAGCCAACCTGGCAGCACCATTGCTCGATCTCCGCCATCAATATGTTCACGAGCCGGCGGCACAAACTGCGAGCACCTGTACCGCGCGCCGCAATCGATCGCCTGCGTCTGCAATGAATGAATCAGACCGGGTCCGTCGGCGGATAGGCAGCTGAGCGGGATGCAACCCCTTTCGCCCTGCGCTCCGCATCCAATGCGGTCATCGTTCGGTCGAGATCTGCACGCTCTGTGGTGCCGGGAAAGGCTTCGACGGTCCCGAAAAGCTCGGCGAAATGAATATAGCGCTCTTCAGCGACCGCTTTCAGTCTTCCCAGTTCTTTCAGCGGGTCGGCAAGATCGTCGACCCGCAGGTCATAGTAAGGATAGTCCTGGCCTCGGTGCGTGCGCAGCGCTGCAGATTGCCGGCCTCGCTTGTCACCACCCGCCATCTCGCCGGCCTCCATCGCACTCAGCAGCCGATCGGCAAACGGGAGGTCGAGGCTGTCAAGGTAGCATTCGAGCGTCCGTGCGACGACTTCGGGCCCGGTCAGCATGTTGCCGGCAACTGATACGTCTGGGGCTTCACGGTGGCCCGCCCAATCGGTGCATTGGTCACCCGTATGGGCAATTGAATGACCGGAACTGTCGATCATGTGAGCCTGGCGGAGTGCCTGGCCGGGATCGCGCGATATGAAATCCTCCATCACTCGCTGGGCCGCTTCACCACTGGCAAGTCGCTCGATGCCCTCTACGCCCCACATCGGATTGACGAAGGCTTGCGTCGCGACGGCGACGTTGTGCCGGATGTAAGGTACGATGGCACCGACAGCGAAGAACCGACTGGCAACGGCAATGCCGAGTTCGCCTGTTATCCGATCGCGCGCAATGATTGAGTAAGTCATCAGACAGGCTTTCCAAGGTCGTTCGAACACTGCACCGCGACCACGTTAGCAGTGTCAAGGACTGTCGGCCAAGGATCGCTTCCTCTTCGTTTCGACGAGAAAAGGCATCTTCGCGGCTCGCGAGAAAAGTGTGCGCCGCGCCCGATCGGTAACGACCGAAGCATGCGGCGCGGTGGCAGCCGCGCACCAATCTTGTTGACGCGCTGACGCCCGCCCAATAACCGGTGTTGCGAACACATGATTACCGTACAGAAAACATCCGCAACCGGTGATCCGCGCACGAGAAAAACGCCCTGCGCAAAGTGAGGGAGACGCATGACAAACGCTGAGGATGGCGCGCCCTGCGACACGCCGGCCGCTCCGGAGACGCATCTGAGCGAGGCGCCGGACTGGCTCTATCTCCTGCGCGAACTCTATGACATGTACTGGCGCTCAAGTGCAGGCGGTAGCAAGCGGATCCGGTCGCATCAGCGTACGGTACGCGAGCGCATTTCACGCGTGATCGAGAATGACCCATTGCTCAGCGCCCGCGAGCACGTCACCAAGCCGGTTTGCGCGCATCTCAAGCGCGCCCTCGATCAGGGCCGCCTGCAGCGCACCGCGACCGTGATCCGGGCGATCGAGAGCATTTCCGGAGAGCTGGCCTGGATGTATGGCTACGAACGCTTACCGAAACACCTTACCACCAAATTTGCCTACGCGGAGATCGCCGGCCCGACCGGCCCGGTGCAAGCAGACAATATCATCCTCGGGCTGGTGCTGTTCGCGCCAAGGTGCGTTTATCCGGCGCACAGTCATGACGGCATTACGGAAAGCTACTTCTGCCTGTCGGGCGCGGTGTCCGAGAACGACGACGGCGTCTACGCGCCGGGTTCGCTAATCTTCAATCCGCCGGGCCGCAACCACCGCATAACCGTCGGTGACCGGGAGCCATGCCTGCTGGCCTATGCCTGGGCCGGCGCCGTCGATAAACTCGCCGACCAGAAACTGGTCTTCACGCGCAACCGCGCCGCGCCGCGCACGGGCTGACCGAAAACGCGTCTCACGGCCGGCACCCTCACAGATTACGGACGGAACCACCACCATGATCGACGGCTTTGACGACCTCACCCAGCACACCGGCGCGGCGCCGTTCGTGCCCGTGACGTTCGACTTAGTGCCGGGGCGCACGGTGATGCTGCACATCGATGCCCAGAACGACTTTTTGCACCCCGAAGGGCAATACGCGCAAAAGCAGATCAACATCGACCATATGCGCCGAGTCATCGATCCGACCCGGCGTCTGGTCGACGCGTCTCGCGCCCATGACATCCCACACATCTGGACCAGACATGGCACGCGCGGCGCGGTCGACGCGGGCACCTTCCACACGCTGCGCCCGCACCTCGGCGACGCTGGCCTCAGGCAAGGCACCTGGGGCTACCAGCTCTACGAAGGCATCGGCGCGCGCGACGACGACTGGTTTGTCGAGAAGACGCGGCTCAGCGCCTTCTTCCAAACCAACCTGGAACTCATCCTGCGCGGCCTCGGCGTCGAGACAATCGTCATGACCGGCGTACTCACCAATCAGTGCGTCGCCGCAACCAGCAAGGATGCGATGTTCCGCGACTTCAGGGTCGTCGTCGTCGAAGAGTGCACCGGCACGACGCTGCCCAACCTGCACGCGCCGGCCCTGGCGATGATGAAAATCGGCTGGGCGGAAGTGGCTGGCCTTGACGATATCCTCGAGCGCGTCGGCCGGCTGCCGAAGGCCGCGGGTGCGACCTGAGTAGGCGTCGGCGGGCACTCCGCGCCATGGCTGGTCAGGCAGACGCGCGAAGTGCTAGGCATGACACTCGACGACCGGACGCCCCATGCGCCACCGGTCATCCCGCCCCACCACCGACAGGTTCCCCACCTTGCCAGATCAGCACACGCGGGCGCCAATACTGATCGTCGCGCTGATCGGCCTCCTGTGGGGGCTGAACTGGCCGGCAGTCAAGTTCATGCTGACCGAACTGCCGCCGCTGACGATCCGCGCAGTCGCATTTCCGTTCGCCGCTGGGCTGCTAGCAATGATCGCCGCGGCGCGCGGCGAGCGGCTGTGGCCGGCGTGGCATGAGTGGGGACCGCTTGCCCTAACCGGCTTGCTGGTGGTGTTCGGCTTCAACATGTTGACCGTGCTCGGCCAGACGCTGACGGAGACGTCGAAGGCGGCGATCATCGCCTACACCATGCCGGCGCTGACCGCGATACTCGCCGCCGTATTCCTCGGCGAGCGGCTCGAGGGTCGACACTACCTGGCACTCCTGCTCGGCATGGCCGGGCTCGCAGTGTTGGCCTCTGAGGATTTTGGCGCACTGATCGCAGCCCCGCTCGGCCCCGTGATCATGTTCGGTTCGGCGCTGTCCTGGGCAGGCGGCAATGTCGCGCTCAAGGCGTTCGACTGGCGATTGGCGCCGCTCGCGCGCACCGTGTGGTTCTTCGTGTTCTCGACGGTGCTCAGCTGGCCACTGGTCTGGTTCTTCGAACCCCCTTGGCTGCAAACCTGGCCGTCTGTGCCAGTGTTTGCGACACTGCTCTATCATGCCGTCGGGCCAATGGTGACGTGCTATGCACTGTGGACCGTACTGGTCGGGCGCATGTCGGCGACGGTTGCCGCAATCGCTGCACTGCTCGCCCCGGTGATCGGCGTATCGTCATCGATGGTGCTCCTCGGCGATGCAGTGACGTGGCAAAAGATCGTATCGCTCGCAATGATCATGGCATCGATCTTCTTGACGCTGGCCCCGGCCCGCCTCCCGCCGCAGCGTACGCCGCCTTGAAGCGGCCACGGCCCCACGCCCTTGATTTGAATCAAGGGCTGATTTTCGTTCCACAACTAGGCTGACGCCGCTAGAGTGTGGCGAGCGCCTGCGGTCGCCGCAAGATGCTTCGTGTGCAACGAATTCAGGATAGCGCCGCTGTGACGTCTGCCACCGCGACACCCCAAGAAACGCCGGTCGCCCCCGGCGTCGCCGTTCGTAAAGTATCCGTCGAAGCACCATGGGACTGGCTGGCAGCCGGCTGGCGCGATATCTGGGAGCACCCGCACATCAGTCTCGGCTTCGGCTTCATTTTCTGCGGGCTGGCCGTATTGTTGTTCTTCGGGTTGTCACTGGCCGGATTGCAGTCACTGATCCTGGCGCTGGCCGGCGGCTTCATGATTATCGGGCCGATTTTCGCGGTCGGCCTCTACGATCTGAGCCGGCGTGTGGCCAACGACGAGGCGGTGACGTCCCGGGCGGTTTTGCTGAGTGGCGCGAACGCGCCCGGCCAGCTCATCTTTCTGGGCGCGATCCTGATGTTCATCTACTACGTCTGGATCCAGATCGCGTTCTTGCTGTTCATGCTGTTCTTCGGCAGTGCGGCCTCATTTCCGCCCACCAGCCAGTTCGTCGCAACGCTGCTGTTCGAGCCGCAGGGCCTTGGCCTGCTGATCACAGGAACACTGGTCGGCGCCGTGTTGGCCACGCTCGCCTTCTCGATATCTGTCGTATCGGTGCCACTGCTGACGGTCCGGCGGATGGACGCAGTCAGTGCGATCGGCGTCAGCATCGCCGCGGCATCCCGGAATTTTCGGCCGATGGCGCTATGGGCGGGACTGATCGGTTTCATTATCGCGGTCGGCTTCCTGACCTGCTTCGTCGGACTGGTGTTCGCCTTCCCGCTGATCGGCCATGCCACTTGGCATGCGTTCAACGACCTTGTCAGGCTCGACTGACCGCTGCGCCGGATCGCGGTCCTCAAGGGCGCGCCAAGCAGCACCGTCGAGGTCATCGAACTGGCCGGAATTGAGCGCCCAGAGAAAGGCCGCCAGCCCGAGGCCGCCAAGCACAAGCGCTGCCGGTATCAGCCATGCCAGTGCGGTCATTTCAACTTTACCGTCATATGCCGAAGGCGCAGCGCATTGGCGGTGACGCCGATCGACGAGGCTGACATCGCGATCGCGGCAAGCAGCGGCGTTACGAAGCCGGTCATGGCGAGCGGCACAAACACCGCGTTGTAGGCGAGCGCGATCCCGAAGTTCTGCAACGACATGCGATGGGCCTTGCGCGCGACCGCGATTGCTTCGGCCACGGCGCCGAGCTTGTCGCCCTGGAAGATCATGTCGGCAGTGGTCTGTGAGATATCGGCAGCACTGGCCGGCGACAGGGATGCGTGTGCAGCGGCCAGTGCCGGCGCATCGTTGATGCCATCGCCCACCATCAGCACATGCCGCCCCGCGGCTTTGAGTTTCTCGACGTGGCTGATCTTGTCGGAAGGGGTCTGTCGCCCTTTCCACGCATCGATGCCGACCTGTTCCGCGATTGTCCGCACCGCCGCCACGCGATCACCCGACAGGGCTTTCACAGAGAGAGAGGACTCCTTCAAGACGGTGATGACTTGCTTCGCGTCCGGTCGCAAGCTTTCCTCGAACACGAACCCAACGGGCTCACGACCCGGCACACAAAGCCACAGCGCGGCGGCCTCAGACAGGTCGATACCGCACCAGACTGAAGATCCCAGGCGAACCGTGCCAGCATCGGTCTCGAAAGAGAGGCCGCAACCCGGCGTTTCAGCAACGTCGCGCCCCGTGTCAACGTGGAAACCTCGGCCGCGCGCGGCTTCGACCAGCGCGCGGGCATAGGGATGGCGACTTTTTATGGCCAGTTGCGCCGCATGGTCCAAGTCGACGTCACCACCATTCACGATATTGCTCAATCGCGGCGTACCAAGCGTCAGCGTGCCGGTCTTGTCAAACACGACCGTATCAACCTCGGCCAACCGCTCCAGGCCATCGGCGGCCTTGAGGATGATCCCCTTGGCAAACAACCGACTGGAGGCCGCGACCTGCACCGCCGGAACCGCCAGCGCCAGCGCGCAAGGACAGGTAATGATCAGCGTCGCGATTCCCGTGGTCAACGCCATCTCCCAACTGGCGCCCAGCAGCAGCCAGGCGACAACGGTGACAAGACCCAGGATATGGACGGTCGGCGCGTATATCGCAGCGGCGCGATCGGCAAGCCGTACGTAACGGGCGCGACCCTGCTCTGCGGCGGCCATTAAACGGCTGATGTCGGCAAGCACCGTGCCCTCGTCCGTAGCGCTCGCTTCGACGGTCAGACCGCCATCGAGACTGACACTCCCGGCATAGACAGCATCGCCTTTCGCGACCACCCGCGGAAGGCTCTCGCCGGACATGATCGACTCGTCGACCTCACCGCGCCCTGCGATCACCCGACCATCGACCGCGATGCGCTCACCGGCCGCAACAAGGATGCGCATTCCAGGCAGGAGATCGCGCGCCGCCATCGGCGTCATGCCGCCGTCTGGCTGCAGCACGTTGGCCGTCAGCGCGCGCAACCCAAGTAGGTTGGCCGCTGTTCCCTGTGCCCGCGCGCGCATGCTGGTATCGAGGAATCGACCAAGCAGCAAAAAGAACAGCAACGTCACAGCCGCATCGAAGTAAACCTGCTCACTACCTTGGGTCGTTTGAAACAGGCTCATACCCGTTGCAAGGAGGACGCCGAGTGAAATCGGAACGTCCATATTGAGCCGGCGTGCGGACAGCGCGCGATAGGCCGAGCTGAAAAACGGCTGGCCGGCATACACCACGGTCGGCAATGCAATGACTGCCGACAACCAGCTGAACAACGTCATAACAGCCGGGCTCATGTCGCCCTCGCCACCGGACCACACCGACACCGACAGCAGCATGATGTTGGCGGCTGCGAAACCAGCGATTGCAACGCGACGCAACAGTGCCTTCTCGGCAAGCCGGGTTTCAGGTGCCACATCGCTTGCCAATTCAGCCGCGTTAAAACCGGCCGCCCGCAGGACACCCACCAATGTTTGTGTCGACGTCACACCCCGCGCGAAAGTCACTGCAACGCGCTTCAGAGAAAGGTTTGCACGGACATCACTGACACCATCGACGGCGGAGAGCAAGCGCTCGACCTTGGCCATGCAGCCACCGCAGACCATGTTCTCGACGACGAGCGTGGTTGCCTTGGCTTCAGGCTGTGCGCCCTGTCGCGCACCGCTGTCCGGTGTCGCGCCCTGCCAAGTTAAGGCTTCAACCATAGTCGTTTCCTCAAACGATAGACGACCTCGGCACCATCCGACTTTTTCTCGCGAGCTTCCACCTGCAGCAACCAATTGCCCGGTTCGAGCGCTCCTACCTTGGCACTGTAGGTGCCTGGTGTCCCCGCCTCTTGCATCGCCAGTCGCATGTCGTATCGCTCAGTCGACGGCCGCCCGAGCACACCTTGCACGTCGAGACCCGAAATGGGAC
Organism: Hyphomicrobiaceae bacterium; assembly: GCA_051010015.1. Classification (GTDB taxonomy): domain Bacteria; phylum Pseudomonadota; class Alphaproteobacteria; order Rhizobiales; family Hyphomicrobiaceae; genus CAJQQK01. Next base: position 12,222 of record JBPCVZ010000260.1, read on the forward strand.
GCCCCAGCTTGTCGGACAGCACCAGGCTGGCATCACCCTTTCTCTGATCAAGGACGATCGTGTGAGCCCATCCCAGCTTTCGCTGGCGGGCGTCGGCAGCGATACGATCGTTATAGTCGAGGCCCTTGCGATAGGGTTGCTTGGAAACGATCCCGGTATGGGTGTTGAGCGCCGACACCAGGAACACGCCATTGACGGCAAATATAATCCCGAAAAAGGCGATCATGCCGACCAGCACATGCCAACCCTGGATCGTGCCGCGTTCTGTCTTTGCCGTTGCCATTTGCTGTCTTGTCTTTCGCATCACTTGCTCGGGCTCTTAAACGCCGTGCTGCGCTCAATCATTTTTGACGTCGCACTATCCACAACCACGAACCTGAATGGCGTCGACGGTGGTGTCAGTTTCGGCATCGCCTCGCCGGCTACGGCAACGAAAACGCGCAGTTCACGCAAGTTGTCCGTCGGCACAACGATCTTGGGTACCGCACCTTTGGTCAACCCAAGTACATGAATGGTGGCGCCGGGCAGTCCTTTGACATCCAAAGTAAACGTGCGCGGCTCGTGCTCCTTGTTCAAGATCTTCAGCGTATAACCGTTGCGCACGCCGCCATCCGAGAGCTTGGTGAACAAGGCGGCGCGGTCACGCTGTACGCTCACATCGACGGTCGTCCGCGCGGCAAACGCCACCAGCATGATGATCGAGACGAGCACAATCAAACCAGCATACAGTGCGGTTCGAGAGCGGACCAGCTTGAACGGCTCGTAAACGCCCTGTGCAGTTGCATCTTGGCGCGCGACCGTATCATAGGCGATTAGATCATGCGGCCGCCCAACCTTGTCCATGATTTCGTTACACGCATCGATGCACAACGCGCACTGTATGCATTCCAGCTGCGAGCCATCGCGAATGTCTATACCCGTCGGACACACAGCCACGCAGGCTTTGCAATCAATGCAGTCGCCACGCGCATCCCAGTTCTCCGACTTACGCTTCGGACCGCGCGGCTCACCTCGCTCGGGACGATAACTGACGAGCAATGTATGGCGGTCGGTCATCGCGCCCTGGATTCGCGGCCATGGGCACATGTAGATGCAGACCTGCTCGCGCGCCAAGCCTCCGAGCAGATAGGTCGTGAACGAAAAGATCCCGAGGAATATGTAGGCGATCGCCGGTGCCGTGCCGGTAACCAGTTCGTACGCCAGCGTTGGCGCATCACGAAAATAAAAGACCAGTGCACCGCCAGTCAGCAACCCGATCAGCACCCAGCTGAGATGCGTCATACCCTTTTTGTAGAGCTTTTGTGCACTCCAAGGTTCCTTGTCGAGGCGCAATCGCGCACCCCGGTCACCCTGCCAGAAGCGTTCGACGGCAACCATCAGGTCCGTCCAGACCGTTTGCGGGCACGTGTAGCCGCACCAAACGCGCCCGGCGACCGAGGTCGCCAGGAACAACCCCAACGACGAAATAATCAAAATACCTGTGATGTAATACAGTTCCTGTGGCCAGATCTCGATCGGGCCAAGAAACAGGCGGCCATTGGCGACGTCGATTAGGAACGCTTGATCGGGCAGTTCTTTGCCTCGCGGCCAGCGAATCCACGGTAGCGCGTAGTAGATGCCCAGCGTTACCGCCATCACGATCCACTTGAGACGACGGAAAGTCCCGCGCGCACGGCGCGGGTGGACCTTCTGGCGGACCGCATAGAGTTCCCGGGTTTCCTTGCGGTTGACCGCCTCGACATCAACCTTGCCAATCCCCGGCGCCGCTTCGCCGGGAATAATGAAATCATCGGGTGATCGTGTCTTTTCGACAGTCGTCATCAGTTGGATGCCGCCACTGGATAGGATCGACCGCGTTTACGATAGCTAACGACCGCCGCCGAGCGAGTGTACATATACCGCCAAGGCCTTTATCGTCACCGCGTCCAGGCGACCGACCCATTGTGGCATCTTACCACCGCGACCAGTATGGATCGATGTCATGATCGCAGCCTTGTCGCCGCCGTAGAGCCAGACCTGATTCGTCAGGTTGGGCGCACCGAGTTCGGCGTTACCCTTGCCGTTCTCGCCATGGCAAGCGACGCACTGCTCCGCATAGATGGCCTTACCGCGTTCGACGGCCTCCTTGTCAGTCGCCTGATTGGTGAGCGACAGCACAAACTCGGCTGAGTCGTTGATCTGCGCCTTGTCGAGAAGTTCATCAAGTCCGAAGCGCGGCATATCACTGGCCCGCGTGTCATCATGCGACCAGCGCACCCCGTACCGGATAGTCTGATGAATGTCCTCGATCTTGCCACCCCAGATCCAGTCGTCGTCGGCAAGGTTGGGATATCCGACGCTGCCTTGCGCACCACGGCCATGACAGGGGGCACAATTCTCGGCAAATGGAATACGGGCCGCGCCAAGCGAGAAGCGCAGTAGCTCCGGCTTCTTTGGAATGTCGGCGAGGGCCGTCTTCGCGATCAGATCGCGATTGGCGGCTTGCGCATCCTTGGCGGCCTTGAGCTCAGCTGCCACCGTCGCGCGCTGGCTGTAGCCGAGCATCCCCTTGGTGTAGCCGCTGAACGTCGGCCAGGAGGGATAAAGGACAAAATAGACCAGCGACCAGGCGATGGACACATAGAATGTCCACAGCCACCAGCGCGGCAGTGGTGTGTTGAGCTCCTTAATGCCATCCCATTCATGCTGGGTGGTCTCGGTGCCCGTGACTTCATCGACTTCTCTATCTTTGTGATCGCTCATGACCGCCCCTCATCACCCGGAGTGTCGTTTTTCAAATCCAGCGCACGGCGCTGTATGTCATCGAAACGCCGCCGGTTTCCGGGCCAAAAGGCGTAAGCAAGCACGACGATGAACAACGCGATGAAGAGCAGCAGCGACGTGACTTGTGAGAAGGTCGCAACAGTATCGTAGGTCATGGCGTTGCTCCTTATCTGAGGTTCGGGCCGCTGGCATCGAACGTTGCGAAATCAACGAGCGTGCCGAGCATTTGCAGGTAGGCGACCATGGCATCCATTTCGGTCGGCTCCCCTCCCGGCTTACCATCGAACTTCGCAATCTGAACCTTTTCGCCGTAGCGCTTCTGAAGTCCCTCGGCACCATCGCCGTCCGGATCGGTTTGCGCTCTCAGGTCCGCCGCCGCATTCTTGATCTGCTCGTCGGTATAGGGCACGCCGACAACCTTAAGGGCCGTCAAATGCGACGTGATCTTTTTGACATCAAGCTTGCGCTCAGCAAGCCACGGGTAGCCCGGCATGATGCTCTCCGGCACGAGCCCGCGCGGATTGATCATGTGCTCCACATGCCATTGGTTAGAGTACTTGCCCCCGACCCGGGCAAGATCAGGCCCTGTGCGCTTCGAGCCCCACTGAAAGGGGTGGTCGTACATACTCTCCGCCGCCAGACTGTAATGCCCGTAGCGTTCGACCTCGTCACGCAACGTGCGCACCATCTGACTGTGACAGTTGTAGCAGCCTTCGCGAATGTAGATGTCACGGCCAGCCAGTTCGAGCGGCGTGTAGGGCCGCATGCCCTTGACCTTCTCGATCGTGCTTTCGACCCAAAAGAGCGGCGCGATTTGCACCAGACCGCCGATCGAGACAACGATCAAAGTGGCAACCGTGAGCAAGAGAGAGTTTCGTTCGAAGATTCCGTGATCCATGATCATGTCCCCCTATTCGGCCGGTGCCGGGCGCAATTCTGGCGCCGCTGCGACGGATGGTTGTTCGGCCAAATCGACGACTGCATCGCCGCGGATCGTTCGCCAGATGTTGTAGGCCATGATCAAAGAACCGATGACAAACAGCAATCCACCGATCGCACGAATGATGTAGAAGGGATGCATCGCCTCAACGGTCTCGACGAACGAGTACTGCAGGAAGCCGAGCTTGTCGTAGGCACGCCACATCAGGCCTTGCAGAATGCCACTGACCCACATCGACGTGATGTAGAGCAGGATGCCAATTGTCGAGACCCAGAAATGCCACTCGACAAGGCGCAGCGAATAAAGCCCCTTGCGTTGCCACAGCCAGGGCACCAGACAGTAGATCGCTCCGAACGACACCATCGCAACCCAGCCCAGGGCTCCAGAGTGCACGTGGCCAATCGTCCAATCCGTGTAGTGGCTGAGCGAATTCACCGCCTTGATGCTCATCAGCGGGCCTTCGAAGGTGCTCATGCCATAGAAGGCAACGGAAACCACCAGCAGTCGGACCACCGGGTCGGTTCTCAGCTTGTCCCATGCGCCGGACAGCGTCATCAGACCATTGATCATGCCACCCCATGATGGCATCCACAGCATGATCGAGAACGTCATGCCAAGCGTCTGCGCCCAGTCCGGCAATGCCGTATAATGCAAGTGGTGCGGACCGGCCCAGATGTAGAGGAAGATCAGCGTCCAGAAGTGAACGATCGACAGACGGTAGGAGTAAACCGGCCGTTCGACGCGCTTCGGAATGAAGTAGTACATGATGCCGAGGAAACCGGCGGTAAGGAAGAAGCCGACGGCGTTGTGACCATACCACCACTGCGTCATTGCATCCTGCACGCCCGCGAACAACACATAGCTCTTGGTACCGGTCAGCGAGACGGGCATGGTGAGGTTGTTGACGATATGCAGCATCGCAACCGTCACGATGAAGGCGAGGTAGAACCAGTTGGCCACATAGATGTGTGGCTCCTTGCGCTTCCACAGCGTGCCCAGGAAGACCAGCAGATAGATGACCCAGACGATTGTCAGCCAGAGGTCCGCGTACCACTCCGGCTCCGCATATTCCTTGCCTTGCGTAACTCCGAGAATATAGCCAGTGCCCGCGATCGCGATGAACAACTGGTATCCCCAAACAACGAAATAGGGTGACCAGCGCCCAGCAAGCCGCGCCTGGCAGGTGCGTTGCACGACATAGAAGGATGTCGCGAGCAGCACGTTGCCACCGAACGCGAAGATCACCGCCGACGTGTGCAGCGGACGCAGTCGTCCAAAACTCGTCCAGGGCAGGTCTAAGTTGAGCCAGGGAAACGCCATCTGCCAGGCAATGATATCACCGACGAGGAAGCCAGCGATGCCCCAGAAAACGGCGGCAAGTGTTGCAACCTTGATCGGACCGTCGAAATAATCCAGATGCACCGCCATCGCCTGATCTGAACCAGCCATGCACTTGAGGATGTAAATCCCCCCAAGTCCGCCGGCAGCAGCCAGCAACAGACCATGAAACGCCATCGCCGGGTCATCCGACCCAAAGATGAGGATCACTCCAAGTACGACCGCGACGGCCGCACCAAGCACCGCGAGCGCGTCTGACAACGCCACCCGCTCTTCAGAAATAGCGGCCATGCAATATGTTCCCTCCCGTCACACCAAGAGCTCACGCCACCGATTTGAGGCTGGCGCACCGCGAGCATACCTGCCCAAGGAACAAGTGTGCATCTTTGATTTGGATCAAGCCAGAGCGACTTTCGGGTGCGGCAAAAATATTCAGCAACGCACGCATTTACCAAGCGCTCCTCGCAACGCCGGGATTGCCAGAATCATGGCTCGCCGATTCACGCCAAGGTGGAACCGGCTTGAGGAGAATGCCTTGCAACTACATCATTAGAATGGACAAGCCCGTTCACGCATAGCGCGTCAACGGTGTGCCAGCCAGGGCTGCGATGTTGATGAGGTCGCGTGCCGTGATTGACGACGTGACGATGTGCGCCCGGTTGCCCATGCCCATGAGGATCGGGCCAACCTCGATCCCGCCCGCAACCGCCTTCAGTGTGTTGCGCACGCCACTGGCGATCTCCGTATTGGCGAAAATCACGGTGTTGGCCCGCCCGGTCAGACGCGACCCCTGGAACAAGCGATCTCGCAGTTCGGGATCAATCGCCGTGTCGAGCCGCATTTCACCCTCGTACTCGAAGCCGCATTCCCGCCCGTCGAGACACTCGATGGCAGCACGCATGAGCCGGCCGGTCGCAGTATCCAAGTCACCAAACTGGGAATTTGAGCAGAGCGCAACGCGTGGCTCCAATCCAAACCGGCGCACGTGGCGGGCGGCACCGATTGCGGTCTCGGCGATCTGTTCGGCAGTCGGTTGCGGGTTGACTTGCGTATCGCCGACGAACAGCGGGCCGTCATCCAGGATCAGCAGCGATAGGCCGCCAACGGGATGGTAATCCTTGTTCCGCAACATCTGCTCGACATATTTAAGATGCCATAGATACTGGCCGAAGGTGCCGCAAATCAGGCTGTCGGCTTCACCCAAGTGCACCATAACCGAGCCGATCACCGTCGTATTGGTGCGCAGGATCGCTTGCGCGAGATCCGGCGTGACGCCGTGCCGCTTCATGAGTGCGTAGTACGCCTCCCAATGAATTTGAAAGCGCGAATCGCTTTCCGGATTCACGATCTCCATCTGCTCGATAACATTCATCGGCAGCCCGAGTTGCCCGCTGCGCTCCAAGATGACCTGGGGCCGGCCGATGAGGATCGGATCGATGGCCGTCTCTTCGACGATTGTGACGGCTGCGCGAAGCACACGCTCATCCTCACCCTCTGCGAAGGCAACACGGCGGCGTTCCGAGCGGGCCGCTTCAAAGACCGGGCGCATCAGCATCGACGATCTGTTCACCGTACCTCGAAGGCTCTCGGCATAGGCATCAAAATCATCGATCGGCCTACTGGCGATACCGGTATCCATTGCGGCGCGCGCTACCGCGCATGCAACGACCGGCAGCAGGCGACTATCAAACGGTTTCGGGATCAGATAATTGCGGCCGAACCGCAGCTCCTCGCCATGGTACACTGCCGCAGTTTCGACCGAAGACGTCTGCCGCGTCAGATCCGCAATTGCCCCGACGCAAGCAATCGTCATGGCATCATTGATCTCGCTTGCGCCGACATCGAGGGCACCTCGAAACAGAAACGGAAAGCACAGGACATTGTTGACCTGATTGGGGTAGTCAGACCGGCCGGTTGCCACGATCGCCTCGGGCGCCACTTCATAGACGGCTTCCGGCATGATTTCTGGCGTCGGGTTCGCAAGCGCCATGACGATCGGCTCTTCGGACATGCTGCGCACCATAGCAGGTGTCAGTGCATCTGGTCCGGAAAGCCCGAGGAAGAGATCCGCCCCGATCAGCGCGTCGGCGAGGTCGAGCTGCGCGCCGACTTGCGCAAATGCCGCCTTTTCCGGATTGATCGGTAGATTGCGCGCAACGTGCACCAGCCCATCAATATCGTAGAGCCAGATATTCTCTTTCTTAACGCCAAGCTTGATCAACAGGTTCAAACAGGCGATGCCGGCCGCGCCGCCGCCCGTCGAGACGATCTTGATGTCCTCGATACGGCGATTGGTAAGATAAAGCGCGTTGGTTACCGCAGCGCCAACGACAATCGCCGTGCCATGCTGATCATCATGAAAGACCGGAATGTTCATCTTCTCTCGGCACATCTTCTCGACGACAAAACAATCCGGCGCCTTGATGTCCTCGAGATTGATTGCGCCGAACGTCGGCTCCAACGCGATCACATGCTCTGCCAGCTGCACAGGGTCGGAGGCGTTCAGTTCGATGTCGAAGCAATCAATGTCGGCGAACTTCTTGAACAGTACCGCCTTGCCCTCCATGATCGGTTTTGACGCCAGCGGCCCGATGTTGCCGAGCCCCAATGCTGCCGACCCGTTTGTGACCACGGCTACAAGATTGCCGCGCGCCGTGTAACGCGAAACAGCGGTCGGATCTTCCTTGATCGCAACGCAGGCATCCGCGACGCCGGGCGAATAGGCCCGTGACAGGTCGCGTGGCGTGGCCAGCGGCTTGGTCGGCCTGGTCTCCAGCTTACCGGGCTTGGGAAACTCGTGATAACGGAGAGCGGCACGGCGTTGCAGATCGTCTGAATGCGTGGTCATGAGCGTCCTGATAGAGGCGGTAAGAATAGTACCGATCGGGCACGAACAGCGACCCTATCATGGCCGAGCCAAATGTTGACCGCATTTTCTGACGCCTTTTGGTCCCTTGCTCTTCCGGCGGGCTATCGCCGACATGGCATCGAAATCGATCAATCAGTTATCAGAAAATCAGCCAAGGCTACATTTTCCGCAAGTATCGCGTTAACTTCGACTTGGCGGATATCAGACCGCTTCATGGCGCCTTTACCATATAATGGTCTCTTCTCGGATATCTGGTACGCATTGTGCCTGCCACCTAGCGATGGGAGCGAACCTCACTTTTGCAAATGAACCTTTTCATTTCATCCCGCGACTAACCCAGTAACCGGCAATGAGGCGACAGTAGATCGAGTGGATCACGCCATTAACGATACCGAGCTTCTGAGCCGAATTGCCGCCGGAGAGCAATCCGCCGTAAGGTCACTGTTTGCCCGTCATCATCTGCGCATTTTTCGTTTCATCATGCGCAAGACGGGCAATGAGGCGACAGCGGAAGAGCTCACCAATGAGGTTTTTCTGGAGATTTGGCGCCATGCGGGAAAGTTTGAAGGACGCTCGAAAGCATCAACCTGGATGCTCTCCATCGCACATAACCGGACAGTCAGCTTTTTGCGGCGGCGATCCGAGGCACAGCTCGAGGACGGCGTTGCCGAGGCGATACCCGATGACGCGGATACACCCGAGACGACATCGTCGAAGCGCGACAAAGGCGAACAGATCCGCGCCTGCATGGAGCATTTGTCGTCGGATCATCGCGAGATCATCGATCTCGTATACTATCACGAAAAGTCGATTGCCGAGATCGCCGAGGTCCTCGACATTCCGCCAGGTACCGTTAAGACGCGCATGTTCCACGCTCGCAAGAAGCTTGGCGAACTGCTGCGTGAAGCCGGCGTCGACAGGGGGTGGCCATGACTGATCATCCCAACGGATTGGCCGCCGGCGGCCACGAACGCGAAGACATCGAGTTGCTGCTACCATGGTACGTCAACGGCACACTCGAACCGCAGGACGTGGCCAAGGTCGAGGCCTATCTCGACAAACACCCCGACATGGCAACGCAATTGGCGACGCTGCGCGAGGACATGGACGAAACCATCCACGCCAACGAGGCTATTGCAGGGCCGAGCGGTGCCGCGCTTGACCGCTTGATGACGGATATCGGGCAGGAGACACCGATACGCCATCGCGTGGCACAGGCCAGGCGCGGCCTCATGACAATGGTGGACGACTTCCTTCACTCATTGTCACCAGGACGCCTGGGCTGGACCGCCCTCGCTGCCGCCGCCGTCATCATGCTGCAAGCCGGCGTCGTTGGTACCATGATGATGAACCCGCCAACTGGCGGCGGCTCGACCTATCAGACCGCATCCGGTGGCAAGGCACTGAGCGGCACGTTCGTGCTCGTCCAGTTCAAGCCGGGCGCATCAGTTGAAAAAGTCAGTACATTTCTGACCGAACAGGGTGCGGAAATCGTTGCCGGGCCGAAACCGGGCGGGCTTTATCGCGTTCGCGTCAGCACCAAAAAACTGGACGATAAGCAACGGCTTGCCGTTATCGAAAACCTGCGCAGCAGCGAAACGCTGATTAACATGGTTCTTCCGTCACAATGACCGACACCCGGACCATACAGCGGGTTGTACGCCTCGGCTTTGATTTAGCTATCGCCTTCGTGCTCGGCGTGATGGCGGCTCTTGCCGCAACAGCCACTTCGCACGCCGCCGGGCTGGCGACCGCTGAAATCTCTACGGTTCCGGTGTCCTCGACTTTTCAGTTGGCACAACTGTCACGGCCGGGCACAAATTCCCATCGTCCGTGCCCACCCGGCACCACTGGGCGTTATCCACGATGTCGACCGTCCGTGACACCACCGCGCCGGTGTCCGCCGGGCACCAGGGGTCGATATCCGCGATGCCGCCCGATCATCACGCCACCGCGTCGCTGTCCGCCGGGAATGATCGGCCGATACCCGCGTTGCAGACCTATCATTGTCCCGCCACGCCGCTGCCCACCGGGCACGACCGGTCGTTATCCGCGTTGCCGGCCAATCGTCGAACGGCGCTGTCCGCCAGGCACGTATGGACGCTGGCCGAGATGTCGTAAACGCATCAAACGCTGTCCGCGCGGCTGGGTCGGGCGCTATCCGAAGTGTCGGCGGATCAAATCACGGCCGGTTTGTCCGCGTGGCACACGCGGGCGCTGGCCAAAATGCAAATCGATCGCAAAGCCGAAAAGACCCGTAGCCAAGCCACCGCGGCGGGTACGCCGCCCCGCTCGGCGTCCGACCCGCACGCCACCACCGCGCCGCGCCGTTGCACCACAGCCGGATCGTCGGCCGGACGAAATCGTCGTCCTGCTCGACCAAACGCAGGCCAGCAACGTCGAGTTCGCGATTGCGCAGCAATACCGTTTAGTGCGCTTGCAGGGCGAGGACAACCAGACCCTACAAACCCGCGTGCAACGCTACCGCATCCCGGACCGACGAACGCCGACCGACGTCATTGCCGCGATGCAGGGCGACCCGCGTGTCAGTCTTGTGCAACCGAATTATCTTTACCGGCTACAGGGCCGCAAGAAGCGGCAGCAATCGATGGCGGCCATGCAGTATGCGCCGGCCAGCCTGCAGCTGGGCGCCGCGCACAAACTGGCGACCGGACAGCAAGCCGTGGTCGCAGTGATCGATTCCGGTGTCGACCGGAACCATCCGGAACTCAGCGATGCCATTGCCGGCGTTTTCAACGCGGTCGGCGACCGTGCCCCTAAACCGGATGCACACGGCACCGCGATCGCCGGCATCATAGGGGCACGCGCCAAACTGGTGGGCGTCGCACCAAATGTCCGATTGCTGGCGGCACGCGCCTTCTTCCGCGAACGCGGTGGGCCACCATTGACCACGACATTCGTGTTATTGCGCGCCGTCGATTGGAGTTTTCGCAGCAAGGCGCGTGTGTTCAATCTTAGCTTCACCGGGCCGCAGGATAGCGCCGTTCGTAAGATCCTGAAATCCGTTCACGATCGCGGCGCAATCCTTGTCGCTGCCGCCGGCAACGCCGGCCCGAAAGCGCCCGCCGCCTATCCCGCGGCCTACCCGGAAGTGCTCGCAATCACCGCGCTCGACAAATCGAACAAGCTCTACAAAAAGGCGAACAGGGGCAGCTATGTTGCGGCCGCTGCGCCCGGTGTCGACGTGCTCGTGCCGATCCCTCGCGGCGGTTACGACATCAAATCCGGCACCTCATTTGCCGCTGCCCACATCAGTGGTTTGATAGCGCTCATGCTGGAACGCAACCCAGCCCTGACGACTGAACAGATCCGAGCGCACATCACGTCGGCGGCGCATGACCTCGGACCGAAAGGGCACGACAAGCTGTTTGGCGCTGGTCGGGCCGACGCGCTTGCCGCCGTCCGGGCCGTCATCAAGGGTGCCGGAAAAGCACCGCTAACCGCACAAGGCAGACCACCGGTCTCGCAGGCCTCGGATCGCAAGTGAACGAGCGGCGCACTGCAACAACGGCCCGACAGTCGCGCCCCGTGCACTTTTCAGCATTCTTCCTTAGCGGCCAATTAACCAAAATAAGTCCCCATTTCATCGAGCATTTCGGCATGTGAACCTTTTCCGCAGATGGCGCGACCCATGGACAGCCACGAAAAGCCTCGTCCGCACATCGCGACATCAATGGAGAATTCACAATGTCCATCAACTGTAGCGAGACAGATTGCTGCGCTGGCAGATTATCTGCGTATACTTCGGGAGCGGCGGGCAATGGCCCTCCACGATGTCAACGCCGGACACGAGATTCCAGGAGAACCAGCTACATGCCGGAAGCAAGCGCGGTTTCGCGTCTCATGGTTGGGCTGGTATCAGCCTCCGTCATTGCAGGCGGCGCGGCGTCGGCCGGCGCCCAAGAGGCCATCCTCGACCGAGGCGATTCCGTCGTCACCGGTTTTTCCGGCATCCGTCCGTCCGAGAAACCGCTACCACCGGGCGCCAATCCACTAGATCACTTCTTCATCGATCTTGATGGTGCATCGGCGCAGATCCTGTCGATGACTGGACTAGGCGGTCGACCAAGTGGGCAAGTTGTCTCGCCCGCCGCCAAGCGGCAGATCAAGGCCGGCGATGTCGGCCAAGTATTCGCCATAACGCTCGACGATGGACTCGGCAACGCGGTCCCGAACATTTATCTCGGCGCCACGTCGGCCTATGGCATCCACATCGTCAAACCCAATGCTAGCGGCACCCTCGAGCGGATCAAGGTCGGCGCGCCCGGCGCTCAGTTCATGGACGGCCAGTTCGGCCTTGCCCCTGACGGCAATCCCGGCACGATCTATCGTGTCGACGGAACGACGGGTGAAGTCGCAGCCTTCGCCACATTGCCCGGCAACAGCGGCCCGGGCCTCGGTGACATCGTATTCGACCAGCGCAGCCGGCATTTCTATGCCTCCGATCTCGATCAGGGCCTCATTCATCGTGTTGCGGCGGATGGCACCGTGATCGACAGCTTCGATCACGGTGTCAACGGCCGTCCCGTGAAGGGGCTCGCCGCCGTCGCCGACAATGGCAACGTGATGAACATTGCCAGCCCGTCCTTTAACAGCGAAGACCCGTCGACCTGGGGTTTCACCCAGAACGAGCGCATGGTCTACGGCATGGCGATTCACAGTGGCCGCCTCTATTACACCGTAACCGGCGGCCTGCAGGTCTGGTCGATTGGCCTTGGCGATGACGGCAGCTTTTCCGGCGCCCCGCGTTGGGAACTCGACGTCACATCTCTGTCGGGCAGCGGCCCAATCACGGACATGGCGTTCGACAAGCAGGGGCGCATGGTGCTCGCCCAGCGCGGCGCGCAGCGCGGCAGCTACGATTACTCAGTGTTTGCCGAACCCGGCACGTCGGCAGTCGTACGCTATGCTCTAGAGCAGCCCGATGACGCCGGCACGGAAAGCGTTTGGCAGTCTGTTGGCGACGAGTATGCCATCGGGATGCCGACACCCCACAAGTATTCCGACGGCGGCATCGCGCTCGGATACGCACATGATGAAAGCGGTTCGCCGCGTCCCGGAACCTGCAGCACCATGCTGTGGAGCACCGGCAGCCGCCTGCGTTCCAGCGACAAACCCGATACAATTGATACCACCGGCGACATCTCCAGGGCGGATATCCATGGCCTGCAGGGTAATGATCTCTCGCTTAGCCGCCCGCAGAACGTACCGCCGGCACAGTCCTATTTTGCCGACTACGACAATCTGTTCGGCGACGCGGAAAAATCCGGTCATGTCGGCGATGTTGAGATCTGGCAGCCATGCGACAAAGTCGAGTTCGGTGGCATCACCGGCGAACTGCCACCAGGCTACACGCCGCCGGGCGAACCCCCTACATTGCCACCGGTATTCCCCCCGCCGGTCTACGAGTACAACGCAAATCTCGAGTTGACCAAGCGTGCCGCACCACAGTCGTGCATTCCCTGGGGGGCAGGCTATGCCTGTCGCTATCAGGTCCGCGTGCGCAACACCGGCCCAGACAACTATATCGGCCAGATTCTGGTCAACGACACCTTGCCCGCCACCCCGGCCGGTGCACTGATCGGGACGACCGGTCCTTGGAATTGCTGGAGCACGGGACCTGCGAGCTTCAAGTGTCACCGACCATGGGCATTCCTGGCACCGGGCGCGAGCCTCAGCTTCAATGCCGTCGTATGGGTCCCCAACACCTATCAGGTCTGCCATCTGCAAAACATCGCACAAATCGAGTGGGCACCCGGTGGCACGCGTTGGAACACCGACCCGACCGATGACTTTGATAGCGCCACGGCTCTTATCCCGGCGCCCAATTGCCCGCCACCGGTCGGTCCGACCAACTTGACACTGGAAAAATCGGCTGAACCGGAACAATGCGCGCAAATCGCTGGCGGTTTCCGTTGCGCCTATCGCGTCACGGTCACCAACCAGGGTCCAGGCGTCTACAATGGCCCGGTTCAGCTCGAGGACAACCCGCTCGGCGGCAGCACGGCACTGTTTAGCTGGCCATGCGTGGCAGCCGGCCCCAATTACAACTGTACGCATCCGCCGGTCAGCTTGATGCCGACGCAGCAATTGTTCATGTGGACTTGGATCGACGTTTCCGAAGATCTCGCACGCGCCAACGGTTGCGAGATTCCAAACCGTGCACGGATCACTTTCGCGCCCGGTGGCACGTTCCAAAACACCAATGCCGGCGATGACCAGGACGCGGCGACGGCATTTGTCGCAGCTAGCTTCTGCCCGGTGCAGGCACTGCCAGCCATCGCGCCTCCGCCGCTGCCGAAGGCCTGCCCGCCGGGCTACCGCCTGGTCGGCGGCAAGTGCGTACGCAAGGAACGTCGCTGTCCGCCAGGCACGGTCGGCAAGTACCCAAACTGCAAGACGCGCGTCGTCGATCCGCCCAAGCAGTGTCCGCCCGGTACCTATGGCCGGTATCCCCGCTGCAAGGAGATCGTCGAGCCACCAAAGGTCTGCCCGCCAGGTACGCACGGTCGCTACCCACGTTGTCGTCCGAACGTGTGCCCACGTGGTCAGATCGGCAAGTGGCCGAACTGCTATCGTCCGAGGCCGGAAGTCTGTCCACCAGGCACCTACGGCAAGTGGCCGCGATGCCGCCCGAAAGTCTGCCCGCCAGGCCACATCGGCAGATGGCCGGACTGCCGCAGGCCTAAGGTGTGCCCGCCGGGTATGCATGGCAAGTGGCCACGGTGCCGTCCAAAGGTTTGCCCACGCGGCTACATCGGCAAGTGGCCGGACTGCCGCAGACCAAAGGCCTGCCCGCCGGGCACGTACGGGAAATGGCCGCGGTGCCGTCCGAAGGTTTGCCAACGTGGCTACATCGGCAA
>JBPCVZ010000261.1:0-2596 GCA_051010015.1 Hyphomicrobiaceae bacterium
ACGGCAGAACGTCAGCCGTTCCTGCAATTGTGGGAGGACCTACACTGGGCCGATCCTTCGACACTGGAGCTGCTCCGACATTTGATCGAGCAGGCACCGACCGTCCCAATCTTGATGGTGCTTACGGCGCGGCCCGAATTTGTGCCGTCGTGGCCAGCACGATCGCATATCACACCGATCACACTCAACCGGCTGGAACGCCCGCACGCCGAGGCACTCATCGCGCGCGTCGTCGGCTTGAAGCCGTTGCCCGAAGACGTGGTCGGCCACATTGTCACCAAGACCGATGGGGTGCCGCTTTACGTCGAGGAATTGACCAAAACCATCCTTGCCTCCGACATACTGATTGATGCCGGCGAACGCTTCGAGCTTGCTGGAACTTTGTCGTCGCTGGCCATCCCCGATACCTTGCAAGAGTCACTGATGGCGCGCCTAGACTCGCTTACGCAGGTTCGCGAGCTTGCGCAGCTCGGCTCGGTACTTGGGCGTGAATTCGCCTACGAGATGATTTCCGGCCTTTCCACGGTTGCCGACGGTGTACTGCAAGAGGGTCTCGGGCAGCTGGTAGACGCCGAACTGCTCTATCAGCGCGGTCGCCCGCCGCGAGCCAGATATGTCTTCAAGCACGCGTTGATCCAAGACGCAGCCTATCAGTCGCTTTTAAGACGGACACGACAGCAGAGCCATCGTCTCGTTGCAGAGCTTCTGGAACGCCGGTTCCCCGAAATTGTAGAGACGCAACCCGAGCTGGTGGCACATCACTACGCCGAGGCGGATCTTGCAGAGCAAGCCATCAGCTACTGCCATCGCGCCGGTCAGCGGGCGAGTGCTAGGTCAGCCCATCAGGAAGCAATGAGCCATTTCACGATGGGTCTCACATTGCTGCAGTCCTTGCCGAAGACGCAGGCACGCCATCAACAAGAGCTGCAGCTGCAAACCGCGCTTGGAGCGTCAGCAATCATCTCGAGAGGGCATGGAGCACCGGAAGTAGAGGCGGCCTACTCAAGGGCTCGCCAACTATGCCAGCAACTTGGAGACAACGAGGACGTGTTTCCGGTCCTGTTCGGGCTGTGGCGCCTGTATGTGGCCCGGCCAGATTTGGCGTTGGCACAACAGCTGGCTGAGGAACTGCAAGGTCTGGCCGACCGCAGCGGTGTGGAACAGCTCCAGGTTGTTGGGCATTATGTTTCAGGGGCCGCCCGCTTGTGGGCCGGAGAGCTTGGTTCGGCGCGGCGCAACTTTGAGGAGGTTGACGCCCGCTACGCACCGGAACAACGCAGTCATGCAATATTCCAGGTCGGTCAAGACCCCGGCGTCGCCTGTCGCGCCTATGCCGGTAAAACGCTCTGGCTGATGGGTTACCCAGAACAGTCCCTTGTGAGTATGCAAGGCTCGCTGTCGCTGGCAACGCAGTTGGACCATCATTTCAGCCATGCCTTTGCTCTGTGTATCGCAGCCATGGGACTGCAATTCCGTGGAGATGGGCAGAGCGTCTATGAGCGCGCCGACGCTGGTGTCAATCTGTCAACCGAACATGGTTTCCCTCACTGGCTGGCATTTAGCAAGGTCATGCGTGGCTGGGCCGTAGCGAACCTCGGACAGACGGATGAAGGACTGAGCCAGATAGGCGAAGGTCTGTCAGACTGGCGTAGCACCGGTGCAGGGTTATTCGTACCGTATTACCTAAGCCTCAAGGCAGAGGCATACAGCGACCTCGAAAAGATCGACGCGGGACTTGACGCGCTAGGCGAGGCTCTAGAGGCAACGCAGAGGACCGGCGAAGTGTGGTGGAATGCCGAGCTTCATAGACGACGAGGTGCCCTGCTGTTGCGAAAGACCTCCCCCGATGTGCCTCAGGCGGAATCCTGCTTCCAAGAGGCGCTTCTCGTTGCTCAGCGACAACAAGCCAAATCGTTCGAGCTTCGCGCTGCAATGAACCTGGCCCAGCTGTGGCGCGACAAGGGTAAGCTAAACGACGCTCGCGATGTCCTGGCACCAGTCTACGATTGGTTCACCGAAGGATCCGATACTGCGGACCTGAAACACGCGAGAGTGCTGCTCGATGAATTTTCCTAGATTCCGTGAGCTGCCCCTGGTGTTGCACTGCTAAGGCTTAGGCAGCTCTCGCCGGCAGCGGACATTGTGGATCCGCGCGGACCCAGCCTCTCCATTTCGGCTTTTGGGATTACTCAACGGTTTCGGCAGTCTGTGCGGTTTCGTGAGGTTCGCGCAGCTGCTCGCGGCACCGAACTATCCACATCAGCAGTCGATGTTCACCCAGTTCATCCAAAACGATTGACTGGATGGAATGTGATTGGACGGACACAGGTCATTCGCACAATGCTATCAATTTGCGACCGCTTCTCCCTCGATAGCTGACGCTTTGCAGGCGCGGATCGCTGCAGATCATGACCAACGCGATGGGCCAGCAGCGGTCGTTGGATGCATTCGATAGAATGACAAGCAAGGAGCCAACCGCTCCTGACAACTGCTGGCCCTGGCTTCGTAAACTCTCGGTGCAACCCAGTTCGTCGGGCTTGTCACGTCGCGGGATCAGCGGCGCCGGCTCAGAAAGCCCGGCGCAGCATGTTAAGCC
>JBPCVZ010000262.1:0-11399 GCA_051010015.1 Hyphomicrobiaceae bacterium
ACGTGCTGTGCCTCGGCGAAGAACAGCCAGCGCTCGGTCAGAACGCCCGCCGCCGCCGACAGCACCGCGACGACACCGAACAGCGGCGCGAAACCGGACGGCAGCGCCAGCAGCGCCAGACAACACAGCGCCGGGAGCACGAACAGCCCGATCACGGTGTACATCCGCAGCCGCTCGGCGTGGCGCCGCCCGACCATGTAGCCCATCTCGCGCATCACGAAGTTCGCCTGGCTGTGCGGCGCCTCGAGCGGTTTCACCGGGCCGAGCTTCGGCAGGCCGATCGCGTCGGCCGGCGTCAGGGTCAGCGCGCGCCCGTCGAGCCGCGACCAGTAGAGCACCTTGAGCACCCAGCCGGCCACCACGGCCAGCAGCGCCGCCCACACCGCGCCGGCACCAACCGTACCGAACAGCGTCGCCAGACCGCAGAACAGGACGCCCCCTGTCGCCAGGCCGAGGATCACATAGACCGGCGGCACAAAGGCGTCGTTCCACGCCCGGATGGTCGTCAGCGAGTTGTAGATCATCGCCGTGCACCACACCGTCAGCAGCGCGCCGATGATCGTCAGGAACGCCCAAAACCCGATCGCGCCCTCGAACAGACCGAAGATCGCCGCCAGCGCGAACAGCCCTGCCGGCACATAGGTCGCAACCGCGAGCACACCTTCGCGTGACAGCCACGACGTGCGCCATTGCGAAAACGCGTTCATCGCGCGCTCCGGCCGGCCGAGATGGTAGGTTGACGAGATCAGCCCGGCGGTGATCAGCCCCAGCGCGAGGCCAAACGCGAAGAACCGGAACCACCAGTTCTGCGGCATCTGGTCGAACAGCTGCGCGACGCCGAGCCAGACGAGCAGGCCATAGCCAGCGCCGGAGGCGGTGGTGAAGAATATGACCGAATAGGCGGGATGCATGGGCTTCGGGCTCCTCGTGCTTCGACCCGACAAAAATGCCTTGGCATTTTTTAGAGGAAAGTTGAAGCAGAACAATAAGCTGATCGCCAGTTTCATACGCAATGGCGGATTCAACAGGCGATCAGCGCGTCAGGGCCTTGTCGGCCCAGGCAAAGAATTTGTCGACGACACCGGCATCCGGTGCGGCCGTCGCCGCCGGTTCGGCGGCGGGCTTGGCTGCGGGCGCGTTGCGCCGTTCGCGCGGCGGTAGATAACGGTTGACCGGCTTGTAGCCAAGTTCCGGCATCAGCGCGACGCCGTCCCGCTCCGCAACCAGCTGCGAGATATCGCTCGACGGGTCGCCGAGATCGCCGAAATGCCGCGCGCCCGTGGGGCAGGCCCGCACACACGCCGGCTGACGATCCTCCGGCTCCAACGTCTCGTTGTAGATGCGGTCGACGCACAGCGTGCACTTCTTCATGACGCCGTCGGCATAGTCATATTCGCGCGCGCCATACGGGCACGCCCACGAACACAGCTTGCAGCCGATGCAGGTGTCCGGGTTGACCAGCACGATGCCATCCTCGGCGCGCTTGTAGGACGCCCCTGTCGGGCACACCGTGACACAGGCCGGCGTTTCGCAATGCAGGCACGAGCGCGGGAAATGCACTGTCCTGCTATTGTCGCCTTCCCCGGCTTCGAACGAATGGACGCGGTTGAGCCAGGTCCCGTGCGGGTTGTCACCGTAGGGGTCCTGGTCGGAGAGTGGCCCGGAAAACCCACCGGTGTTCCATTCCTTGCACGACGTCGCACAGGCCTGGCAGCCGACGCAGGTGTCGAGGTCGATGACAAGGCCGAGTTTCTTGGCCGATGGCGCTGGCAAACTGGTCATGATTTTGCTCTCGTCCGGCGATCGCCGCTGAATTGCAGCTGCTCCGGGCGCGGCAGCAGGTTGGTCGGCTTGAGGCGTTCGAATTGCGGCAAGGTCTGGCCGATCTCCGCCGGTGGCGCCTTCTCGATCTTGACGCGCAGGTCATACCACGCCGCTTGGCCCGTGATCGGATCGCTGTTCGAGAAGCGGTAGCCGCCATCGCGTTCCGGCAGCAGTTCGGAAATCAGGTGGTTGAGCAGGAAGCCCTTCTTGACTTCCGGCGCGTTCGGATCGAGGTTCCACGCCCCGGCGCGTTTGCCGATCGCGTTCCACGTCCACACCGTGTCCGGGTTGACGCCATCCATCAGCTGCACCTGCGCCTTGACGCGGCCAATCGCGCTCGAGATCCACACCCAGTCATCCGTCTTGACGCCGAGCGCCTCACCCTTCGAGGTGTGCATGTGCAGCCGGTTGAAGCCGTGGATCTGGCGCAGCCAGGCGTTCTGTGAGCCCCACGAATGGTACATCGCCATCGGCCGTTGCGTGACGGCATGCATCGGGTATTCATCCTCGTCGAGCAGCGTGCCCTCGAACGGCGCATACCAGAACGGGATCGGGTCGAAGAAGCGCGCGATGCGCTGCTTGTGGCTGTCGGGCGGGCGCACGTCGCCATGCCCCTCGGCGGCCAGCTTGAACTTTTGCAGCGGCTCCAGGTAGAGCTGGAACGTCACCGGGTTGCCGTGGCCCATGAAGGCAACCTCTTCGGCCCAGTCGAGGTAGCCCTTGTTGGCGTGCTTGTAATAGCGCTGGTTGGGCGCCAGTTCATGCGCATAAAAGCAGCCGTTCTCGATGTACTGGTCGAGTTGCTTGGCGTTCGGCGCGCCCTTGCCGTACTTGCTGCCGTCCTCGCCGCGGAAACCTGCGAGCGGCCCGACGCCCGGCGCGCGCTCGTGGTTGACGATGTAATCCGGATAGCCGCCCGGATACTTCGGCGCACCGCTGTCGTCGACGAAGCCCGGCAGGCCGATCTTGGCGCCGAGCTGCAGCACCACTTCCTGGAACGGGCGCACGTCACGATCCGGCTCGACCACCGGCTGGCGGATCGAATCCGCCGGCGCATCCGGGTCCGAGATCGGCCGGTCGAGGAACGAGATGCAATCCCAGCGCTCGAGGTAGGTCGTATCCGGCAGGATCAGGTCGGCATAAGGCACCATCTCGGAGAAGTAAGCGTCCGAATAGATGATCTTCGGGATCTTGTAGTCACCGGTCGCCTCGTCCTTGGCGGTGAGGTTGCGCAGCACCGCCGGAATGTTCATCGACGAGTTCCAGCTCATGTTGGCCATGTACATGAACAACAGATCGACCGGATAGGGATCCTGGTTGGCCGCATTGGTGATGACCATATGCATCAGGCCGTGGGCCGCGACCGGCGCATCCCAGGAGTAGGCTTTGTCGATCCGCGCCGGCTTGCCGTCCGCGTGCACCAGCAGGTCCTCGGGCCCGGTCGTGAAACCGAGCGGCGGGCCGCCCATCGGCGTATCCGGCTTGATCGTGCCCGGCTTGCCGAACGGTTTTAATGGTGGCGGCGTCGGCTTCGGGAACGGCGCCTTGTAACGAAAGCCACCCGGGCAATCGATCGTGCCGAGCAGGATCTGCAGAATGTGCAGCGTGCGGCACGTCTGAAAGCCGTTGGAGTGGGCCGAGATGCCGCGCATTGCATGCATCGAGACCGGCCGGCCCTTGGTCGTCTTGTGTTCGCGGCCGGCCCAGTCGGTCCACGGAATGTCGAGCTCGATCGCCTGATTGAACGCGGCGTCGGCCATTTCCGCGGCGAGGCGGCGGATCGTGTCGGCCGGCACGCCGGTGATCGCTGCGGCCTTTTCCGGGGCGTGCTCGGCGCCGAGGAAGCGGGCTGCGAGCAGGCGAAACGACGTCGCCGCCTTGCGCCCGTCGGCGAGCGTCACGTCATCGGCGATCAACGACGGCGTGATGTCGACCCGCGTCGCATCGACGATCTCGCCCGAGGTCTTGTCGAGGCACAGCGGCTTGCCATCGCCGTCGCGCGCGAACAGGCCGTGATCGCTGGCGCCCGGATCATCGATCACCAGCCACGGCGCATTCGAATAGCGCACCAGCGACTCGAGGTCGATCTGCTCGTTGACCAACAACTCGCGGATTAGGGCCGCAACGAACATGCCATCGGTGCCCGGCTTGATGCCGATCCACTCATCGGCGATCGCGCCATATCCGGTGCGCACCGGATTGACGACGACGACCTTGGCGCCGCGTGCCTTGAGCTTTCCGAGCCCCGCCTTGATCGGGTTCGAGCCATGGTCTTCGGCGATACCGAACATCATGAAGAATTTTGTGTGTTCCCAGTCCGGCTCGCCGAATTCCCAGAACGAGCCGCCAAACGTGTAGAGCCCGGCCGCCGCCATGTTGACCGAGCAGAAACCGCCATGCGCCGCGAAATTCGGCGTACCGAACTGCTGCGCGAACCAGCCCGTCAGCGCCTGTGACTGGTCGCGCCCCGTGAACAGCGCCAGCTTCTTCGGGTCGTTCTTGCGGATGTCGCTCAGCCAGCCGCCCGCCGTCTCGAGCGCCTCCTCCCAGGAAATTTCCTTGAACTCACCGGAACCGCGCGGGCCGACCCGCTTCATCGGTGCCTGCAACCTGGCCGGCGAATAATGCTGCATGATCCCGGCCGAGCCCTTACCGCACAAGATGCCCTTGTTGATCGGGTGATCGCGGTTGCCCTCGATGTAGCGGACCTTGCCATCCTTCAAATGAACCTTGATGCCGCAACGGCACGCGCACATGTAACAGGTCGTCGTCCTGACGGTGTCGCCGATCGGTTGATTGAGGGCGACCTGGGGCTCATTGACGGCCATGGATGGTGTGTCCTCTCATCCCTGTGACTTGAGATGCAGCTATCGCCGGATGCGATGACGTTTGGAGAATTGGTCTGGCAGAATGGTTATTTTTCGTCTCATTATTGGGAATGACATTGCCAAAGCGGTGTCGGGAACTCAAGCGCTGTTCGCGGCCTGAGCTTAATGGTCACGTGCCGCGGCGCCTAGCCCGCAACCGGCCCGGCGCGCGCTAAGTGTCCACGGGCCCTAGTCCATGCCGTTGGCATCGACGTCGGCAAACACTTCGCGAGCGAGCCGGAAGCACTCGAGCGCCGCCGGTGCACCACAATAAAGCGCAACCTGGAGGAAGATTTCCGCGATCTCGTCGCGCGTCACGCCGTTTCTGAGCGCCCCCTTGATGTGCACCTTCATCTCATGGTCCTTGCCGAGCGCGGCCAGCATGCCGAGGTTCAGTATCGAGCGCGAGCGCCGGTCGAGCCCTTCCCGCCCCCATACCTCGCCCCAGCCGATCCGGGTCACATAGTCCTGGATCGTCGCGGCAAACGGGTCGGCGTTGGCGACCTGGCGATCGACATGCTTGTCGCCGAGCACCTCGCGGCGCACCCGGTCGCCCTTTTGATACAGTTCGTCGGCCAAACTTCCGTACTCCTTGTTAAGCGGTCTGCGACATGCTGCGACGCCGCTGGACTTGCCATGCCATGGTCAGACGATGCATGGATTTGATCGATTTCCCGACACGACGCAAGCAAGGCGGCGCCATGGCTCCCGTATCATCAGGTCCAAGTTCGAATTTCTACCGATCGCAGCGCCTGCGCCTGCACTGGCTCGACTGGGGCAACCATCATCTGCCGCCGCTCATCCTGCTGCATGGTGGCATGGACCACGGCCGCAGCTGGGATCAGGTCGCGATGCGCCTGCGCAACAAGTACCGTGTCATTGTGCCGGAGTTGCGCGGCCACGGCGACAGCGCCTGGACCAGCGATGGCGATTATTCCATGGCCGGCTATGTCTACGACCTCGCCCAGCTCATTCACCAGCAAGGCCTCGCCCCCGTCACGATCGTCGCTCACTCGCTGGGAGGCAACATCTCGATCCGCTACAGCGCGCTCTATCCCGACAACGTGCGCAAGCTCGTCGCCATCGAGGGGCTCGGGCCGTCACCCGAGCGGATCGCGGATGAGGCCCGCAAGACGCCCGCCGACAAGCTGCGTGAATGGATCGAGCGCAAGCGCGCCCTGTCGGCCCGGCGCCCGAAACGCTATCCGTCACTGGAGGAGGCCGCCAGCCGCATGCGCGCCAAGAACGGGCACCTGAGCGCGGACATGGCCGATCACCTGACACTCTACGGCGTCAATCAGAACGAGGATGGCACGTACAGCTGGAAGTTCGACAACTACTGCCGCGCCTGGCCGCCGACGGACATGCCGCAGGACGCCCTAGAGGACCTGTGGGGGGCGATCAAATGCCCGACGCTGCTGGTCTACGGCAACGAGAGCTGGGCATCGAACCCGCTCCAGGACGGCCGCATCGCCGCCTTCAAGTGCGACCCGAAAGTCGTCGATTTCGACCGCGCCGGACACTGGGTCCACCACGACCGCTTCGAGGATTTCGTAAAACTCGTCGAAGCGTTTATTGCTTGAGCATCAAATGCTTAGCGGCGGCCACGGTGGGCATGCACTACCGCCGGAGCGTGACCGGCATGCACGCAAACAAAAGGGCCGTCCGGCTTGAGCGAGACGGCCCCTTGATGGTTCTGCGTACGCGCGCGGCTATTCGGCGGCCATCGCGCCAAACCCGGACACTTCGCGCAACAGTGTCTGGCGTAGGAAGTCAGACCGCGCACTGAGGCGGTCGACCGTTGCACCGAGCCCGATCGCCAACGGCCCGACCGTCGGCCAGGGCAGCAGCGTGGCAATCGTCCCGCCGCCGCGTGCAGCCAGGTTGGCCGTCTGGCAGTAGCCTTTGACGCGCGCCTCGCGGACCAGCGACAGTACCTCCGACTCCGGCACGATAACCTCGCCTTCTTCCGCCTCGGCATTGTAACGCCGGACGATGCGGGCGACTTCGTTGTCGGGTTTCTGTGTCAGCAGCATAATGCCGAGCCCGGCGCGATGCAGCGGCCGGCACAGCCCCGGGCGCAAACGCGCCTGCGGTATATTCTTCTGCGTGACAAGTGACAGGTACTGGACGCAAAGCCCGTTTTGCGATCCCACAATCACCATCTCACCGGTCTCGATGGACAGGCGGTGGGCGAGTGACTGGATTTGCGCGAGGCCGTCCGTCGAGCCGACAACCCAGTTGCCGAGGAAAGCCAGTCTAACGGTTGGTTTGAATGTGCGGTTTTCGGGATCAAATTCTACCAAACCACGGGCAACCAACGTTTTCATAAGTGTTGATGTGCTGGATTGAGGGATTTCGAGGCGGCTGACCAGCTCTGAAATTCGGAGCGGCCGGCGCTCCGCTTCAAAAACCTCGAAGATCGCAAGCACGCGCTCGGCCGATTTTACGACATCGCCCACAGGTTCCTCCTTGTATTGACGTTTCCGGACCCGGATTTATTTTTATCCTTTAGTCGTAGGCGAAATCATATTGACGATCGTAGAGGCATGCAAGCCACAGTCATGCGTGCCGCGCATACCTGATATCCATGATCGGCGCATCAGTTATCGGATCGCGGGCACACCGAGCGCGCGACATTCCGGCCAAAAAACGCCTGTTTCCAGACCTTTATGCACAGGCTGCGCACGCGCCGGCAGCGCCGGCGCGCATCACCGGCGATAATCGTGCGCTGAAATTTTTTTGATCGGATGAGTTCGTACGTCGCGTGGAGGGCACCGCTTAGGGTCGCGGCGCCCGCCATCCAGATGCTGATCAGTCGAGCGCCGCCATGAGCTCGCTGACCGACCCGGCCTGCGGCAGGGCGACAACCGCAGTGACGATCGCACCGCAGCGCGCCTCGCCGACAATCGGCGTCATGATCGTACGCGCCTTGTGCTCGAGCTTGCGCCACTGCTCATCGACATCCGTTGCCGGTTTGCCGACATCGACCTCGCTCACCATGGTGCGTCCATCCGTGGTTTCGATCGACACGGCTCCAGCGTGCTTGCCGCTCAGTTGTTTTTCCACAACCGTGATCTTGGCGCGTCCGTCGGCATACTTTTGCGCAGCGGCATTGGCGTCGTTGTAGGTGTCGAGCGCGGCCGTATTGGCCCCATCGAGTGCCATCACCGCGAGTTGGCGGATCGAAAACTTGATCTCGAGGCCGGATTGCGGATCGGGAATGTCGCAAACCAGCTTATGCGTCGGCGGCATGAACAGCTTGAGTTCCTTGAGGTCATCCAGACCGATCTGGTGCTGATCACGCAGGGCTGAGACCGCCTCGATCGTGGAATGCGTCAGATAGCAGGACGCATGATACTTGAAGAGATTGTTCTCGACTTCCATCGGCACGTTGCCGCCGGCCGTGAAATGACGTGCCTTGAAGCCCGGCGCCGAGACATCCATGAAGCCCTGGGCGCATTCAATGGCGTCCTGACCGGCCGTGAAACCCTTGGCGGCGATCTGGGCTGCGATCAGGCCGTTCATCGCGGCCTTACCCGCATGCAACGGCTTCGTCATGGTGCCGAACATCGACTTGATGCCGGACGCCTGGGTGGCGGCGATGCCGAACGCGTTCATGATCTGGTCGACATCGAGCTGCATCAGGTTGCAGGCTGCGGCGGCCGCGCCGAACGTGCCCATCGTGCCGGTGGAATGGAAACCGTTGTTGTAATGTTCGACGCCGCCCATGCTGCCCAGCGCGCACTCGACCTCGTAGCCGACAATGAACGCCCGCAGGATGTCTTCGCCGCTGGCGCCGAGTTGCTCGCCAAGCGCAAGTACGACCGGTGCGACCGGTGCGGACGGGTGGCCGCCCATGCTGGCGTTGACATCATCGTAGTCGAGCGCGTGGCCGGCCGAGCCGTTGAGCATGGCGGCATCATGCGGTCGCGCGCGTTTGCCCGTCGCAATAACCGTGCACGCGCCTTCATCTTCCGCATACTGCTCGGTAAGGATTTCAGCGAGCGGCTCGCGGGCACCGGCAACGGTCACCCCGATCCAGTCGAGCAGCGTGTGCACGGCCCAGGTACGGGCCGACGGCGTGACGTCGCGATTGGAGAAGTTGGCGGTCCATTCGGCGAGTTCGCGCGTGACCTTCGGTGTCTCGTCGGTTGAGCCGGAGCGTGCTGCATCGTTGGCCATGGTGTGCACCCTATCCTTGATTTCGGTTCGTCAATTTAGGATGAGCATCGCGCGTTTTGCGAGCACGGTGCGACGGCGCGCGGATAGATATCGCCATGGCGATCGGGATGGCGATCGGGCGCGGTCGCGGCAAACGATACGCGTCACGTCACTCCGTCGACGACTTGACCGCGCTATCGGCATCACCCGTGTCGGTTTCGTCGACCTCGTCGGCCGCCGCCGCCTCACTGGCACCGCGCCGGCCACGCACCGAGCGGTGCCCCGCCTGCCCGGCATAGCCACCGGCGCCTTGCAGCACGGCTCGGAACTCGTCCCGCTTTTCATGGATCGAGGCAATCACCGGCCCCGTCGGCACGCCGATACCGACCAGCGCGGCCTCCGAGAGCTGCAGGCTGGCCTCGATCGTTTCGGGGACCGCATCGGTGGCCCCGAGATCATAGAGTTTGCGGGCATGCTCTGCGTCGCGCGCACGCACGATCAGGGGGATATCCGGGCGCAAGGCGCGTACGGCCTGCATGACGTGTTCGGTTTCCGACGGCCGATTGATCGTGATCAGCACCGCGTCAGCGCCACGGATGCCGCACTGGCGCAAGAAGTTCGGATCTCCGGCATCGCCGTAGAACACCGGTTTTCCGTTGTGATGGCCATGGCTGACGATGGCCGGGTCGCGGTCGATGACGAGGTACGGCACGCCATGGGTTTCCAACAGATCCGACACGAGGTCCCCGACCCGGCCGAACCCGATGATGATCATGCGGGGCTGATGATCCCTGACGTCCGGTGTAATCAGGGCAATCGGCAGGGGTCCCGCCGGCGGTGCGACAAAATTCGCGAGGTGGCGGCCCAGCACATCCATCAAGGGGATGAGCAGCATCGTCAAGGTCGTCACGGCCAGCATCACCGAGGCGAGCTCCTTGTGGAGCAGGCCGCCGATCACGCCAAGTCCGATCGTGATGAAGGCGAATTCACCGCCCGGCGCCAGCAGGAAAGTGGTCTCGATCGCCGAAGGTCGCTGGATGCCGAACCAGCGCAGCAGCGGATAGGCCGTCAGCAGCTTGCTTGCGATCAGGACCAGCGTACCGCCAATCACCCAGACCGGATTTGAGGCCACCACGAGCAGGTCGAGGCTCATGCCGACCGAGAAGAAGAACACGCCGAGCAATAGCCCCTTGAAGGGTTCGACCGTCGCCATGATGGCACGCCGGTATTCCGTCTCGGCGAGGATGAGGCCGGCGACGAACGCGCCGAGCGCCATCGACATGCCGGCCGCCGCCGTTGCCATGCCCGAGCCGACGATCACCAGCAGCGTCGCGGCGACGAACAGCTCCGGGCTTTCGACATCGGCCACCATGCGAAACAGCGGCCGCAGCAGATATCCCGTCACAACCGAGATCACGCCAATCGCCAGGATCGCCTGGCCGAACGCCAGGAAGACGGCGCCGGTGATCGACTCACGCCCGTCGCCGCTCATGATCGTGACGAGGAAGATCAGCGGCACGACGGCGAGGTCCTGCATCAACAGGACCGAAAATGTCGCGCGCCCCGTCGTCGTGCCAAGGCGGCCCTGGCGCGAAAGTGTCTCGATCACGATTGCCGTCGACGACAGCGCCAGCGAAAAGCCGATCGTCACCGCCACCGCCGGCTCGGCGCCAACGAGGTACAACAGCCCGCCGATGATCGCCGCCGCGAGCAGGATCTGTAGCCCGCCGAGCCCGAAAACGAGGCGCCGCATGGTCATCAGGCGCTGGAACGACAGCTCGATACCGATCAGAAACAGCAGCGCGACGACACCGAGTTCACCAACGATGCCAAGGCCGTCATTGCGCGATATCGATATCCACGACAGCGCCGGGACATAGTTCGTCAGTGCCGCGAGTCCGAACGGCCCGAAGATCGCACCGGCCGCAAGAAACGTCACGACCGGCGTGATACCGGCGCGGCGGGCCAGCGGCACCAGCACGGCAGCAGTTGCAAGGACAATCATGCCGTCCTTGAACACACTGACATCGATAGGGGCTGCCATCAGGCTTCACCGCGCGCGTTTCAGAATCACTGGCGCTCATTATGGCACAGCGGTGCTATGTCGTCTTAGCATCGCGCTGCCAATGGTGCCCAAGCGCCCACTGCCATTGCCGCGCGGCGGTGGTGGATGCCGCCGCCGCCGTCAGGAGGCCAGCGCCGCCCGGATCGCCGCAAGCGCATCATCGGCCTTGCTGCCGTCCGGGCCGCCGGCCTGTGCCATGTCCGGCCGGCCGCCGCCACCCTTGCCGCCAAGCGCCTCGGACCCGGTCCGCACCAGATCGACCGCAGACAAACGCTTGGCCAGATCATCCGTCACGCCGACAGCGAGGCCTGCCTTGCCATCTTCGGTCACACCGACAATCGCGACAACGCCGGACTCCACTTGCGATTTGCCCGCATCCACGAGCCCGCGCAGATCTTTCGGGTTGAGCCCCTGAACCGACCGCGCGAGCAGTTTGACACCGCCGACATCCTCGATGTCACCACTCGCCGCTGCACCAT
>JBPCVZ010000263.1:0-3143 GCA_051010015.1 Hyphomicrobiaceae bacterium
GGCATGGCCAGTTGCGCCAGCCGCCCCGACAGCTCGTGCCCGACCGTCGTCTTGCCAACGCCGACCGGTCCACTGAGGACGAGCAGCTTCGATGTTTTATCCTCGGTCATGGCGCTCTCGCTTCGCGGTGCGTGAACCGACGCCGGCGCCGCGCGTCACCGGTCAACCGTCGCCGACATGTTCCCGCCCCACCCACGGTCGTCACCCCGGCGCAGGCCGGGGCCAGTCCAAGCCGAAGCAATATTGCAGCGTCACGGCAGTGGTGGGCGCTGACGGCCGTGCATGACGGGTAGTGACGTGATCCCGACGGCCTCAAGTGCGGAACGTCATGATGTCTTCATCCGCCAACGAAGAGATGTTCAGCGGGTGCGTGTTAAACGTCAACCGTCTGTTGATGAGCATCGAAACGGTTAGGACTTTGTAGATGAACTGCACCGCCCCGTAATTATTCAGTCAATCCAAAAAACGAGGATTAACCGTGCAAGTCACTGAACTATACGACCTACTGAATTGGATCGACAAAGAGATCCGCAAACGTCAAATCCAGCAAAAATATCAAACTCTAGAAGGCAAATTACAAGCCAACGCTCAGCCAAACCAACCGCATCAACCGGTTGAAACCGAGAAAGAGGAACTCAAATCCGCACTTGAAGCTGTCAATATTCACTCTCTTAGCTCAGCCCAGCAAACTTATCTCGCCAAGCTAAAAATTCTAGACTTTCTCGGACAGAATGGAATCAGCGTTGTTGAGGATATTCTTTTCCGCAATGTCGTTGATGTTGCCACGGCTGCTAACCGTCTCACTGAAATCGTCAGTCATTTCCATTCCGCCCTAAATCAAGCTCAACAAATTGAGGATGGGCTTAGGGGGCTGGTGGAGTTGCCGAGACAGATTGATCACAATATCGTCGTCCGAGTAACGTTCGCCAATGAAGCGGCTATCGGCAACGTGGTTGAGCTAAAGTCTTGGGCAGATGCTTGGCATGAGATCGGTCGCGGCATTGCCATGTCGAAGGGCGGAGCGCCAGAAGATGTCCGCGTCATAGGTGCCTCGACGGGCTCGATAGTATTGGATTTAGCGGTAGTCTGGGCATTCGCCAAAGTGATAACCAAGATCATCAACGATGCGCTCTGTATTACAGAGAAGACTCTCCAGATTAAACTTAAGGCGGAGGAGCTTCGCAGCATGCAATTGAAGAACGATGCAGCCGTTGTTGCATTGGAAAGGCAGGTCAATGAGGAGCGCGATGCTGGTATCGGAGCAATAATTCAGGACGTAGTCGATGGCGCAGTCAACGAGATGAATGGCGAGGACCGCAATGCCCTAGAACGAGCTGTGACCAAGCTCGTCGACTTTCTTTACAAAGGCGGAGACGTTGATTTGATTATGCCTCCGGAACCTCCTCCGGGCGAGCAGGACGATATGAACGGTGGCGACCAGCAACCGGCGCAGGAAGTCCGTGAACTCAGGGAGTCCGTGGACAGTATCCGGAAGGTAAAGCAAAGTATCCTTCAAATCACCGATCAATGATTCGATGATCGGTTCAAGTGCCGGTGACATCCCAAGTGCCCAAGCATCCATTGGGTTAGCGCGGCCCCTGCTCCCGAAACTCACGTGCAGGTCTCCTCCCGCGCGTAACCCAACGTGTGAGCCACCCGCATGTTGGGTTACGCGGGCGGCGGCGCACCGTGACGAAACGCTGGTGGACCGCTAACCCAACCTACCGCGCATCATCCGGCCACGAATAACGCACCTGCAGCGCCTCTCGGCTATCGCGCCGTGCCCCAAAATTCTGCTAAAAGAATTCCCAACACCCCCAACCCAAACACCCTCCACCACACCGGAGCCCCACCATGCCCAACACCAGCCAAAAAATCCGCGGCGTCCTGTCGCCCGTCGTCACGCCCTTCGATGCCGACCTGAAGCCCGACGCCGGGCGCCTCGCCAAGCACTGCAAATGGCTCATCGCGAACGACGTCGGCCTCGCCATCTTCGGGACCAACTCCGAGGCCAATTCGCTCTCGACGTCCGAAAAGCTCCACCTTCTCGAAAGCCTCGTCGAAGCCGGCCTGCCGGCGGAGCGCATGATGCCCGGCACCGGCTGCTGCGCGCTCGATGACTCCGTTGCGCTGACCAAACGCGCGGTCGAACTCGGCTGCGGCGGCACGCTGATGCTGCCGCCGTTCTACTACAAGGGCGTCAGCGACGAAGGCCTCTATCGCAATTTCTCGGAAATCATCCAGCGCGTCGGCGACGAGCGCCTGCGCATCTACCTCTACCATATCCCGCCGGTCGCCCAGGTGCCGATCACGCTCAACCTCATCGAGCGCCTGCTCAAGGAATACCCCGGCACCATCGCCGGCGCCAAGGACAGCTCCGGCGACTGGGCCAACACCAAGGCGATGCTCGACGAGTTCCAGCCCGACGGCTTCGACGTCTTCCCGGGCTCGGAAAGCTTCCTGCTTGCGGCCCTGCGCGAGGGCGGCGCCGGCTGCATCAGCGCCACCGCCAACGTCAACCCGGGCCCGATCGCCAGGCTCGCCGCGACCTGGCAGGGCGACGATGCCGATGCCCAGCAGGAAGCCCTCAACGCGACGCGCAACATCTTCCAGACCTACGTCATGATCCCCGCCCTCAAGGCCGCCGTCGCACACTACGGCGGCGACGCCGAATGGAACCGCCTGCGCCCGCCGCTCGTCGAACTGACCGAGACGGAGCAGCAAAAGCTCGTCGAGATGCTCGACGCCTCCGGCTTCACGATGCCCGGCCTGGAGGCGGCGCATGCTTGAGCTCGACCAGAAAAAGGTCGCCGGCCCGGTCATCCGCCTGCACCCCGGCGACAACTCCGTCGTCGCGCGCCAGGTGATCGACCGCGGCGTCGAGATCCCGAGCGAGGGCGTCACGACCCGCGACAAGATCCCGGCCGGCAGCAAGCTCGCCGCCCGGGCCATCGTCAAGGGCGAGGCGATCGTGAAATACAACATGACCGTCGGCTTCGCGGCCGAGGACATCGCGCCCGGCACCTGGCTGCACAACCACAATACCGCGTTCCGCGAGTTCGACCGCGACTACGCGCACGCCAGCGAATACCGCCCGATCAACGTCATGCCGGAATCGGAGCAGGCGACCTTCCAGGGCATCG
>JBPCVZ010000264.1:0-2897 GCA_051010015.1 Hyphomicrobiaceae bacterium
AGCGCCGCTCCAAATACGGCGCCAAGCGTCCGAAGTAGAATTAATGGTTCGGACCGTGGCGCGGGGCGTCACGTTTCCGACGGTAGTTGAGAGACAAGAGCATGTCCCGACGTCACAGTGCAGAAAAACGCGAGATCAACCCGGATCCGAAATTCGGTGACCTGATCGTCACAAAGTTCATGAACGCCATCATGCTGGACGGCAAGAAATCCGTCGCCGAGCGCATCGTGTATGGCGCCTTCGATACGATCGAAGACAAGACCAAGCAGGAGCCGATCGGCACCTTCCATGCCGCGCTGGAAAACGTCGCGCCGACGGTCGAGGTGCGGTCCCGCCGTGTCGGTGGCGCGACCTACCAGGTTCCTGTCGACGTGCGCCCTGAACGCCGTCAGGCCCTGGCCATCCGCTGGTTGATCACGGCTGCGCGCAACCGCAACGAGTCGACCATGGTCGATCGCCTCTCCGGCGAACTCATGGATGCGGCGAACAACCGCGGCAACGCAGTCAAGAAACGCGAAGACACGCACAAGATGGCCGAGGCCAACCGCGCGTTCTCGCATTATCGCTGGTAATCGGTCGCAACCGAACATTTGCATTGAAAGGCATTTGATATGTCCCGCGAATACGCAATTGAAGACTACCGCAACTTCGGCATCATGGCGCATATCGACGCCGGCAAGACGACGACAACCGAGCGCATCCTGTATTACACGGGCAAGTCGCACAAAATCGGCGAAGTTCACGATGGTGCCGCCACCATGGACTGGATGGAGCAGGAGCAGGAGCGTGGCATCACGATCACGTCCGCTGCGACCACCACGTTCTGGAAGGGCCGGGACGGCTCGATGCGTCGCTTCAACATCATTGACACCCCCGGACACGTCGACTTCACCATTGAGGTCGAGCGTTCGCTGCGTGTGCTCGACGGTGCCGTTGCGCTGCTGGACGCCAATGCCGGTGTCGAGCCGCAGACCGAAACAGTCTGGCGCCAGGCCGACAAGTACAACGTCCCGCGCATGATCTTCTGCAACAAGATGGACAAGATCGGCGCCGATTTCTTCCGCTCAGTGGAAATGGTCGGATCGCGCCTCGGCGCCATCCCGGTCGTCATGCAGCTGCCGATCGGCGCTGAAAGCGACTTCAAGGGTGTGATTGACCTGGTCGAGATGAACGCCCTCGTATGGCGCGACGAGTCGCTCGGCGCCCAGTGGGACGTCGTCGAGATCCCCGACGACCTGAAGGACCAGGCTGAAGAGTACCGCGAGAAGCTGATCGAGACCGTTGTCGAGATCGACGAGGCTGCGATGGAATCGTACCTGGAAGGCAACATGCCGTCCAACGACGAGATCCGCGCGCTGGTCCGCCAGGGCACCATCAACGTGGACTTCTACCCGATGTTCTGTGGCAGTGCCTTCAAGAACAAGGGCGTGCAGCCGCTCCTCGACGCCGTCGTGGACTTCCTGCCGAGCCCGATCGACATTCCGGCCATCAAGGGCATCGACATGAAGACCGAGGAAGAGATCAGCCGCGTCGCCTCCGACGACGAGCCGCTCTCCATGCTGGCCTTCAAGGTGATGAACGACCCGTTTGTCGGTTCGCTGACCTTCGCCCGCATCTATTCGGGCAAGATCGAGAAGGGTTCGTCGGTGCTCAACACCGTCAAGGACAAGCGCGAGCGTGTCGGCCGCATGCTGCAGATGCACTCCAACAGCCGTGAAGACATCGACATCGCCTTTGCCGGCGACATCGTTGCCGTGGCCGGCCTGAAGGAAACCACAACCGGTGATACGCTGTGCGATCCGCTGAAGCCCGTCATCCTGGAACGCATGGAGTTCCCGGAGCCGGTCATCCAGATCGCCATCGAGCCGAAAACCAAGGGCGACCAGGAGAAAATGGGCATTGCGCTCAACCGCCTCGCGGCCGAGGACCCGTCCTTCCGCGTCAAGTCCGACGAGGAATCCGGCCAGACAATCATCGCCGGCATGGGCGAGCTGCACCTCGACATTCTCGTCGATCGCATGAAGCGCGAATTCAAGGTGGAGGCCAATGTTGGCGCCCCGCAGGTGGCCTATCGCGAGACGATCACCCGCGAAGCCGAAATCGACTACACCCACAAGAAGCAGTCGGGTGGTTCGGGCCAGTTTGCCCGCGTCAAGATCATCTTTGAACCCAACCCCGAGGGCGAAGAGTTCGAATTCGTTTCGAAGATCGTCGGCGGCAATGTGCCGAAGGAATACATCCCGGGTGTGCAAAAGGGCATTCAAAGTGTCCTGTCGTCCGGTCCGCTGGCCGGTTTCCCGATGCTCGGTGTGAAGGCAACGCTTATCGATGGTGCCTACCACGATGTGGACTCCTCGGTGCTCGCCTTCGAGATCGCGGCCCGTGCCGCGTTCCGTGAAGGTGCACAGAAGGCCGGCGCACAGTTGCTCGAGCCGATCATGAAGGTCGAGGTTGTCACCCCGGAAGACTATGTTGGTGACGTCATCGGTGATCTGAACTCGCGTCGCGGTCAGATCCAGGGCCAGGAAGCACGCGGCATTGCCGTGGTCATCAACGCCCACGTTCCGTTGGCCAACATGTTCAAATACGTGGACAACCTGCGGTCCATGTCCCAGGGACGGGCCCAATACTCCATGCAGTTCGATCACTACGCGCCTGTGCCGTCCAACGTGGCCCAGGAAATTCAGGAAAAATACGCCTGATTGCGAACTGAAAACGAAACAGAATTGAAAAGGCCCGGCAACGGGCAAGGAAACACGGAGAGCCGAAAATGGCGAAAGGCAAATTTGAACGTAACAAGCCGCACGTGAACATCGGCACGATTGGTCACGTTGACCACGGCAAGACGTCTTTGACGGCAGCGATCACCAAGTACTTTGGTGATTACAAGGCCTATG
>JBPCVZ010000265.1:0-26568 GCA_051010015.1 Hyphomicrobiaceae bacterium
GGGCGGCCGGGATGGCCGCGTCGGCAAGCGCGGGGCGGGCATGACATCAGCAAAAATATCCGTCCATAAGGGCGATCTGCCGGCATCCGTGACGTTTCATGGATCCGTTGCGGTCGACAGCGAGACGCTCGGCCTGCGCCCGCACCGTGACCGGCTTTGCGTCGTGCAGCTGTCCGCCGGCGACGGCACGGCCCACCTCGTGCAGCTTTCGCAAACCGGGTATGATGCGCCTAACCTCAAAGCGCTGCTGGCCGACCAAAGTGTGCTGAAGATCTTCCATTTCGCGCGTTTCGACGTCGCCGTCATGAAGCACTATCTCGGCGTCGATACAGCGCCGCTGTATTGCACGAAGATCGCCTCCAAGCTGGTGCGCACCTATACGGATCGGCATGGCCTCAAGGACCTGTGCTCCGAACTCGCCGGTATTGAATTGTCGAAGCAGCAGCAAAGCTCCGATTGGGCGGCAGCAACGCTGACCCAACAACAGCAGGCCTATGCGGCATCGGATGTGCTTCATCTGCACAAGCTGAAGGAGCGCCTCGATGCCATGCTGGCACGCGAAGGCCGCGCACACCTGGCCCAGGCCGCGTTTGATTTTCTGCCGACCCGGTGCGACCTCGACCTGGCCGGCTTTGAAGAGGATATCTTCACGCATTAGGGTGTCGCGCCATCGCCCGCCGTCATTGAACGCTGCGTTCGGGTAACCTGCCGCGACCAGGAGCGTGAACCCATGCCTGCCAATCGAATTCTGACTTCGCACGCCGGCAGCCTGCCGCGGCCACGCGATTTGGTTGAACTCTACGCCACACGATCGCGCGGCGAGCCGATCGATGAGGCGCGACTTGCCGAGGTAGCGGAAGCGGCGACCCACTGGGTCGTCGATGAGCAGCGCAAGGCCGGCATTGACGTTCCAAGCGACGGCGAACAGGTCCGCGAGGCGTTTTTTCTCTACGTGCAGCACCGCATGTCCGGGTTCGGCGGCAGCTGGGAGCGCCCGGTCGGTGGTGAACTTGCCGCCTATCCCGAGTTCGCCGCCGCCCGCGATGCAGCGCTTGCCGGCAAGGTCGCGGTCAGCAATTTCGCACCACCGATGGCGATCGGCCCGGTGGCTTACACGGGAGCACGGGCCAATGCCGACGAGATCAGCCTGTTCAAGGCGTCGCTCGAGCGCCATTCTGGAGCGTTTGCCGATGCCTTCATGACGGCACCGTCGCCAGGCATCGTCGCCATGGCGATGAAGAACCAACACTACGCAACGTTCGAGGAATACCTCGCCGAGGTCGCCAATGCCCTCGCGCACGAATACCGGGCCGCCATTGACGCCGGCCTCGTTCTCCAGATCGACGCGCCCGATCTCGCGCTGGAACGCCATATTAGTTATGCCGACCGGCCGGTTGCCGAGTTTGTCGATTTCGTGCGCCTTGTCGTCGGCGAGATCAACCGGGTGCTTGATGGTTTGCCGCGCGAGCGCGTCCGCCTGCATGTCTGCTGGGGCAACTATGAATCGCCGCATGATCAGGACGTGCCTCTGCGCGAGATCGCGGGTGCCATCCTCGAGGCCAACGTCGGGGCGTTCATGATGCCGTTCGCCAATCCCCGCCATGCCCATGAAATCAAGGTGTTTCGTGACCACAAGCTGGCGTCGGATCAGGCACTTTTGGTCGGCGTCATCGACACCCAGACGAATTATGTCGAACACCCGGAGCTGATTGCCGACCGCCTTGAGCAGGCAGCCGAGGCAATTGGTGATGCAACCCGCATCATGGCTGGCACCGATTGCGGGTTTGACACGTCGGCCGGCATGGGGCGTCTCACCGCCGATGTCGTCTGGGCCAAGCTGCGGGCCATGCGCGCCGGTGCCGACCTCGCCGCCAAGCGCTTGTTCTAGCGTTGTTATCTGTGCTTGCCACGGATTGTTGCCTTGCCCGCGCAGTTGAATCGCCTTATCGCGCGATAAGCGAAATGATGCCTTGTTAATGCTGCGATTGTCGCGCAGATAAGGTTCGAGCGTTCGGCTGAGCCCGACCCCCTGGAATGACACGGTTCGCAAAGGCGGATTTGCGGCCGAGTGGAGACATGATGGCCACGCGATCCATCAAAATAGCCGACGCGGGCGAGCGCTCCAGCGCATTGCGCTGGGCACGTATCAACACGGTTTTCGTGCGTGCCATGCGCTGGACGCTGCCGGTTGCGGCCGTTGCCCTGCTCAGTTCCTATGCGATTTTCATGCAGCGCACGATCAAGATCGAAACCGGCGCCTTTGCCGGCACGATCAAGACGGGCACGGTCTCGACGTCGTTCGACAACCTGGCGATGACCGACCCGAGCTATGAGGGCTACAACAAAAAGGACGGCAGTCACTACAAGGTCTCGGCAAAAAAGGCGATCACGGACCTGTCGCGCGACAAACCGATACAGCTGGTCGAAATTGACGGGGCGTTCGAGCAGCGCAATGGCCAGCGCACCGAGATCAAGGCCAGGCGCGGTTTGTTCGACCAGAAGAAGGGGACGCTCAATCTCGACGGCGGTATCGATGTCGCGGCGCCGAACGAGATGCACGTCACCCTCAAAAGCGCCGTGATAAGCACCAAGACGGCGGAAATCATCTCGGATGAACCGGTGCTGGTCAAAATGCCGGCCGGTCAGGTGCGCGGCAACGCCATGCGGCTAAATCAACGCACGCGCGAGGTCGTGTTCCAAAAAGGGGTCGCCGCCAAGCTGCGCGCGCGCGACAATAAGCGAACGGTCGCCTCGTCCACCGCGGCAGACCGTGAGGAGGCTGGTTCCGTCCTCGGCTTCAGCGGTGGCAGCTCGGACGCGCCGGTCGATATCACCTCTGCCAGCCTGGCGATCGCTGAAAAGCAGCGAACCGCCCGGTTCCAAGGCGACGTCCGCGCGATCCAGGCCGGGCGCATGCTCGAAGCACCGACGATGCTCGTCTCGTTTTTCGGCGGCGCGTCGCTGGCCGGGCTGGCGCGCGCAAGTGGCAAGGACGACGACAAGGCGCAACCGCGCGGTCGCGTTCAACGTATCACCGCCAGCGACGGCGTCCGGCTGACGCATGGCGTCAACCAGGTCCGTGCCCGCAAGGCGATCTTTGACGTTGACGCCAACGAGGCGCAGCTTTCCGGCGACGTCAAGATCACCGGTGCGGCGAACCGGAGGATTACGGCCCGTCTCGCGACGGTTGACACGACGACCCGGCGGATTGTTCTCACCGGCAACGTCGTGGCGTCGCAGGCCGACAGTGTCCTGCGTGGCAACCGCCTCATCTACGAACCCGGGGAGGGGCGCATGCAGTTGGCGTCCCCGGCGATCGCCGGCGCGCCACGCGGCAGCATTTTCGTCCGCTTCAAGCCGCCGGCAGCATCCCGCAAGCGACGGCGCTCACCGGCGGCGGGCAATGCGGCTTTCTCGACCAATCCCGATGCGCCGATCGAGATCACCGCCCGTTCGCTGGACGTGCGCGACCTGCGTTCGGTCGCGCGCTTCGATGGCCGCGTCCGCGCGCGGCAAGGCGATCTGGTCCTGTCGACGCCCGTGTTAACGGCGCACTACAATGGCCGGATCGGCCTGTTCGCGCCGCCTGGTGGTGGACGCGATCGCCAGCCGGCCATGAAACTGCGCTTCATCCGGGCGTCCAGATCGGTCACCATATCGTCGGGCAAGGATGCCAAGGCGACAGGCCGAAAGGCCGAATTCGATATGGTCGCCAACACGGTGACGATCTCCGGCAACGTTGTCCTGCGCCGCGGCCGACAAACGGTGCGCGGCGAGACGCTGGTCATCGACCTCAAGACCGGCCTCAGCCGCATGAAGAATGCCGGCCGGAAAAACAATACCGCCCGGCCCCTCACATTTGGCCCGGCACCCAAGATAACCGGCAATCCGCATACGCGGGACTGCGGCGGACAGATGTGCGCCGTGTTCTATCCGATGGATGTGCAGAAGGAGCAGGCTCGGCGCAAAGGACGTAAAGGCGCGGCCCGCCGCCAAAAGCAGCGCAAGCCGAGATTGGACAGTGGCTGGTCGTCATCGACAAGCACGAACTGAGTTGTCGTTTTCGTCACAGGTCCCTTATCGTATCGAGACTGGCGTAACCCGCAAAAATGCCCGAAACTCAGCATAACAGGATGTCACGATCGGTGCGCTGCGCGACCGATCTCAGAGCAGCGTGTGCACGGCAAATGCCGCCAACCGGGCCGCGTTGGCATCAGGCCGGAACCGAACCGACAAGTGGCAGGTCGCAGTTTTGAGATTATTTCCGCTACGCCGTTCCACCGACGCTGCCAGTGATCCGCCCGATCTTGCGCGCACCGCGCAACCGGGCGCAGCTCATGGGGTGGCGTCTGAATTCTCGAGCCCGGTCACGGCACCGCCGGCGCGCTTCGACCAGGGCGCGCCACGACACGGCCCGCCCGGACAGGGTGCCGGGGATCATGTGATCGCGAATGCGGAATCCGACTTCTATGTTGCAGAGGGCTGGCTGCACGCACGCAACGTGCAGAAAAGCTACAAGAAGCGACTTGTCGTGCGCGGCGTCAGCCTCGCGGTCCGGCGCGGCGAGTCGGTCGGCCTGCTCGGCCCGAACGGCGCCGGCAAGACCACTGTGTTTTACATGATCACAGGCCTGGTGCCGGCGGACAACGGCCATGTCTTCGTTGACGGCCGCGATGTGACCGCTTTGCCGATGTATCGGCGCGCGCGCCTGGGCGTTGGCTACCTGCCGCAGGAAGCATCCATTTTTCGCGGGCTGACGGTTGAGCAGAACATCATGGCCGTGCTCGAGATCGTCGAACCGAAACGCAAGGCCCGTCAAGAGCAACTCGACCAGTTGCTCGAAGAGTTCAAGATCACGCGGTTGCGCAAGTCGCCCTCGATTGCGCTCTCCGGCGGCGAGCGTCGGCGTTGCGAAATCGCCCGGGCGTTGGCCAGTCGACCGTCCTTCGTGCTGCTCGATGAACCTTTTGCCGGCATCGATCCGATCGCCGTCGGTGACATCCAGCAACTGGTCCGGCATTTGACCGAACTCGGCATCGGGGTGTTGATTACCGACCACAACGTGCGTGAAACGCTCAGTCTTATCGATCGCGCCTACATCATTTATGATGGTCAAGTGCTAACTCAGGGCACGCCGCAAGACATTATTAACAATGAAGACGTTCGACGCGTGTATCTCGGCGATATGTTCGCCTGAGTAGCCAACCGTAAACTTTCAAACGGCACTCTTCCTGCTATGGGAAACAAGGGGTCGTTCCATGGCGTTATCCGCCAGACTTGAATTTCGACAAGGCCAGCAGCTGGTCATGACGCCGCAGCTGCAGCAGGCCATTCGCCTCCTGCAATTGTCGAACATCGAACTCAACGCGTTTGTCGAGGCCGAACTCGAGCGCAACCCGCTGCTCGAGCGCGAGGAAGCCGCGCCTGAACGCGGCGACGGGCGCGAAAACAACGAACCGGCGGCAACGGAAGCGCCGGCCTCCGACTTGGATTTCGACAGCGCCGCAGTCGACTACACTGGCGCACACGACACCGACGTCGAGAATGTCTATCCGGAAGCACCTGCACAGGACTTCGCTCGCGAACAGCTTGTCGGCGGATCGGGCCCTGGCCAAAGCCTCGGCGCCGGCAGCCAGTCCGATGGCGCAGCGCCGGACTTCGAGGCCTTCGTCGCAGAGACGCCGACGCTGAAGGATCATCTGACCACGCAGCTTCACCTCGCCGTGACGAGCCCCGCTGAGCGCATGATTGGCCAGCATCTGATCGATATGGTCGACGATGCCGGTTATCTGCGCGGTGACCTTGCCGAATTGGCTGAAAAGCTTGGCACGGGCGATGCCGTCGTCGAGGGCGTGGTGGCGCGCCTGCAGATGTTCGAGCCAACCGGCGTGTTCGCACGCAATCTGGCCGAATGTCTCGCGCTGCAGCTCAAGGAGCAAAACCGCTTTGATCCGGTAATCGCAGCCCTGCTCGACAATCTCGAACTCCTCGGTTCGCACGACCTCGCCGGGCTTCGCAAGGCCGTCAAGGTTGACCAGGATGAGCTGGCCGAAATGATCGTCGAGCTCAAGTCGCTCGATCCGAAGCCAGGCCTCAAATACGGTGCCGCGCCGGTGCAGCCGGTGGTACCTGACGTCTCGGTACGGCCATCGAACGATGGCGGCTGGATCGTCGAGCTCAACAGCGAGACGCTGCCGCGTGTGCTCGTCGATCGCACGTATTATGCCCGCGTTTCGAGTTCGGTCAGCAAAACCGACGACAAGGACTACATCCAGGACTGCCTGCAGACGGCGAACTGGCTGGTGAAGAGCCTCGATCAGCGCGCGCGCACGATACTGCGCGTCTCTGAAGAGATCGTACGCCAGCAGGACGGTTTCTT
The DNA here is from genome assembly GCA_051010015.1 of Hyphomicrobiaceae bacterium. GTDB lineage: Bacteria > Pseudomonadota > Alphaproteobacteria > Rhizobiales > Hyphomicrobiaceae > CAJQQK01. The sequence goes on from JBPCVZ010000265.1 coordinate 6,380, forward strand.
CATGCACGGTGTCGAGCATCTGCGCCCGCTCAACCTGCGCAGCGTCGCGGACGCGATCTCGATGCACGAATCGACGATCAGCCGTGTCACATCGAACAAGTACATGGCGACGCCGCGCGGCATTCTCGAGCTCAAATACTTCTTTACCTCCGCCATCGCGGCGTCCGACGACGGCGATTCCTTCTCGTCGGAGGCCGTCCGCCATCGCATTAAGGCGATGATCGACGCGGAAACCGCCAAGACGGTGCTGTCTGACGACAAAATTGTCGAAAGGTTAAAGGCGGACGGCATCGATATTGCTCGGCGTACGGTAGCAAAATACCGCGAGGCGATGCGTATCCCGTCCTCGGTTCAGCGCCGTCGCAGCAAAAAGCTAATGGCTGGTGCCGCTTGAGCCGGAGCGCCTCGCGAACAGCTCGGCGCAGGGCGCCTAAAGCCGTTTCATTGATGGTAAATCGGCCATTGCAGGGGATGCCTCCAAGCCGGCTGGCGCGCGAAATGGAGGCTTTCAATCGCCCCAGAAATCATCATATAGTTTTGCCTGGCTGGAAACGCGCAGCGACGGACGAGTTGAATTGGGAGATCCAATGAGCATTCAGGTGACGGGCAAGAATATGGAAACCGGAGATGCTTTTCAAACCTATGTAACCGATAAAGCGCGCGCAGTATTGGACAAGTATATCGGTCCGGAGATATCGGGTCATATTCGGATTGAGAAGATCCGTGGGCAGTTTAAAACCAACTGCTCCATGCGCCTCAAAACCGGATTGGTGCTGGAGGCGCAGGGCACGGCCGGCGACCCGCACGCCAGCGCGGATGCCGCGATGGAGCGCCTCGAAAAGCGCGTTCGCCGCTACAAGCGCCGCCTCAAGGACCATCATCACGGAAATTCCTCGCAAGACACACCGTTTTCTTCTGCGAATGATTACGTCGTCCAGATGGACGATGAAGCCATTGAAAAAGCAGAAGAAATCTCTGAGCCTGTGATCATTGCGGAGAGCGTTCGCGAGGTCCGTCAATACACAGTGAGCCAAGCTGTGATGCAGTTGGACTTGACGGAGCAGCCCTTTATGGTGTTTCGAAATGCAGGGACGGGGACCATAAACATCGTTTACCGGCGCGACGACGGACACGTCGGCTGGATCAATCCTGAGGCAGAGGCCGCGACCAAACAGCCCGATAGAACGTGAAAGCACGGTCCTTCTGGCAATGATGTCGCTTTCGCCGCTACGAATGTCGGGACCAGCGACGGCGCTAACGGCACAATTGATGCTTAGTGGGTGAAGCGGAAGTGCGGCTCACGAGGAATGTACTGTTATGGATCTTGAAGATCTCGTATCTGAACACGCAATCATCCCGGCGCTCAAGGCGGACAGCAAAAAGCAGGCGCTTCAGGAACTGGCCGCGAAGGCTGCCGAGCTGACCGGGCATGCTATTCCGGCGCGGGAAATTTTCGACACGCTGCTACAACGCGAACGCCTCGGCTCGACCGGGTTGGGCCGCGGGATTGCAATTCCGCACGTCAAGTTCAAGGAACTCGACCGAATCCACTGCCTGTTTGCGCGTATGCAGGGGGCGATCGACTTCGAAGCGCTCGACGACGAACCAGTCGATCTGGTGTTCCTGCTGCTTGCGCCTGAGCATGCCAGTGGCGACCATCTCAAGGCGCTGGCCCGCATTTCGCGGCTGTTGCGCGAACCGGATGTTCTGCAGCGTTTGCGGGACGCATCCAGCCTTCAGGATATCCTGCGCGTGTTGACGGAACCGGCGACACCGCACGCCGCCTGACCCGGGTTTCCTTTTGTGTGAGGTGCCCATGCGGCGGAGCTGGCAGTGTGCCGGCACATGATGGGCGCCTACAGCCGAGGATCAGCTCCACCCAACCGGTTTGCGGTCGTCGGGAACTCACCCTCGGCAATTTCGTTAGCTGTTCTTGCGCTGCCAGGCCTGACCGGCGAAATGCGGATCATTGGCGAGCTTGCTCGACGGCTTGCGCATCCATTTGCGAAGCTCATCCTCGGTTCTCTTAACCTGAGCCTTGCCGATCTGGCCGGCCAGCTCCGCGACGCGGCGCACCGCCTCCTGGTCACCGCCGGCTGCGGCAAGCTTGAACCATTTGTAGGCTCGTGTGTCGTCCTGCGGGACGCCGAGGCCATTCTGGTAGAGGATCGCCAGGTTGAACTGGCTGTCGGCGAGGCCGCGCTCGGCAGCCTTCGTGAACCACTGGGCGGCGGTGGCATAGTCGGGCTTGCCGATGCTCGAACCGGCCGCAAGTACGGCGAGGTTGTGCATGGCCTTGATGTTGTCGTTCGAGGCCGCCCGCTGATACCAGACCTGCGCCCGGTGGAAGTCCTTGTCGACGCCGAGACCACGCTCATAAAATGTGCCGAGGCGATACTGTGCCAGGGCGAATCCCCGGCCGGCTGCACGCGTGTACCATTTGATGGCTGCATCGAAGTCCTGCTTGACACCCTTGCCATCCGCGAACCGGGCGGCCACCTGGAATTCTGCCGACGCCTCGCCATTAGCAGCTGCGAGGCGCAGCGACAGTGGCCCGATCATGGCCGGCGGCAGAGCCTTGCGTGACACGCTGCCAGCACCGCCTGAAATCGGCTGTCCGGCGTTTGAGACGGTGCCGTGCGGCCCCACGGCGGCCGGCTGTGCCTGGATCGAGCCATAGCTCACGGATCCGGGCGACACGCTCTGCGAGTGCGGGCGGGCAAGCGCGGTCTGGGCGAGGCGCCCGGCACCGAGCTGCGCGGCCGCCGGCTTTGCCACGGACGCCACCGTCCTTGACTGCTTTGCCTCGGCTTTGCCACCGATTTGCGAGCTTTGCTTGGTGCCGGTTGCCTGTAGTTCCTTGCGCGCCGCGTCACTCGAAAGGCTCATCATGAACTTGGTTGCGACGAGGCCGACCGCGACGATGGCCACGGCTGCGACCAGCAACCGGGCACGATTGTTGGTCTTGCCGGTCAACGGCAGTCGCGCCGCAATGCTCTCGGAAGAAAACCCGTCGTCGGTCGCGTCGATTTCGTCTTCAAGGACGTCATCGTTGGTCATACGCTGGTTGGCTTTCGCTGCCGCCTGCCGGGCCGCATTGGCGAACTTGGCGCGATCGGGATCTATGGCTTCGTCGGCCTGCAATTCGGCCGGCTGATTGGCCTTGGTAGCGGCCTGCCGGGCCGCCTTGATGAAGTCCGACCGGCTGCTGCGCGCCGTCCCGGCCGGAGCCGCGTCGGCGTCCGGCTGCGGCCGTGACTTTGCCTTGCCAGTCGACTGACCACCGGACTGCGCCCTGGACTGCTTTTCGCCAAGCTGTCCCATGACCTGCTGCAGGCGATCCAGTGAGGCTGCGTCTTCGTTGTTGGATGCCGCGTCGATGTCATCGGACTGCGTTGCGGTGCGCGTTGACGGCTTGGCCTCGGCTGGCTCGTTGGTGGCGTGATCGGCGCGCGTCGCAGCATCTGGCTTGTTCGCCGGCGCCGCGGCTGCGGTGGCAGCAGGCGCAGGGGCTGGCTGCGGCTGCTCGTGCGCCGGCTGGCTTGGCGCATGGGTGTGTGTCGCGACACCGTTGCCACGCGGCCCGCCAGCCTCGAGCGCTTCCATACGATCGAGGACGCGGATGATCGTTTGCTGCATCGTGTCCAGCACGGCATTGGCGTGTTCTCCTTCGCTGCGCCGTTCACGTATGAAGTCCTTCATGACGGTGGAAAGCTCGCTGATGCCGGCCGCATCGGCAGGGGCATCGCCGCTTCCGGCCATTGCAGCCAGTGGCTTGGTGGCAACCTTGTCGGCGACCAGGTCGGCCAGTGCGGCCATGTCGAACATGGCGGCGGGGTCGACTGTCGGTGTGGGCGCAGCATCACGCTGCGCGGCAATCGCCTGCGCAATTTCGGTGATCTGGGCTTCGACGCCATCGAAACGGGTCAATTCCGAGTTGGTCGCCTCGAGTTGCGTGGCAATCTCGGCGATACACAGCTCGATGTCATGCAGGCTGCCGCCGGTCGGATCGCCGCCGATACCGTTGGTCCCGTCGGCCGAATGCACCAGCGCCGTATCGATCCGGCTCTCGAGCGCATCGAAACGTTCCAGCAGGGGCGCCAGTTCAGGGCTGTTGCCGACGGCGTCCAGGCGTCTGGAAATCTCGTCGAGACGGTTTTCGAGCCAGTGTTGGCCGCGATGCTCGAGCCCGGGCTCGAGGTAGACGTAGTTCATCGCACTTTCGGAAGCAGCACCTTCGCGGCCCGCCGACCCGTCGATTGCGTCGCTGTCCGTCGCGAAGCCGGCTTCTTCGCAGTGAGCCGTCAGTTGCTCGGCGGAAGCATCCGTCCAGGGCTCTTCTGTCGGCAGGGTCTCTTCTGCAGGCACGAACTCCTGCTCGGGCGCGATCTCCTGCTCGGGCAAGGCCTCGTGAACAGGCGCGGCCTCTTGTGCAGGCGCGGCCTCTGGCACAGACAAGGCATCCTGCACAGGGAAGGCGTCCGCAGAATCTTCCGCCGCGAACAAGGCCATGTCGATGGATGGATCGTAGTCATCGGTATAGTCGGTCGCCGGCGCCGGCACTGCCGGGCGTGAAATCGGGTCGTTGCCGCTTGCCTGCGCCTTCAGCGCCTTCAGGCTGTCGCGCATGCTGTCGAGTGCGCCCAGGTCAGATGATGCATCTGAGCCGCCCTGGGGGACGGCGCGATTGGCGATGCGTGCGATCAGGTCGGGCTCTTCCGGCATGGGCGATGTGGCGTGCGACTGTCCGGACTCGGCCGTGTGTTCCGACGGCTCCGAGGTCATTTCGCTGGAAGCCTTGTGCTGGTTGCCGTTGTACTCGTCGCTGTGGTGGTCGCTCATGTCGGTCCCCGCGGATTTGCGCCCTGATTTTCGGTCTGCCCCCTTCATTCCTGGGCAGCGCATGTTTGGGTCCCGAAGCAAACGGACAGCGGACCTGCTGTAGCAACGTCGGCGATTCGCAGTAAACGTATTATTAACGACGTAAATATTGGGAAATATTATCTCTCAAGGGAGAAATATTTAAAGGAGTTATACTTCCGTGAATACAATAATTCGCATTGAATGCTTGCGTGAGCGTTACCTTGTTAACCATGTGCCCATGCAAATTCGCCGCAAAGGCCGTGTATCTTTGCAGCTGCGCGCTATATGGAGATGGAAACGATAGGCTTCGGGGCAATGGCCGCGGGCCTGACGAACGCCGCGTTATCGCCCCGGGTGCAAAGGGAGAAAAATGCGGCGGCGACTTGATGAGGAGCCCGAAGTGACCAGAAAAGTTAAAGTTTTCGTGGTGCTGGCAGCGTTGGCGGCATGCGCCGGCGCGGCAACTGCGCAAGATTCCCGGACCGGCCGCTACACGATGCACAAGTCCGACGACGGCTTCGTGCGACTGGACACCGAAACAGGTGCCGTATCGCTGTGCCGCAAAAGCAACCAGGGCTGGGGGTGCGAGGCGATGGCGGATACGGGCGGGTCGACCAGCGCCGAGGTGGCGCGCCTCAAGCGTGAAAACGCCGAACTGCGCGCCGAGATCAAGCGCATGGAAGAGAACCTCGGCTTGCATGGTGATCGCAAGAAATCGGCGGGCAAGCGTCCTGATTTCAAACTGCCGACGGAAAAAGAGGTCGATCAGGCGCTCGATTACTTTGAGCGCATGCTGAAGAAATTTCAGGATCGCTTGAAGCGCCTCGAGCGACAAACCGAAAAGCCCGAACGCCAACTCTAGGTATTGCCGCGTCATGAGACAGGAACGCACGAGCATTCGGCGGCCGACCAGCGGACCCGGCTTTCACGACCTGACCGGGGAGGTGGCTGCCTGGCTGCGCACCGTCGGCGCCGGTGACGGCTGCATCACGCTGTTTATTCGACACACGTCCGCCTCGCTCACGATCCAGGAGAACGCCGACCCGGCCGTCTTGCACGACCTGGCCCATAGCCTCGCGATCCTGGCGCCGGAAGACCGCCCCTACCGTCATTCGACCGAGGGTCCCGACGACATGCCGGCGCACATCAAGACGATGCTCACCAGTGTGTCGCTGTCCATCCCGGTCGCCGATGGCGCCATGATGCTTGGTACCTGGCAGGCGGTCTATCTGATCGAGCACCGCGCTCACCCCCACGACCGCGAGATCGTCGCGCACTACGTCGGGGAATGAGGCAGCGGCATGCACGCAGTGCAACGGCTTACAGTTTCGAAGGCTTGTGCCGCTTGAGCGCTTGGCCGCGCCCGGACAGCGACGGGTTGGTCATAAAGTATTCGTGCAGATTGAAGTGCTCTTCGTCCGGGGCCGGCTCGATGCGTTTGGCGCTGCCATCCGGTAGGCCCATCCAGCATTGCTGGTTGTCCTTGAGGTTGGCGGCCATGATCTGGTCGAGCACCTGTGCATGTACGGTCGGATTGTTCAGCGGTACCATCACTTCGACGCGGCGATCGAGGTTGCGTTCCATCATATCGGCCGAACTGATGTAGACGGCGGCTTGCCGTGACGGCAGCTCGGCGCCTTGTCCAAAGCAATAGATCCGCGCGTGCTCAAGGAAACGGCCGATGACGCTGCGCACGCGAATGTTGTCCGACAGCCCCGGCACGCCAGGCCTCAGGCAGCAAATGCCGCGAACGATAAGGTCGATCTCGACGCCGGCGGCACTGGCCTCATAGAGTTTGTCGATGATCCCCTTGTCGACGATCGAGTTGAGCTTCCACCAGATCGCGGCGGGACGGCCCGCTTTGGCATGCGCGATTTCATTGTCGACGTGCTCGACGATGCGCGCGCGAATGCCATCCGGGCTGGCGGCAAGCTCCTCGAGGCGCTTCGGGCGGCCGTAACCCGTGACGAAATTGAAAATCCGCATGACATCGTTGCCGATCGTCGGGTCGTCGGTGAAGTACGACAAGTCGGTGTAGATGCGTGCCGTTTGCGGATGATAGTTGCCGGTGCCGATATGGCAGTAGGTCGCGATCGTCTCGCCTTCGCGACGCACCACCAGGCCGAGCTTGGCGTGCGTCTTCATCTGCTGGAAGCCGAACACAACGTGTACGCCAGATTTCTCCATGTCGCGCGCCAGCTGAATATTCGTCGCCTCGTCGAAGCGCGCTTTGAGTTCAATCACCGCGGTTACCGACTTGCCCGACTCGGCAGCCTCTTTCAGTGCCTCGACAATCGGGCTCTTTTCCGCAGACGTGCGGTACAGCGTCCACTTGATCGCGAGCACGTTCGGGTCGGTGACGGCCTGGCGCAGGTAGCGCAGCACGACCTCGAACGACTCGTAGGGGTGATGGACGATGAAATCCTTGTTGCGGATGGTCGCGAAAACGTCGCCGCTATGATCCTCGACTCGTTCCGGCGTGCGCGGCGTAAAGCTTTCAAAGAGATGCTCGGGCACTTCGTCGACGATGATCCGCGAAATGTCCGAAAGGCCAAGCAGGCCGTCCTTGACGAACACCAGGTCATCGGAAACCTCGAGCTGATCAATGACGTGGCGCCGTAGCGGCGCCGGCATCTTTTCTTCCATCTCGAGGCGGATCACATCGCCGCGTCGCCGCCGTCGCATCAACGCCTCGTAGGCAATCGTGAGGTCTTCGGCTTCTTCTTCATATTCGATGTCGCTGTCGCGCAGCACGCGGAAGCTACCGAGCGGCTTGACCCCTTCGAGCGAGGGAAACAGTTCATCGAGGCATAAACCGATGACGGTCTCGATGCTCACGAAGCGGAAGCGCTTGCTTTCGCGTTCGTCGGGCAGGCGCACGAAGCGTGGTAGCTGCGGCGGGATCGGAATGAGCCCGTTCATCTCCTTGCCCCGCGCCTGCTGCATTGACACGACGAGTGTCAGGCCCTTGTTGTGTATGAACGGGAAGGGGTGTGCCGGATCAATGTTCAGTGGTGTGAGCACGGCGAACATCCGGGCCATGAATTCAGCGCGCAGCCACGTCACGTCCGATTTGGAGAGCCGGTCCTCCTCGATCAGCAGGATCGAGACCTGTTCCAGTTCCTGGCGTAGCGCGTGCCAGGTATCGAGCTTCTCGTTGGCGAGTTCCGCGGCAAACTCATGAATGCGGCGCAATTGCTGGGTTGGTGTCAGGCCATCGATGCTGCGCCCGCCGACGCCGGCCTTTTGCTGGCCGATCAAACCGGCAGCCCGTACCATGAAGAATTCGTCGAGATTGGACGCCGCGATCGACACGAAGCGCAAGCGCTCGAGCAGGGGGTTGGCTTTGTTGCGCGCCTCGGCCAAAACGCGCTTGTTGAACTGCAGCCAGGACAGTTCGCGGTTGTAGTAGCGCTCGCCGGTCTCCGTCGGTGTTGGCAAAGCGACGGCGGCTGCAACCTTCTTGGCAGACCGTTTTGAAGCTGAGGACGACATCGTGGCTCCGGCTGTGCAGTGTCGTTTAAGGCAGTATAGCGCGCCAATTCGGCCACGTGTGTGGCCGTCGCCTCGCTATTGTAAACGATGGGACCTTCCAATTCGCTACTATTTCAGGGCGTCGCAGCGCATTGCCGGCAAGGTGCCCTGGCCGCGCTCACATCATTCGATGGTTAACGAAGCATAATGGGCATTCGACGCGGTAGAATGCGCGCATCAGCCGAAGGAGAAGCCCATGCTGACGTGCATTATCAAATACCACATCGACCCGACGAAAAAAGCGCAGTTCGAACAATACGCTCGCGTCTGGGGCGAGGCCATTCCGCGTTGCGGCGCCGATCTTGTCGGATACTACGCCCCGCATGAAGGCTCCAGTTCGCTCGCATACGGCATCTACAACATTGAAAGTCTTGCCGCCTACGAGCACTATCGTGCGCGTCTTGCCGCCGACCCGCTCGGAAAGGAAAACTACGCCTTCGCGCAGCGCGAAAAATTCCTCCTGCGCGAAGACCGGACGTTCCTCAAGCTCGCATCGTCGCCCCATTCCGTCGAGGACATGCCATGATCGCCATCATTTTCGAAGTGACGCCGCATCCGGACAGAAAGCAGGAATACCTCGATACTGCAGCAAGCCTGCGACCGGAGCTTGAGAAAATTGACGGCTTCATCTCGATCGAGCGCTTCCAAAGCCTGACGGACGAGAAGAAGATTCTCTCGCTGTCGGTCTTTCGCGACGAACGCGCGGTCGCCGACTGGCGCGCCGTCAATGCCCATCGCGCCGCGCAATCAGCAGGGCGCAGTGGAATTTTTGAAGATTACCGGCTGCGCGTCGCCGGCGTCATTCGTGACTACGGCATGTTCGACCGCGCCCAGGCACCGGCCGACAGTCGCGCGGTGCATGGTGACAAGTAGTGAAAATCGCGATCGCCCTCAAAGTACCGCTGGAACGGCCATGCAAAGCGCATAGCCGGCCGTTGCCATTGTGATCAGCGCCGTGCCGCCGGCACCGACCAGACGGCCAAGGTGCCCCATGTTGTCGTACTGCAGGCCCACCGCGTGCGCGACCCGGGCGACGATCAATGCAATGCCAATGCCGTAGAGGAAGCTCGTTGAACCATCGTTCAGTTCGATGGCGGCCATCAAGATCAGCACCATCGGGACGTACTCGAGGAAATTCTGGTGCCGACGCACGCGCACCGCCAGCTCCTTGTTGATCGGATCACCGTGCAGGATCGGTATCCCGGCTGCGCCGCGCAAAGCGCCGGCGAAAAAACTCAGAAGCAGGCCGAAGATCGCAAAAATTGCAGCGAATAGCAGCGTAATCGGCAGTTCCATTTGCCCTCTCCGAATTCGGCCCGCCGGCTAGCGGGCGCCTCATGCCACTATCGCAACGCCTCGGCAGCGAGTGCACGCGTCACCTTGCGATGCGTCGCCAACGCCAAACGGTCGATCCGTTCGACAACCTCGCGCGCGGATTGCGCCGAACGCTCCATGTGCCGCATCAGATACTTTATGACGCCCGGGTCGATCGCCAGCTGACGATCCGAAAACAGTTTGACCAGCAACCCGGACAGCAGGGCATCATCGATCGGTTGAATCTGCGCAATCGGCAAAGCGCGCAGACGTGAACGCAAGTCCGGTAGTGCAATCTCGAGTTCTCCCGGCGGTTGCCGTGTCGTAATCAGGATCTGGTTTTTGCGCTCCCGCGCTGCGTTCAACAAATGGAATACGAGCCGCTCGGTTTCCGGATCACCACCCGCTGCAACATCTTCGATCGCGAGGCGCCCGGTTTCCTGAAATCGTGAGATGGTTGCCGCCGTCACATCGGTCATGCTGACCACGTCGCCCCCGCTACGCTCGCGCCAAACGCTAACCAGGTGCGACTTGCCGCTGCCGGCGGCGCCGCAGACGACGACCGCATGCGCCGGCCAATCGGGCCAGCTGTCGATCATGTCGACAGCGGACTGGTTGCACTGGCTGACAAGAAAATCTTCCGCCTCGAAGGCTTCGAGGTGGGGCAGGTCGAACACCAGTTGATGTGGCTGGGACATGGCGGTGCGCCCGATTGGCTGTTGTGCAGGTGCGCCGGTCACGGGGACCGGGGCGGCTCTGTCGGCTCCGTCGCCCGTTTGGCTTCGTCGTCGACACCTTTGTAAATGGCGCTATTGAGATAGAGTTCCAAGCCGAAGCGGATCAGCACACCGATGGCGGCCGACACCGGTACGGCGACCAGCACGCCGACGAACCCGAATAGATAGCTGAAAACGAACAGTGCGAAAATCAGTGCGACCGGGTGCAACCCGATGGCCGGTCCGACGATGCGCGGCGACAGAAATCCGGAGTCAAGTGCCTGCCCGGCAACGAAGATCGCAACGACCATCGCCAGCAAACCGAGGTCCGGCCAGCCCTGTATGATGGCCACTATCGATGCGGTGATCAGTCCAAGCGCAGTGCCGACGACCGGCACGAACGACATCACGCCGGTGACGATGCCGATCAGCAGGCCATAGTCGAGGCCGATAATGCTCAGCCCGACGGTATAGAGCGTGCCAAGGGCGAGGCAGACGACACCCTGACCGCGGATGAACGCGGCAACGGCGCGGTCGACGTCGCCGGCCAGCCGCCGCACCGTTGCCTCGTGGTCGCGCGGCAGCCACTCACCGAGTTTCTTGAGCATTACCGGCCAGTCGATCAGCCAGTAGAACACCACGATCGGCGTAATGAAGAGCAGGGACAGGAAGTCGAGCAGCGCGCTGCCGCGGTCGAGGAGCGACTGCAGGACAACACCGGCATAGTCCGCCCAATTGCTCGACGAGCTCGAAAGCGCCTTTTCGAGGGCGAGGCTGACTTCCTCGAAGCGCGGTCCAAGCCGGGCCCGCGCCCACTCCTTGAACAGCGGCATCAAGCGCTCGACTTCGCCCGGTACCGAGGCGATCAGCTGCTGCGCCTGCGTCAGTAACACCGGCACCAGGAAGACCAGTACGACGATAAAGATGATCAGCAGCAGCATCACGACAAGGCTGGTCGCGAGCAGTCGCCCGAGCCCCATTTTCTGCAGGCGGCCAACGAGCGGGTCGAGGGCGTAGGCGAGGACCAGCCCAGCGACGAACGGCAGCAGAACGTCCTGCAGCATCAAGATTGCCAGAAAGAACAGGATCCCGGCAGCCAGCCAGAACAGGGCCTGTTTTTGCTGCGCGCGTGTATTTGCCATGGCTGTCTCGTTCGTGGGTGCGCGGCGCGCGAAGGGCGGCACGCGCATCCCGCACCAAACAGGGCTGAAACCGCGCAGGATAGGCGCAGCCATGGCAGCGGGTCAAAGGTCAACCAGGTTGGTGCGCGACGCTCTCCCCGAATTTAACAGGTGCGCGGTGCTTTTTGGCCGATCACGATTACGGAACGTCAGTCAACCGATCTCCGGGCAGGCCAAAAAAGGGTTCACAGGGCCTGCCCGATTGCGTATTGCCGGGCGACACATGTTATTGTGCCTTGCACGCAGGAAGTAATGCCATGCGCTATGTGGCGCTCGTTTTCACCATCGTCTCGCTCGCGGCCGGCCACGCCGCGCACGCGAAATGGGGCATCATCGGCAAGGATGATCGCCGGCTGGTGCCGAAGAAATTTGAGAATCTGGCGCGCAGTATCGGCCTGTTGTACGACAGCCGCTGGCGGCAACGCTGCACCGCTTTCTGTGTCGGCGACGACGTGATTGCGACCAATGCGCATTGCCTGCCCTACGTCAATATCAAGAAGAGCCGGCGCACGCGCAGCGTGCGTCACTTTCGATATTTCCTGATGGACAAAGGCGAAATCCGCTATCAGGCGCGGCTGCAGGTCAATCGCGTCGGCGATCGCGACAAGCCCTGGATGTCCGTCCTGTCAGGTCGCCTGGCACGTGGCGCGAGCCGGAACTCGGCGACGGCATGGCGGCGCGAAAAGCATCAGGATTGGGCATTGGCCAAGCTCTCGCTGCCGGTCTGCCAGGGAGACGTCCTTCGTTTCGCCGATCCAGCGTTCCTGCGACGCAGGTCCAACCTGCGCAAGTCGAAGATATTCTCGATCGGTTTTCACGGTGACAAGCGCGACAACAAGCGCCGCTACGCGCCCTGTCGCATCTCGAAAGTGACGGGGCGCGGCAACCGGTTGTCGGTCAACCACACTTGCGACACGTACCGCGGCGCCTCCGGTAGCCCGATTTTTGCCGAGACTCCGGCGGGACCGCGCGTCATCGCCCTGGTCGTTGGCCAGGTTCGCGGACGCAGATGGCGGCAGTATCCGAACGGCCGGCGCGTGACGGTTGCGCGCTGGCAGGCCAACGTCGGCGTTCTTCCCCTCGAGTTCCTGCCAAAGCTGGAGCGCTTTCAGGCGGCCGAGTTCGTCGGCTCGCCGATGCCGATGAAGGACCTGCAGGAGCGGTTGATCGCGGCCGGCTATCTCGGCGGCCGCGCCGATGGCCGTTTTGGACCGTTAACGCGCGGGGCGATTGTAAAAGTCGAAAAGGAACTCGGTTTGATGCCGCTTGGCCTGCCAACCAAGCGCATCATCGAGCACCTGACCGCCGCTGATGCTGCGCGCCCGGTTAGCGCAGCACCCAGAAGCCATTGATGTTCTCGAGCGTCAAGCCGCGCGGCGCGAGTGCGGCCTGCAGTGCAGCGCCGCCGCCGGGATAGCTGAGTGCGATGCTGGCACTGCGTCCCGAAAGGCTGCCAACCTGCATGTTGCGCACGCCGGGTGTTGTCGAGAGCACCTGTTGTTGGCGCTGCCATTGGCCAAGGTTGTTGAACTCCACCAGCACTTGCAGCGGCGCCAACGCACCGCCTGGCGCACCGCCGGCCGCGCTCAGCTGGCCACCGGCCCGCCGCATCTTCCAGCGGCCTTCGAGTACGCCTTGCGCGATCACCGCGGCAAGTTCCAAAGAGTAGACGAAATCATCCTGGTCGATCCGGTAGCGGGTCGAGACGGCAAACCGGCCGACGGCATCCTGCCCGGCCATCGTAATATGCAGCTCTTTCGATGCCGGCACCGCGCGCGCCTCGGCCACCACCACGTGCGCCGTCTTGAACTGATCGGCGAGTGCGGCCACGGCGGTTGGCTCGGCTGCCAACAAGGCTTTTTCGAGGTTGGGCGCCAAAGCCCCGGTCTGGCGAATGAGTTTGAGCGGGACCACCGAGTTCGCGAGATCGAGATCGGCCCACACGCTGCGCCAGGACGCCGCGCCGCTGGCACTGGCTATCGCTTTCGGCACACCGGACTTCGGCGCGTTGTAGAGCAGCACCAGGCTGGTCACCGGCGCCGGTTGGTCGACATAGGTGACGCCGTGCTGGGCGAGCAACGTGCGCACCGCTTCCGGCTCGAACGAGAAATCCAGCGTTGCGATGTACTGCGTCGATGAATTTTCTTCCGAGCGAACCCGAATGCTGCCGATGTAGGGTTCTGGGTCGAGTTTCTTTAAGTGCTCGATTTGACTATAAGCCGCTGCCGGCACCAGGCGCTTGAGCAGCGAGCGAAATGCCGCGCGCCGCCCTTGCGCGATGGCCTCGCGCTTGGCCGCGACCGCGTTTGTGCCCGTCGCCTCGACCGGATACTTGGCGACGGTGAACACCGGCTCGGCCGCTCGCGCGAACGCGGCGCCCGACAGCGTCGACAAGGCCACTGCACCACAGACGACGAATAGAATCAGTGAATTTGGCTGCACCTCGCCCTCCTCGTGGAGCCACGATGTGTGACGCCGCGTGTGCCCGCAGAAACGGCCAACGCCGTGTATAACCACCCGTAACCTTGCCGCCTCGCGCGCAGATCTGCTACGAGGCCGCAACTCATAACGGCTATTGGGGCAAAATTGGGCTCCTGGTCAATGGCCCTGCTGGTTGCTGGCGTTGGCTGCGTCCATCGGGCGACAGCCGCAAAGCACGAGATAAGCGCTCGACGGAGACGTATGAGATGGCGTCAGAACGGCCGAATGCACCGGTGACCTACAAGGATGCCGGCGTCGACATCGATGCCGGCAACGCCCTGGTGCAGGCGATCAAACCGCTGGTGCGCGCGACCCGCCGGCCCGGCGCTGATGTCGAAATCGGCGGTTTTGGCGGCCTGTTCGATCTCAAGGCGGCTGGGTTCATCGACCCGATCCTGGTTGCGGCGAACGACGGCGTCGGCACCAAGCTGAAGATCGCCATTGAAACCGGCCAGCATGACACGATCGGCATCGATCTCGTCGCCATGTGCGTCAATGATCTCATCGTGCAGGGCGCCGAACCGTTGTTTTTCCTCGACTATTTCGCCTGCTCGAGGCTCGATAACGACGTCGCAGCGGCTGTCATAAAAGGCGTCAGCGACGGTTGCCAGATGGCCGGCTGCGCGCTGATCGGCGGCGAAACGGCCGAGATGCCGGGCATGTATGGTGAAGGCGATTATGATCTCGCTGGCTTTTCCGTCGGCGCCGCCGAACGCGGCCAACTGTTGCCGCGCCAGGATATCGCGGCAGGCGACATCCTGATTGGCCTGCCGTCATCCGGGGTTCATTCCAACGGCTATTCGTTGGTGCGCCGCCTGGTTGAACAAGCCGGCCTGGACTGGGACGCCGCGGCACCGTTCCAGCCCGAAACGACGCTCGCCGCCGCCCTGCTCGAGCCGACCCGCATCTACGTCAGGCCGCTGCTTGCCGCCATCCGCCAGACCGGGCGTATCAAGGCCTTGGCGCACATCACTGGCGGCGGTCTCCTCGAAAACATTCCCCGCGTCCTGCCGGATGGCCTCGCCGTACAGATCGACCTCTCACGTTGGCGGATGCCACCGGTCTTCGGCTGGCTGCGGGCACAATCCGGCCTCGATATGACAGAAATGACGCGGACCTTCAACTGCGGCATCGGCATGGCGCTGGTCGTTGAGCAGGGTGGCGCCGACACGGTTCTCGACAGTCTCCGCGAAGCCGGTGAAGCGGGCATCGTGATCGGAGAGGTCGCGGCGGGCCAGGGCGCCGCCAACGTGATCGTCAGCGGTCAGCTGGAAGTGGCTTCATGAATCCGACCGCCACCAGGAAACGCGTCGCCGTGCTTATCTCGGGGCGCGGCTCCAACATGCAGGCGCTGGTTGAAGCGGCCGCAGCGCCCGGTTTTCCGGCCAAGATTGCCACGGTCATCTCGAATCGTCCGGATGCGGCCGGTTTGCTTTGGGCTGCCGACCAGGGCATCGCGACGGTCGCCCTTGATCACAAAGCCCACCCCGATCGCGCGGCCTTCGACGCCAAGCTTCACGAAACGCTCAAGGCCGCCGATATCGATCTCGTCGCGCTGGCCGGCTTCATGCGCATCCTGACGCCAGGTTTCGTTGCCAGTTGGCAGGGCCGCATGATCAACATCCACCCGAGCCTTTTGCCTTTGTTCCCAGGCCTCGACACCCATGCCCGCGCCATCGAGGCAGGCGTCAAGATCGCCGGCTGCACCGCGCATTTCGTAACTGCCGAGATGGATGTCGGACCGATCATCGTCCAGGCCGCGGTGCCCGTCGGGTCGGATGACACGCCCGCTACGCTTGCCGACCGCGTCCTTGCGGCGGAGCATCGCATTTATCCACAAGCGCTCGAGTGGGTGGCCGGCGACCGTGTCACATTCGAGACAGTCGGCACGGCATGTTACGGCTCTGCCGGTCTGGACACTCGGCTGATTTCGCCAGCCGCCACTGGCGGTTAGGCATCGATTTTGCAGTGCAACACGGACCGCGCTACCATTGATCCAGATCATGGACGCGTTCCAGGGCACACCATAAGCCCGCCGCAAATGCCTTCCGTTGGACGTAACGGCACCGTTCAACGAGGCCAAAGCGAACAGGGCCAGAAACAACAGGGCCAGAAACAACAGGGGACGCCCCATTCTATACGCAGCTTAACCATACCTGCCCAAAACCCGTGGACCCGATGCCCCGCCCCGTGCTTGGCGTGGTAATTGCCGCGTAGAGCCGGTTCAGGCTTGCAAGCGAAAGAGAACAACGATCATGACGGCATCTACATCCGCCGCAGTCCAGGAAGCCCCGCGCGAAGCCGCACATGCCGAAGGCCTCGGCGATGAATCCTCGATCTGGTTCAAGCTGTCGCCGCTCCTCAAGGGCGATGACAACCCGATGGCCGTGGTCATGCGCATGAGCCAGAAGTATGGTGGCGCCATCTCGATCAACATGGGCAACCAGCGCATCCTGCTGCTTTCCGAGCCGGAGCACTTCAAGCATGTGCTGGTGACCAACGCGAACAACTACGAAAAGTACTTCGATGGCCTGCGCCCGGTATTCGGCAAGGCGATGATCACGCACGACGGTGCGCTCTGGCAGAAGATCCGCATGCCGCAGCAGCCCGCCTTCCACCCGGCGATGTTCGACGACTACGTGCCGTATTTCGTCGAGGCCATCAAAGAAAAGATGGCGCGCTGGGAGAAGATGGCCGAGACCGGCGAAGAGTTCGAGATGGTCGAGCAGACCTGGACGCTCGCCGCCGACATGATCTGCAAGGCGTTGTTCGATCGCGACATGCCGTTCAACCCGCACTTCGTGTTCAAGTGCGTCAAGACCTACACGGACGTCACTAACCACAAGTCGATCCGCCTCAAAAAGAACGCGGACTCCGACTTCGAGGTCACCGACGCCAACGCTGCCAAGGCGATGGAAACGTGGTGGGAGGTGCCCGACCTCGTCCTCAACGCCGACCCGCGCGAGCACCGCGAGAAGACGCTGCTCAAGATGATCGAGGCGGCCGTCGCCGACGAGAGTGTGCCCGAATTCGACCAGCAGCAGGCCGCCGATGAGTTCAAGCAGTATCTCTGGGCCGGCACCGAGACGACCGCGCTGACGCTTGCCTGGGCGATGTACCTGACGTCCAAGCATCCCGAAGCCGCCGACCGCATCCGCCGTGAAGGCGAGGACGAGGTCGGCGATCGCGATCCGACCTCGGCCGATTATTCCAAGCTCGTATATACGCGCGCCGTCATCCAGGAAACGATGCGCCTTTATCCGCCGATCTGGGGTCTCATTCGCGTCGCCGCCGAAGAAGACGAGATCGGTGGCAAGAAAGTCGAGCCCGGTGATCGCATCGTGATGTTCGCCTACGGCGCGCACCACGACGAGCGGTTCTGGGAGGCACCGGAAGAATTCCGCCCCGAGCGCTGGATGGGCGATGCCGCCAAGAAGCGCCAGAAATACACCTACCTGCCGTTCGGCGGTGGCCGGCGCTCGTGCATCGGCGGCGCCATGAGCCAGGTCGAGAACACCTTGGCGCTGTCGATCCTGCTGCGCCGTTTCAAGCCGGAGTATGCCGGCGAAGGCGTGCCCGGCATCAACGCCACGGTTACCCTCACCCCGCGCGGCGGCCTGATGTTCCGGGTCAAGGAACGCGAGTAGGCAGCGCGCGCAAGTCCGCGAGGGACAGGAGGTTGCGCCGCTAAGGCGCCTGCTGCGTCGTGTCGTTCAGGGCCGCGCCACTGAGGTGAAAATCGAGCCCGTCGGTGATCTTCTTGGCCGCCTTGCGCCAGTCGCCGCCGCGTGACGGTGTCTCGTCAGTCGAGAGATTGACGGGCGGTGGATTGGCAGCGGCGGACTCCTCGTATTCGATGGTCTCGACGGGCAGGTCGGATGGCGGAAACATTCCGATCCGCTCCGCCAGGGTCTGCAACTCCGACATGATGATCACACGCCGCGCTTCGTGGTCGGCGGTGACGCTGCGCACGTCATCGAGCAGCTTGCGGTCGGCGGCACTGAGCGCCTCGTTCAAGGCATCGATCAGCGCCTGCTCGCGCGCCGCAATCTGCTGCAGACGCGTGTGCAGCTTTTCGATGTGTTTTTCCGATTCCGACATGGTGTCCCCCTCGTAAAGCATCGCGATCGAATCGTCCGTCGGGAACACATTTCGTCAGAAACCTTGCGAATATTGAGACGACATTGCGGTGCTTGAGACGCGTGCGGCCACATTGTTGAGTCGCAGGAAATGTCAATCGCAAAAGGTTGAAATTGGCGAAAAAAGTGCCGCAGCACAATCGGTTGCGCTGTTGGGTGCGTTGACTGGTTAGACTCGATTTGAGCCTATCGCGGCGCTCCGGTCGACGGCCCCGCATCCGCGGCGGGGGCGCTCGGGACAGGGTCTGGCGCAGCAGCTTCGGCCGCCGGTTGCGCAGCCGTGTTCTTGAGTATCTCATCGGGCGGCGGGATGCCATGGGCCTTGAGGCCGGCTGCGTATTGCGGCCAGCGGATCAGATGCAGCCGGTCCTTGAACGACAGGATCGCATCATGCTCCTGCTCCGAAACCGATTGCGTATCCTTGAGGCTCTTCACGGCGGCGTCGATATGCGTGCGTTTCTCGTTCAGCGCTTCGTGCAGGTCGAACAGGCTTGCCGGTGCGTAGAGCGGGGCCGCGTTGGTCATGCGCTCGAACACCGTTTCGGAGATCACCGCGTGGCTCGGCAGTTCGCGCGGCTTGTAGACATAAACCGCGCTCTTCCACAGGCGCAGCTGGCCGAGCGGGTCGGGATGCAGTGGAAAGGCATCGGCCGCCGCTATGCGTTCAGGCGCGATGACTCGTTCATTGGCCGCGTTGAGGTAGATGCCCCAGCGTTCGTCACCGGGTTCTTCACCGGGTGTGTGCGCATAGCCGCTGCTCACCTTGCGCAGGAAAAAATCGAATGTCAGGTCCGATAGCTTGGTCGTGCCCCAGCCGCCGCCGATGTTGGCATGGTCGCCGGCAAACCAAACCTCGACAATGCGGGCCGGAGCGATGGGGTCGGGGTCCATCAGCGTCGGCGAGAACTCCTCGCGGGTCTCGTCCAGGGCAACCATGTGATAGGCCTGCTCGACGTTGTCGGGCACCGTCAGGTCCTTGAACAGATCGAGCTTTTGAAAGTCGATCCCGGCGATGTTCTTGCCGATGCCGAACGCGCCGACCGTGTCGAAGCAGCCAAGCACCGTTACCGGCACCTTGGTGTCCTGCGCGCGCCTCGATTGCCACAACGTCCAGTGCCGTCCGAGCAGGCGCCAGGTCCAGATCGTCTTCGGCGCACCGCGTTGATCGAGCGCACGCGACAGCAGCCGGGCGATCGCGGCTCCGCGACTGAAGCCGGCGATGAAGATCCGGTCGCCGGGGCGATAGACCCGGATAATGTCGAGATAGGCCTTGTCGACGACGCCGGCTGCTCCGAGCCCGGTAACGCCGCCGAGCGTCTGCACGATCGGGTCATACTCGAACTTGTTGCCAACGCCGCTGTAGTAGAGGCCGACCTGCTTGTTGTTGTAGCGCTTGCTGAGGCTCGCATTGAACGCGCGTTCGGGCAGCCCGCCGGGCTCACGCACATCCGATTTGAGCATCTTGAACAGCTTGAAGACGTTGGTCTGCGCCAGCCGGCCGGATTCGAACTGATCCGGCGTATTGGTCGTTCCATCGAGACACACGACGATATTCTTGGGCTGGACGGAACCCCACACGTCCGACCGCCTGAGCAGCGTGTAGAGCACCGGCAGCCCGATCAGGATGAACTGCCACTTGTACCAGGTGTTGAACAGGTTCCAGAACGGCTCGCCATACTGGTACACCCCGGCAACCGCGATGAGCACCAACACGATCGCCAGCAGCCAGTTGTGCACGGCCGGCGGGAGGACGCCGGTCTTGCGCGTGTAGCGTTGCAGCCTGAGCGCCAGCAGGATGATCAGGATCTGCGAGACGAGGAAGATGAACAGTTGGCCTGCCTCGGTCTGTCGCCCGACCAGGCCCGAGGTAATGAGGAATAGAATCACGAAGGGTGGCGTGAACCAACCCCAGAAGTTGCGCCGATAGACCATTCCGACGACGCCGGGAATGAGCGACACCA
>JBPCVZ010000266.1:0-33856 GCA_051010015.1 Hyphomicrobiaceae bacterium
TCCGTCGATTGGTTGCGGGTTTGCGGCGGTTGACAGTCGCTTGCTGGCGGGCGTACCACCGGTTTCTCTGGGAATCTGCTGTTGGAAGCCGGATCGCATGCTTGAGAAATCGTATCAACCGCGGGAAACCGAAGCGCGGATAAGTGAACTCTGGGAGACGGCGGATGCTTTCCGTTGCGGTCGTCCGGAGCGAGTCGATGCACAGCCCTATACGATTGTGATACCGCCGCCCAACGTGACAGGATCACTGCATATGGGGCATGCGCTCAACAATACGTTGCAGGACGTATTGTGTCGCTTCCAAAGGATGCGTGGGCGTGATGTGCTTTGGCAGCCTGGGACGGATCACGCCGGTATCGCAACGCAGCTGGTGGTCACCAAGCAGCTCGCCGAACGGCAAATCAACTATCGTGATCTCGGTCGTGAGCAGTTTGTCGAGAAGGTTTGGGCCTGGAAGGCTGAATCCGGTGGTACGATCGGCAATCAACTGCGACGCCTAGGGGCCTCGTGTGACTGGAGCCGTGAACGATTCACGATGGATGAGGGTCTGTCTCGTGCCGTGCTCAAGGTCTTTGTCGACCTTCATCGGGCCGGGCTGATTTACAAGGACAAGCGCCTGGTCAACTGGGATCCGGAATTTCAGTCGGCAATCTCTGACCTTGAGGTCGAAGCACGTGATCATACGGGTAAGTTCAGCTGGCAGCGCGGAGAGGTCGACAAGGAAGGCAATCCCGTCGCCTTTGATGCGGGCAAGCTGAACAAGCAGCTCGACCGTGACCCAAGCGGCCACATGTACACGATCCGCTATCCGCTTGCGGGCGTTGCCTATGATGCCAATGATCCGTCAACGTATTTGATGGTCGGTACCACGCGGCCGGAGACGATGCTTGGCGACACGGGCGTCGCGATCCATCCCGACAACGAGGCTATCGGGCACTTGATCGGCCAGCAAGCGATGCTGCCGCTCGTCGACAAAGCAATCCCTGTGGTCGGCGACACCTATGCGGATCCGGAAAAAGGTACTGGTGCGGTCAAAATCACGCCGGCGCACGACTTCAATGACTGGGAGGTCGGTAAACGCACGGGTCTTGCGGTGATCAATATCTTCGATGCGACCGGACACATCGTCGATGCAGACCCGGTTCCCAGTGCCTATCGCGGCATGGATCGGTTCGAGGGACGTAAGCAGATTGTCGCGGACCTCGAGCAACTGGGCCTCCTGGAGAAGATTGAGCCGAACACTCATAGTGTTCCGCACGCCCAGCGTGGCGATGCGGTCGTCGAGCCCTGGCTGACCGATCAGTGGTACGTCGATGCGAAGACGCTCGCGGCGCCGGCGCTGGAGGCAGTGCGCAGCGGCAAGACCCGCTTTGTTCCAGAACGCTATGCCAACGACTATTTCCGTTGGTTGGAAGACATTCAGCCATGGTGCATCTCGCGCCAGTTGTGGTGGGGGCACCAGATTCCGGCGTGGTACGGCCCGGATGGCGAAGTTTTTGTGGGTCACGATGAAGCGGAGGCGCGGCAACTGGCCGAGGCGCACTACGGCAAGGCGGTCGAGTTGATCCGAGACGATGACGTTTTGGATACTTGGTTCTCGTCGGCGCTGTGGCCGTTTTCGACGCTTGGCTGGCCTGACGAGACGCCGGAAGTCGCGCGCTACTATCCAACCAATACGTTGGTCACCGGTTTCGACATCATCTTCTTCTGGGTCGCACGCATGATGATGACGGGCATCCATTTCATGGATGAAGTGCCGTTTTCCGACGTCTACATCCACGCGCTGGTTCGCGACGAGCGCGGCCAGAAGATGTCGAAGTCGATGGGCAATGTCATCGATCCGCTGGAGTTGATCGACCAGTACGGTGCGGACGCGCTGCGCTTCACGCTGACGGCAATGGCGGCCCAGGGCCGCGACATCAAGCTCTCGACGCAGCGCGTCGAAGGCTATCGCAATTTCGCGACCAAGATCTGGAACGCGGCCCGGTTTGCGGAAATGAATGAGGCGATGCTGAAGGCGGATTATGATCCAGCCGCAAATACCCAAACCATCAACCGCTGGATTGCCGGCGAGACGCAACGCGCGGCCAATGAGATCACAGCGCATATCGAGGCTTACAAGTTCAACGAGGCTGCCGGAACCGCTTACGAGTTCGTCTGGGGCATCTTCTGCGACTGGTATCTCGAATTGATCAAGCCGGTGCTGAACGGAGACGATCAGGCGGCGATTGCCGAGACGCGTGCGACGATCGCCTGGGGCTTCGATGAAATCCTCAAGATGCTGCACCCGTTCATGCCGTTTATTACGGAGGAACTTTGGGCGCGTACGGCGGAGAACGGTTTTGAGCGCGACAGCGTGCTGGCCCTGACGCCCTGGCCGACGCATGCCGGCCTGGAAGATGCGGCGGCGACTGACGAGATTGGCTGGGTGATCCAGCTGGTCAGTGAGGTGCGTTCGGTGCGCTCCGAGATGAACGTGCCGGCCGGGGCAAAGATACCGCTTGAAATCGTCTCGCCATCCGCTGCGGAGCGGGAACGTCTCGAGCGTCATGAGGGCACGATCAGTCGTCTCGCGCGGCTGTCGAACGTTACTTTCGTCGACGAAGCCGAAAGTGGCGCAGCGGCGATCGTATTCGACGCGACCACGGCGGCGTTACCGTTGAAGGGAATCATCGACCTTGATGCGGAACGCCAACGGCTCGCCAAAGAGATCGACAAGGCGCGTTCCGAAATCGCCAAAATCGACGGCAAGCTCGCCAATCCCAAATTCGTCGAAAAGGCGCCTGAGGCCATTGTCGAGGAAAATCGCGAGCGTCGGCAGGATTTCGAGGGGCAGGTGTCTCGATTCGAAGCGGCACTCAAACGCCTTGAAGCGGCGGCCTAGCGCCGTTCATGGGGGGCAGAGAACAGCCGTTGTTTGAAGCCGCTGGCGGTATCGGTCGCTTGCCGGAGAGTTGGCGAACGGCGCTGGCGGCGGAATTTGCGGAACCGTACTTTGCCGAGCTTCAGGCCTTTGTTGCGGCCCAGCGTGCCGCCGGCGAGGTGTTTCCACCGTCCGGGGACGTCTTCAATGCGCTGGAATTGACACCGTTGGACCAGGTACGGGTCGTCATTTTAGGCCAGGACCCCTATCATGACGATGGTCAGGCGCATGGCTTGAGCTTTTCCGTGCGCGCCGGTATCCGGCCGCCGCCGTCGCTGCGCAACATCTTCAAAGAACTCGAGGCGGATGTCGGCATTGCGTGCCCGGCGAGCGGCTCGCTGGAAGCCTGGGCACGGCAGGGTGTTCTGCTGCTCAATACGGTTTTGACGGTGGGGGCACATGCCCCGCATTCGCACCGCGGGCGTGGCTGGGAGAGGTTTACCGACAAGGTGATTGCGTGCGTTAACGCGCGCCCTGGCATTGCTTTTCTGCTGTGGGGCAAGCCGGCCCAAACAAAGGCTGCGGCCATCGACCCCCACCATCTCGTGATCCAGACGGCCCATCCGTCACCGTTGTCGGCGCGCCGGGGATTTTTCGGAAGTCGGCCGTTTTCTCAGGTCAACGCCTACTTCCGGGCGCGGGGTGAGCCGGAGATCGATTGGCAATTATAGTGTCAGAATCCGTTGAGCTTGGCGAGATTCGCCTTGGCCGGATTGAAATGGCGAATTGATATCTCGGTTAATTTCCAGTCGAACCCGCTCCACGATATGTGGGAGAGGCGAAAGGTGCTCGTGATGATTCGCGTGGCGACGTGACGGTCCTGGATTTCGAGTATGAAGCGGAACGGGCTTTTGAATTCGGCACGCTTGATACGGCGCCAGACCCGCAATGCCTGGTCTGGCACGATGCCGGCCTGAACGACGGCAGGCTGCTTTGGTCTCCTGAACCGTTCATGCCATCTGGTTTTTGCCTGATATAGCTTCGGCAGGCCCTTCGGCGTGATGTAGTTTTCAACGAAACGATCCAGCATCGAGTGCCCGAACACGGACCGGATGCGCTGCCAAAACGTCGGGCGAACACTGCGGCCGACCCAATTTGCAACCGGCAGCAGCTTGGCATTTCGCGCGACTGTCCGGCGGACGCTGGCGCGTAGCGACTTCCACGCGACCATGCGCTCGATTGTCTTGGTGTCGCCGCTGCGCATCGCTTGGCGCAGTTGATGGGCGGCAAGCAGCGGTGAGGCCACATAGGCAACGACCAATGCAATGACCGCAAGCAATGCGGTGCATGAGACCAGTTTGCGCAAGTTCAACCCCAGCTGTGTTTTACATGACTGTAGGATGAACGAGCATTTCATTTAGGCCCACGTGCGACGGAAATGTGCACAAAGGATGTAAGCCGCCGCGCGGCGTGTAGATGAGTTTTGCGGTGGCGCCGGCGACCGGCCGGGAAGGTCATTAACGACGCTGCGAGCCGGACCGGGTATCGGAGGAGCGATTCTCTATGATCGTTTTGTCGCGCGAATCCATGCTTCGCTGAAGTCTTTCGGCGCTGCGCTATTGAATTCGTCGGGATGCGGTTCGGATGATGACGCCAACGGCGTGCGTTGACCTGTGTGATGTGGCGATTATGACACGAAATCAAAGGGCTGTGCCACGATTGAGCCATAAACCGAGCAGAGTGTGATGTGATCGAGCTGACGTAGAAATGATATCTGGGGCGGCTTGATCGGGACTTGTCAGGCACAATGCGGGGCTGCGTGGTGACTGTATTGCACGTTGATTGAGGGATGAAATCCCGGTGTCCGGCGCTTATGCGCCCGGGCGCTGGTCGTCGAACATTTTCGCTCGTCTGGATGATGGATGGGCAGGCGCCGGATGACAACTATGAGTGGCTGGACTGTAGATAGCCCTGCGTTGGCACGTCTTGATATCGACGCAAACGAGTCTGAAAAGCCGCGCACGACTGGCATCGCACCTGTCTGCGGAGCGGGAAGTGTTCGGGGTGCGGTCAATGTCACCAAGGCGGCGTCGATGGAAACTGGTTCGCTCGAGATGCGGGCACGGGATCTGTCGGAAAGGCGGAATTTGTTTGCAGCACTGACATATCGAACGGTTGGCTTCGCGATTGCCGCGCTGTTGGGACTTGGTGCCGTTTCTGATAGGGCTGCGGCGCAGGTCAAATTCGCCTCCAAAAAGGGGGCCTTCACACAGGGCTATAGCGCCTTCAAGAGCGGACGGTACGACATTGCCGTGCCCGCGCTGAAATTTGCCGCGAAACGCAACGTGATGCGCGCAAAATTCTATCTGGCGAAGATCTATTCGGACAACAGTGGCGGTTATACCAACCATGCCCGGGCCTACACGATGTTGCGCGAGATCGTTTCGAGCTTTGCGCATGTCGACCCGAAAGATTATCGCGTGGCGCCTTACGTTTCACGGGCCCTTACGTCGATTGCCCGCTACGAGCGCGATGGCATCAGAGCGCTCAATTTGCGACCCAACACCAAACGTGCCTTACAGTTTTTCGACCACGCCGCGTCGCACTTCAGTGACAAGGACGCCCAATTCGAGCTTGCCAAGCACTATCTTGCCGGGGACGGCGTCGAGGCGCGCGTGCCCTATGCCCTGAACTGGCTGGCGCGGCTTTCGAAGCGCGGTCACGCTGGTGCACAGGCATTCCTGGCCAATTTGTACTGGGATGGACGCTATACGGTGCGTGACCGAGTGCGGGCGCTGGCCCTTATCACGGTCGCGGTTGAGAATGTGCCGGAAGAAGACCGCTTCTGGATAGAAGACTTGCACCAGAATATCTTCTGCGAGGCGAGCCGCGAGACGCGGCGCCGGGTGCTTCAGGTCGTTGGTGGTTGGCGTCTCAAGTTCGGCCGCACGCGCAACGTCAGCGCGCGGGATAGTGACCTGTCCGAACTCAGTCGGGCGACACGGCGTATGTGCGCGAACGGCGACGTCGTCGGGGACTTGGATGGATCGCCGGATGGTTCGGCAACGCCAGCGACGCGTGGCAACCTCAATGGCTTCAGTTCAGCGTCCGTGGCCGGGACCTCGGCTGGCCCCGTCGCGAAACCGGTGCCGCCGGCACGGCCGCGCGAAATGATGACCCGGATGAAACGCAATTCGACGGATCGAAAATCCCTGAACGGATTTGCGGGTCGACGCTTCGACGATGAGCCTCGTTCGTCCACGAAGCCGAGGAGCCGGGCGAACAGACGCAATCCGAATCGATCGTTGAATGGGTTTGTTTCACCGTGGAATACGGGTTTCGGCTTCACCTCGAAACCTCGCCGGTAACAGCCTAGCGGCTTTATGTACTGGCAGGGGCTGAGAGTTCCACCCAGATTGGAACGTGGTCGGAAGGTTTTTCCCAGCCCCGGGTGTGCTTGTCGATCGCGCAGGTCGAAAGTCGGTCGGCCGCTTGCGGCGAGAGCAGGATATGGTCGATACGGATGCCGTTGTTCTTATTCCAGGCGCCGGCCTGGTAGTCCCAGAACGTGTACGTCTCCGGTGCCGGATTGGTGGCCCGTAAGGCGTCCGTCATCCCGAGATGGACCAGATCGCGATAGGCGTCCCGGCTTTCCGGCTGATAGAGCGCATCATCGAGCCAGTTCTCCGGCTTGCGGCAGTCGACCGGGTCGGGAATCACGTTGTAATCGCCGGCAATCAGGAAAAGCTCCTCATTGAGCAGCGTCGCTTGTGCGTGGGCGTACAGCCGGTCCATCCAGGCGAGTTTGTAGTCGAATTTCTCCGTTCCCAGAGGGTTGCCGTTGGGTAGGTAGATGCCGGCAACGCGGACGGTCATATCGTTCACGGTGACGTTGGCCTCGATGTAGCGAGCCTGGACATCGTCATCATCGCCCGGCAGGCCGCGGCGGACATCTTCGAGTGGGTGCTTTGAGAGCAGCGCGACGCCATTGAAGCTCTTTTGTCCGTGAACCGCGACATTGTAGCCGAGTTCTTCGAAGACGGCGCTCGGGAAGTTTTCATCGATGGACTTGATTTCCTGCAGGCAAACTACGTCCGGCGATGCCTCCATCAGCCACTTCGGCAGGTTATCGATGCGCGCCTTGATGCCATTGATGTTCCAGGACGCGATTTTCATGAGGCAGGCCTATGGCGCTTGGAACGGAATGGATTGGTTGCCGGCGGCCAGCTGCTCGACGGGGGCCTCGGCACCCGTCTAGATCGTGAAACTGGTACCGCAGCCGCACGATGCCTGGGCGTTGGGATTGTGGACCTTGAACGACGCGCCGATCAATTCCTGCACGTAGTCGATTTCAGAGCCCTCGAGGAACGGCAACGACATCGGGTCAACCAAAACGGTGGCGCCCTCTTTCTCGATCACCAGGTCTTCCGGATCGGACGTTGCGACAAGATCGAACTTGTACTGGAATCCGGAGCAGCCACCACCCTCGACGCTGATGCGAAGCAGTTTGTTGGTCGCTTCCGCCGCCGTGATGCTGTTGATGCGGGCTGCCGCGCTCGCGCTAACGCTAACGGTAATTTGCTCAGTCGTCATGATCCTGGTTCCCGAATCCCTTATGACAGGTCTTCAATGCGATGCGCGTGATTCTATTCGCCTGTCGCTTAATGTAGTGTTTTGGGAGGCGGTGGCCAAGTCCCGTCATGCAATGAGGTAACTCAAACGGTTCCGGGGGGACCGATAGCTGAGAAGGCGTGATGAACCAACACCTTTCGCCAGAAGCGATTGTGGCACCTTCGGACTTTGGCGCAGGACTGCGTCCGGGTGAACGGCGGGTTTCGCAGTACGCCGCGAGCGCCGCGCGCAGCCGCGGGCGGGTGTTTGCCGAACCCGATTGCCCGACGCGTTCCGCTTGGCAACGCGACCGCGACCGGGTGCTGCATTCGGCAACATTCAGACGACTGATGTATAAAACCCAGATGTTCGTCTTCCACGAAGGTGATCACTATCGCACGCGCATGACGCATACCCTGGAAGTCGCCCAGATCGCCCGGACGCTGGCGCGGCAATTGCTATTGGATGAAGACTTGGCGGAGGTCCTGGCACTGGCACACGACCTCGGTCACCCGCCGTTCGGCCATGCTGGCGAGCGCGCGTTGGATGCCGTTGTCGCAACTGCCGGTGGCTTCGATCACAATGTTCAAAGCTTCCGTATCGTCACACAACTCGAGACTCGATACGCTGATTTTGATGGACTCAACCTGACCTGGGAAAGTCTGGAGGGGCTGATCAAGCACAACGGCCCGCCGGCATTGTCGGACCGTTCGGACGATCGCCGCGTGGTTGCTTCGCTGGCCGGTTTTCAGGAAAAAATGGATCTGCAACTCGAGTGCTTCGCCTCGGCTGAGGCGCAGGTGGCGGCGCTCGCGGATGACATCGCCTGGCATACGCACGATATCGATGATGGCCTGCGCGCGGGTTTGATCACGTTGAAAGACCTTGGTGACGTGCAACTGCTGCGGCACGTGCTGCGCGATCTCGAGAAGCGCCAGCGGCGAGATCAATCGCGCGACATATATGAGATCGTTCGCGTTCTGATTACACAGCTAGTCGCGGATGTCGTCGGAGAATCGCGGAGCAGATTGGGACGATTGGAGCCCAGGTCCCCCGATGACATACGCGGCGCCAGCGAGGCCGTGGTCGGGTTTTCATCCGAGATGTTTGTCGGGCTCAAGGAGTTGCGCGCATTTCTTTTTGAGCGTCTTTACCATCACCGGCGCGTCATGGACGTTATGGACAAGGCACAGGGCATTGTTCGCGAGCTCGTCGAGGCCTACGCTTCCGGCCAAGCTGAGATGCCCGACGAATGGGCCAGGGCGGCCAGCGGTATTGGCGCTGAGGCGCGACTGCGGCTGGTGAGCGATTTCGTTGCCGGCATGACGGATCGTTATGCTATCGAGCAGCATCGCGCGTTGTTTGACCACACACCGGAACTACGCTAACCGGCCCGATTGACACGGGTTGGCAGGCGCGCTGGTTTTTTGATCGCACACTGCTGTCCTACGGCACATGTGCTGATCAATGCGATCTTTGCGTCTCGCGATGCTCCCTGCTGACGAGATGAGCGGTATCCGTCCGGGCACCTGAGGTAAGGTTTGGTAGATGAATGTATTCAAACACGTCGAAGCGAAGATCGAGGACGCGCTGCAGCAGCTGAAGCGTGACGGGGTACTGCCTGGCGATCTCGACATCGCGGGCGTCGAGGTGCAGGAACCGCGTGATCCGGCGCACGGCGATGTCGCATCGAATGCAGCCATGGTACTGGCAAAGCGCGCCCGGATGAAGCCGCGAGACATCGCTGCAGCACTTGCCGGGGTGCTCGCGGACGACACCGACTTCGCGAGCTCGGATGTCGCCGGGCCCGGTTTCCTGAACATCCGCCTGAAGGATAGCGTTTGGTTCGCGGTGCTGGGCGATGTTCTGGCGCAAGGTGAGGCCTTTGGTGCTTCGGATATCGGGGCGGGCAAGAGCGCGCATGTCGAGTTCGTTTCGGCGAACCCGACGGGGCCGATGCACATCGGACATTGTCGCGGCGCAGTTTTCGGCGATGCACTGGCGCGCGTGCTGCAGAGGGCTCAGTTCGATGTGACTCGCGAGTACTACATCAACGATGCCGGCGCGCAGGTCGATAAGCTCGGCCAAACGGCCTACTTGCGTTACCGCGAGGCGCTGGGCGAAGAAATCGGCGAAATTCCGGAAGGGCTCTACCCGGGCGAGTACATGATCGCCGTCGGTGAGGCGCTCGCGGCGTCGCATGGCGATATGCTCATGAATGAAACAAAGGCGGAGTATCTGCCGATCGCGCGAAAGGTCGCGATCGAGATGTTGATGTCGACAATCAAGGATGACCTGGCCGCACTGCGCGTGCGTCACGATGTGTTCTTTTCCGAATGGTCACTCATTCATGGGCAAAGCGACCAGGTTGCCGAGGCGATTGACAAGCTCAAGGCGAAGGGCCTGATCTATCAAGGCCGGATCCCCAGGCCGAAGGACCACGACGGAGAAGAGTGGGAGGACCGCGAGCAGACGCTGTTTCGGTCGACCGACTATGGCGACGATATGGATCGGGCGTTGATGAAGTCCGATGGCACCTATACCTATTTCGCCAATGACGTGGCTTACCACTATAATAAACTTGAGCGAGGATTTGATTGTTATTTCAATGTTTTAGGCGCGGATCATGTTGGTTATATCCCACGCCTGAAGGCCGCCGTCAGCGCGCTGTCTGATGGCCAAGCCGCGTTCGAGACGCCAGTGACGCAACTTGTCAAAGTGTTGCGTGATGGTGTGCCCGTGACGATGTCCAAGCGCGCCGGAACATTCGTTGCACTGCGCGATGTCGTCGATGAGGTCGGTGCCGACGCGGTGCGTTTCATGATGCTCATGCGCAAGCATGATTCAGCTTTGGATTTTGATCTATCCAAGGTTGTCGAACAGGCCAAGGAGAACCCGGTCTTTTATGTGCAGTATGGGCATGCCAGGGCATGTTCGGTGTTGAAAAACGCGGTCGCTCAATTCCCTGATCTGGATACATCGGCTCATGCCTTGGCGCAGTCGGATTTGTCCTTGCTGGAGGATGGGGGCGAACGCGAGTTGCTGCGGTTTCTGGCGCGCTACCCGCGTGTCATCGAGGGCGCCGCAAGGGACCGTGAACCACACCGAATTCCATTCTATCTCTATGATCTAGCTTCGCTTTTTCATGCGCAGCATACGCGAGGCCGAGATTCGCCACATTTGCGATTTATCCAAAGGGATAATCGTGAATTGACGGCCGCTCGGCAGGCATTGGTGCTTGCCGTGAAATTAGTCATATCCTCTGGATTAAGTCTACTCGGCGTACTGGCGCCGGACGAGATGCGCTAGTGTTTGATTCGCAAGGACTCGAAACGACTGCTACGGGGTTATGGGGATGACGCGTTCGGACAACCCGTTTGGGGACCTGCCTGAGTGGAAGGAACGTCAGCGCCTTCAGGAAGCGCAAGGGCAGGCCGCCGGTCAGCCGGGTCATTATCATCCGTCACAGGAAGTTGGCCACGGCTATGCGCCTCAGAATGGCTACCCACAGGATGCCGGCCACTTCGACAACGCTGCTGTGCACCAGGCGTCGCACCAGACACCCTACTACCAGGAACCGTCTCCGGCCGCGTCAACACTGCACTACAACGTCGCGACGGATGGGCTGACGCCGGCGCCGGCCGAATACGATTCACGCCCGGCCGCGCCGATGTCGACATATGACCCCAACATCCAAGTGACCTACCCGGCAGATATGAACCGTCCGCTGACGCCAGGCTACGGTGATGCCGCGCAGGCGCCGGGTGGATACGATGCCGGGCACGGACAGCCCAGTCTGGGCGTTGGCCCGGACCTGCGGGAGGGGTATTACGACGATCGTGGCCAGTACCATGTGCTGGAGCAAAACGGCCCGGCGGGCGCCCAACACATGCCGGGATATGACGTCAACACCTTCGGGCAAGGACATGCTGATGGGGCCGGCTACTATG
This sequence comes from Hyphomicrobiaceae bacterium, assembly GCA_051010015.1. Lineage (GTDB taxonomy): Bacteria > Pseudomonadota > Alphaproteobacteria > Rhizobiales > Hyphomicrobiaceae > CAJQQK01. The sequence goes on from JBPCVZ010000266.1 coordinate 11,425, forward strand.
AACCGGCCACACGTTCAGGCGGTCAGTGGCGTACCGAGCCGCTGCCTGCACAGGCACCGATCGGCTATGACGACGATGGCGAAGAGGACGAAGACGACTATTACGACGACGATCAGGACGAGTCTCGGCGTTATAGCTGGAAGCTAATGGCGGCGGTTCTGGTGACCGGCGCAGTTGTAACTGGCGGTGGCGTCGTCCTCTATGATTCGTTTATGGGCGGCGGGGCTGGCACGAGCGGAGAAACGCCAATCGTGCGCGCCAACCAGCGTCCGGCGAAAACCGCACCCGCCGACGCCGGCGGCCGCAAGTTCGGCAATCAGGACAGTAAATTGCTCGGCCGTCTAGATAGTTCCGGCAACGCGCAGAAGGCCGGTGCAATCGAAAAATCTGAGGTCCGCAATCGCGTACGATCGGTGCCGACGGTGCGCATCGGACCGGATGGCAACTTGATTCTGCCCAAGGCGCCGGAAGCCGCCAAGGTGCCGACATCAGCGCCAGTCGGCAAGCAAGCGGCGGAAGTAGGCGGTCAACCCCTTGGTCCGGGGATCAATGTCGTGGACAGCCTCGGTGGGCGCAGTGTACCGGGTCTCGGGAAACTGCCGCAGGCGCTGCCGCCCGCGACGCAGCCCAAAGTGGTCAATGCGGCCCGTGTGCCGCGGCAACAGCCGTCAGCAACCGCTGTCAAACCGAGCAGAGCGGAAGCAGCCGGTCAGACTGCCCCGGTGGTCACCAACAGAGCGCGGGCCAACCGTGCGACGGCGCCAAATGCGGGACTGCCGCCGGTCCCCTCAAAATCTTCGCTGGGTTCGGCTTGGCGTATGACCGGCGCTGAAGCTGCGGCGCAGAAGCAGCCGACCGTCGGTGCTGCCATCCGGCCGACCATCGCGCAGCCGGCAAAGCCGCAAGCGCGCCAACCGGTTGCAGCGCCCGTGCAAACGGCATCGACACTGGGCGCTGGTACACTGGTCAAACCGCAAAGAAGCAAGGGGTTTGTCGCGGTCCTGGCGACGGCACCAACGCGCATGAAGGCGCTGCAGAGCTTTGCCGAACTCCAACAGAAGCACCCAACAGCTTTGCTGAATCGTGTGCCGGACGTGCAGAGAGCCGATCTCTCGGCGCGTGGGCTCGGGATCATGTACCGAGTTGTCGTTGGTCCGGCTGGGCCGCGCAAGACCGCCAACGCCGTTTGCTCATCGTTGAAGTCCGAAGGGTACAAGGGCTGCTGGGTGAAAAACAATTGAGCGTGGCTGATGCTGAACGCGCAGATGACGCCGAGCTGACAAAACGGCGGGCCTGCATCGTTGGCCTTAGCGGACAGAAACTTGCCAGTGACGAAACGCGATTTCTCGAACAATGCCGGCCGTGTGGCCTGATCATTTTTTCTCGTAACTTTGCCAGCAATGCGCAGCTTCGCAGGTTGATTGATGACGCCGGCGCGGCGGTCGGTGGGGATCAGCTGCTTGTTCTTGTCGATCAAGAAGGGGGGCGCGTACAGCGGATGCGCGGTGCTGGGTGGCCTAACGTGCCACCTGCGGCGGCGTTCGGTGCGCTTTATGCCAAAGACCCCAAGCAGGCTCTCGATGCCGCGGAACTTTGCGCACGCTGGGTGGCAAGGCTGTTGCGCGATGTCGGCATTAACGTCAATTGCGTACCCTGTCTCGACGTGCCGATCGTCGGGGCGGACACTGTCATCGGCGATCGCGCCTATGGGGACCGGCCTGACGTTGCTGCAGCGCTTGGTCGTGCCGTTGCGCTGGGAACGATGAGCAGTGGCGTTGTGCCGGTGATCAAGCATGTCCCGGGGCACGGTCGTGCCGGCGTTGACAGTCATCATGCCTTGCCGGTGGTGGACGCGGATGTCGAAACGTTGGCTGCGCAGGATTTCGTGCCTTTTATCGCGAACAACGGCCTGCCGGCGGCTATGACGGCGCATGTGACCTACAGCGCCGTCGATGCGATCGAACCGGCCAGCGTCTCACGTCGCGTTACGGACGACATTATACGTGGCAGAATCGGTTTTCATGGCCTGCTGATGAGTGACGATATCTCGATGCAAGCGTTAACCGGTTCGATCACCGAACGGGCGCGGAAGGTGATCGATGCAGGCAGTGATGTCATACTGCACTGCAATGGTACAATGCATGAGATGGAAGAAGTTGCGTCGGCGGCGCCGCTGCTTGCGGGTGAAACGCTGGTACGGTATCGGCGCTGTCTTGGGATTGTGCGTCAAGCGCCGGGGCAAATTGACGAATCTGCTGCAGCAGCAGCGATGCGGCTGGCCGAGTGTGCTTTGTCTTCCGGTGCAGTTGCGTCTCGCAACGTGATTGGATAAGGGCGTCATGATCGAGGACGAAGAAACCGAGCCGGTAGAGGGCAGGTTGCCAGCACCCGAGCCCGTCGACGTGGGTTCTGTCGATGCTGGCTTGTCCGGCGACAAGATTGCGGCCTGGGAGGGCGTGGGTGCCGCAGCCGGCGCCGACGACAGCGATTCGCTGACGGTCGATGTCGATGGTTTTGAAGGTCCGCTCGACTTGCTGCTGGCGTTGGCGCGCACGCAAAAGGTCGACCTATCGCGGATATCCGTGCTGCAACTTGCCATGCAGTACCTTGGCTTTGTCGAGAAAGCCCAGACCTTGCGCATCGAACTCGCGGCTGACTACCTCGTGATGGCGGCGTGGCTGGCCTTTCTCAAGTCGCGTTTGCTGCTGCCGCGCGAGGATGCCGAGGAGGATGAGCTCAGCGGTGAGGAACTCGCACAGCGTCTCGCATTTCGCTTGATGCGTCTCGACGCGATGCGTCAGGCGGCCGCCGAGTTGATGACGCGCAAGCGCCTTGGCCGCGATGTATTTGGCCGCGGCGCGTTCGAGAAGGTCGAGACGATTAAGGAAACTGTCTATCAGGCCGAGATTTTTGACCTGTTGAAGGCGTATACCGAACCGCGACGGCGAACGGCCAGGGCGCGTGTTCACGTCATAAGAAAGCGGCCGGCCTGGTCGATCAAGTTTGCGCGGCGGCGCCTGCAGGAAATTGTCGGCGTGCAGACGGGGACCTGGGTGCAGCTTGATAGCTATCTTGTGCGCTATCTGGCCGCACCGGAGGAAGCGCGCAGTGCCTTGGCGAGTTCGTTCGGTGCTTCGCTGGAGATGGCACGGGACGGCCTGGTCGACCTGCGCCAGGATGAAGTGTTTGCACCGATTTTTGTGCGGCGTCGGGAGGATGATGACGCGGCATGGGATGCTCCAGCGTAGGGATGAAGTCGTATGACTTGGGCCGGAACGGCGCGATCGGCGGGGGAGACGGAACATGACGAAGGCACGGCGGCACGCGGCGACCGAGGATACGCAGATGCCCGGCGACGGAGATCAAACACACGAGGCTGCGATCGAGCGGCTGCGTGAAATAGCTGAGAACGGATTGGACGACCGGGCGTTGGACGGTTTGAATGACATAGATCCGAAAGCTCTCGAGGCAGTTGCCGCCGAGGTGGAGCGACGTACGGCGGAGGTCAGCGAAGAGCAGCGTGCCCAATTGAGGATCGTCGAGGCGTTGATCTTCGCTTCTCCTCAACCGCTGTCGGAGAAGAAAATCGCCGAACAATTGCCGCCGGATACGGATGTGCGGCAATTGCTCGAACAGTTGAGCGTCGAATACCAAGAGCGTGGCGTTCAGCTTGTCAGGGTCGCCGGGAAGTGGATGTTCCGCACGGCGGATGATCTGTCTTACCTGCTCGAGAAATACGCGACCGAGGAGCGCCGCTTGTCGAAGGCGGCTCTCGAAACGCTGGCGATCATCGCCTATCACCAACCGGTGACGCGGGCCGAGATCGAGGAAATCCGAGGCGTGCAAACGTCACGCGGTACCCTTGATGTCCTGATGGAAACGACTTGGGTTCGCCCGCGCGGTCGGCGTCGCTCGCCTGGCAAACCGGTGACTTATGGCACGACGGATGCGTTTCTCGCGCACTTCGGGCTCGAGAGTATCGGCGACCTTCCCGGGTTGGCGGAATTGAAAGGCGCCGGACTGCTGGATTCCGATTTGCCTCCGGATTTCGCCGTGCCCGATCCGAAGAACGTCGCAGCCCTAATGCCGGATGAGTTGCCGCTTGAAGACGACGAGCAAGAGACACCGGAGCTGTTTGCGGGCCAAGACGAAACCGATGACGATGCCGACAACGAAGAGGGGAAGGGTGAGACGGACATGAGCGTGCGCGAGTAGCGCCTGTTCGCAGCCGAGCTTCCGATCGGGTGCACACGCGATGCAAACGCATTCTTAACCAACTCCTAATATGTGTGAGATTCGTGCATTGATTGGAGTTGAGTACCATGAAGAGTTTAGTATTGGCTGCCGGCTCGTTGGCAGCGATGGTTATAGTTTGCACCGGTTCTGCTTTCGCCCAGCAATCAGGCCTGGCTGGCATGCATGATCAATACGTCAGCAAGGGGCGTCGGTGCTTTTCGGCGCATACGCATGTTGGGACCGGTTCGCCAGCACGCAAGAAGCGCCACGCGATCGCATCTGCGGCACAGGACTGGTCGTCTTTTACGGCGTTCGAATACGGAGCCAGCTGGGCGCGCTGGCGCATAGCCGCTGGCAAGAACGTCTCCTGCGAACGATCCTCTCAAGGCTGGACGTGTGAAGTCCAGGCGAGGCCATGCCTGAACGTGCGCTCCCGCCGCGCGCGTCACGCGAAGCGTTAGGCCGTCACTTCCGGGTTATCGTTGAGGCAAATCGTGGGGTCGGTCGTCGTCCGCGGCCGACCCTGCTTTTACGTGCGGAATAGCCGGCCGAAGATCACGCGCAAGATGCTCCAGCCGTAGCGGTATACAATGAAGCGAATAATGTAGCCGAGGATGCCCTTGCTCTGGAAGCCGAGCACGGAGCCGAGGATCTGGCGGGCGATGTTCCAAAGCGGATTGGATTGGAACGGGCGTTGTTTGCGCCGCAGCACGTCGGATAGGTCGTCATAGCCGTTGCGGCTTCTCCCACCCCAATCGTCGCCCGGGATCGGCAACGGTGATGACCCCGGGTTCTGGCCGGGCGAAGAGGCTGTGGCGTTTTCCTGGAATCCAGGAAGTTTCTTGAAGATGTCTTCGAGAGCGGGGCGTGTATTTTGCTGCAATGCGCCCATCGACATATTGGCGATCCGTGGCAACATCTGCCGGGTTTTGATCGCCGGCACGCCGGTTTCGCGTTCGACCTGGTCGGCGACGGCGCGGCTGCGATATTTGGTCTGTAGGATCTGCCCGAGCAGGTCGTTGCCACGATCGACGGCCTGCGGTGATGTCAGATCCGCCTCATCCGCGAGGAATTCCTGCTGCCGGGAGTCGCCGAGAACTTGAATGATCCGGGCCAGTCCACCGCGCGAGATCGTCTCGCGCTCCAGGTAGTGTGTGATCTCGGGAATGACCGATCGGACGACCGCGGCCGTCTCATCCTCGGTCAGGTCGAGGCCTTGCGACAGGCGATTGAGGTTCGTGTTGTTCGGACCGAATACCTGGTCAAGTAACTGCACGCGGCTGGCTCCAGTCATTTATCGGATATGCTCAGAACGGATTGATGCTCAATTTGGGCGTGAATTTCAAATAACCGATATTGGCGCCAAGGCGCAGGCCAAGGCCGGTGCGGATCGGCGCAAGCACGACGTTGCCGCGCTTGTGGTACGTCAGCCCCACGCCGCCGACCACGTAGGCAGAACCGCCAATGCCGCCATAGCGTCGAAAAATCTGATCCGGTTGCTTGAGGTTGTAGACCAGGATCATGACGCGGCTGCCCTGCAGGCCAAGGTCGTAGCCGACGGTAGGGCCCTGCCAGAAGACCTTGCGCGGGGCCTCGAGCTTGGTATTGAGACGGCCTTTGCCGAAACTAATACCCGCGAGAAACGCAGCGCCGCCCTCGCTGCCAAGGATATAGCCGTTCGGCCGACCGTAGGTCTCGAAGGTATATTGGATGACGCTGGCGAGGCCGGCCGATAGGTTTCCGAAGAATCCGCGACCGGCTTCCCTAATCTCAGCGGGCGTATAGGTGGTTTCGGCCGGCATGGCGTCGGGAGACGGCAGGGCACTGATAACAGCCGGCGATGGTGCGCTTTCGGTCGTCGTCTGCCAGGGCGGCACCTTCGGAGCCGGACGGGGTTTGGCGGTGAGATTCGGCTTGACGGGCGGCTCTGGTGGTTTTGCCTTGGCGACGCGCTTCGTTTCGGCTTCCTGTAAGGCGCTGTCGACGCTAGTCATCATCCGGCTGAACTTCGCTTGTGTTACCGTGCGCAATTCGAGCGTGATGGCCTTCAATCGATCGAGATCGCGGCAGGCGTCCGCCTCGCTCGATCGGGCGCCGATTTTATCCAAATCAATCAGCAATTTACGGGCGCGATTGTCGAGATCAACAATGGTCTTGCTGTGGGTGAACTGGTAACCGCGATCGATGGCCGCTTCCGCGGGCCAGTTTTTGAGCTTCCCGAGTTTCTCGAACTTCTCGTGCAGTAGGGGCCGCTGCTTGAGCGAGAAGGTGCGCAGATAGTCACCGGTCGCGTCGATCAGTGCATCGATTTCACCGGGTTTGCAGGCTTTGCTCTGTGCCAATGACGGGGCGGCAGGGACAATGAATAGCACTGTGGCGAGAACCAGGAGCGTTCCATAGCGTCTGTACGTCCGCATCGTGAAACCTCATCATTGCGGTCATTTAGCCGGCGCCCTGGTCATATTGTACTGTGGAGATGGCAAAGATTGGAACATTTATTGCGCGAGGCGATGGCAAAGACGGGATCGAAGGTGGCCAAGGTGTCAGCGGTTTTTGGCGATGCGATTGCGGCGTTTTCGGGCCAACTTGCGCCTGGCGAGGCTCAGCCAGCGCTTGCAGCTGGGCCGGGCCAGATTACAGCGAACCCGGATACGGGGACGGCGCGCAACACGCCCGGAAGGCATAATCAGTTTGCCCGTAACAGGGTCACGGTAGGGCTTTGCGCCGGCAAGGCTGGTCGGCGACAGAGAGACATCGCGCGCTGCCCGCGCGATCAGGCTGCGCGCCGAATGGCGCCTCATCCAGGGGTTTGCGCGTATAACGGCACGGCTGACCAGTCTGGCAAGCGGCAGGTCTGGCTTGGCGTCGAGAATGCGAATGGCGCCGCCGGCTCCCAGCAAGAACGCGAGCCGCAGGTGGGGAAATGTTGGCTTGTGGCCGGCGGCGACCAGGTAAGTCGCATTGTCGCGGGTGTAGGCCTTGGCAGCATCGCGTGCGATCTCGCGATTGGTCCGCAACCCCAGAACCTGGCGCGGCGCAAGCTTTGCCACGCGCTCGGGGAAGTGGCGACGCATCACGGAGAGGAACGTCGATTCGATGAACTGATAGGGTCCCGTTGCGGTTGAAAGCGGGTTGCGGGCGTTGTTATTGCCGCCCGATTCCGCGACCATCAACCGATCGAGGAACATGTCCATCGTCATTGTTGGTTTGCTGGTGCTGTTCGGGCGTGTTGTTGGATCGGGCTTCGCTGCTTGGGCCGGTTTCTGCACCGATTGCGCTTGATGTTGCTTGGAAGGTGCCACTTCCCCTTTTTTTCCAGGTGATGCCGCGCTTGCAGCCGGCAACAGCAGAGCAGATGGGGCGATCGCGATCAGGATCACGGCCGTTAGACGACGCTGGGCGGACCAGGTATTTGCTGGGAAATAGGCCATGGGATCCGATCTCGGTGCTGTTCGCGTTCTGATGCGACAAACGTAAGAAGCAGTCTGAAAGGGAATTGTCTGTGCGACAATTCACATTGCTGAATTAGTCTAAATTTTCGTGAGGGTAGAGGAAAGTCTATCAGTGATCGGACTAAACCGCCAGAACTGACGGTTTTTCGTTCGCTGGCAATGCACGCAGGAGGTAAATGGCAGCTGTTTCGGCGATGTTGGTCCGCAAGACCGCGCCTATGTGGAATGCGGCGTCAGGTTCTGGGCAATGGCAATGCCACCGATGACGAGCGCCAAGGCTATGCCGTGAAAGAGCTGAAACGTCTCCGCGAGCAGCAGGACCGCAAGTATCGACCCGAAAATGGGCACCAAGTTCATGAATAGCCCGGCCCGGTTGGAGCCGATCAGCTCGACACCTCGGGCAAAGAAGGCCTGACTTATCATCGAGGGGAAGATTACCGTGTAAATGATGACGCTCCAGGCCGTAACCGACCGCGGCCAGATAACACTGCCGTCAGCGACTTCAATCAGGGCGACGAAAGCCGATGTAGTCGCGGCCGCGCAGACCAATACCGTTAGGAAGCTCAGCCAGTGAATCGCGGGGCGAGAGCGCAGGGCCACCGAATAGCCGGAATAGATGAACGCCCCGATCAGTATCATGACATCGCCGCGGTTGAGCGCTAGGTCGGCCAGCAATGATATATCGCCACCGGTTGCCGTGAGCAGGACCCCGACCAACGTGACCGCATAGCCAACTGCCTGAGCCCAGTGAATGGTCGTGCGGAACGCGGCGAAATTCATCACGAAAATCATCATCGGCATGGCTGCCTGGAAGATCGTGACGTTGATCGCGGTGGTGTATTTGAGCGAGGTGTAGAGTGCGGCATTGAAAAGCGCAAAGCCGAACGCGCCGAGCAGGAAAAGGTACGGTAGGCGTTCGCGGATGATTGGCCAGTCGCGAACGAGATGACGGTGCGCAACGACGAGGAGTATAAGGCCTGCAATCAGCCAGCGTATCGCCGTCAGCAACAAGGGCGAGACTTCGCCAACGGCAAACTTACCGGCAACTGCGTTGCCGCCCCAAAACACCGTCGTCAGGGTCAGCAGCAGTGTAGCGTTGGAGAACAGACCGCGGTTCGGCGCCGTCTCGGACGTGTTTGGATGGGTCATTTGGGCTCGGATCTAGCGGCGCGGTTCGCCGCCCAGTCCTATCAGGCCGATTGGCGGATGTCGTGCGCCGTAGTCGTTGGGCCGCAGACGGATGGACGGAATTCTCGTCGCGGCGTGCGGCGGTGGACGCGCCGGCTGATCGTGGCTGACAGGCCCCGGCAACTATGGTTTTATGGTGCAACCAGTAGCGTGTGCGAGGGGGCGCGGACCCGATGAAAACCAAACATGACGTGTTACGCGCCAACCATGAGTTCTATTCGGCGTTCCGATCCGGCGACTATGCTCGTATGGACGCACTTTGGGCCCAGCGGCACGATGTATCGGTACTTCATCCGAATTGGGACGGTATTCAGGGCCGTGATGCAGTCATGGCGTCGTGGTTCGAAGTGATGGTGGTCGCCGAGCCGCCGATGGTCACGGTCCGCGACGAATGTGTCGTCATAACCGGGCGCCGGGCGATGGTGCTGTGTACCGAGTGCTTCGATGTCACGCGTATTGTCGCCAGCAACTTGTATGTCCTCGAAGACGATGCATGGCGCCTGACACACCATCAGGCGACGCATCTGCCCTACAGCGCGAACAGTCCGCCACGCTCGATGGACTAAGACGCGATGGCTGCGCGTCAGTTCGGCTTTGGTGTCGGGGGATTGCCAGGCACCGGCTCGCCTTGCATTGACGGATGGGCGCGAGCGTACTGCGGCGGAAATGTTGCATTGTCGTTGAGTTCGGCCGCTGCATGCCAGGCCCAGCGCGGGTCATAGAGCATGCCGCGTGCCAGGGCGACCATATCCGCCTGAGCGCTCTGCAGAATGGTTTCGGCTTGGTGTGCCTGCGTGATCCGGCCAACAGCAATGACAACGGCGTTCGTGGCGCGTTTTATCGCGGCTGCAAATCGCGTCTGGTAGCCCGGCGTCGAGACGATCTTTTGCTGGGGTGCTGCGCCGCCGCTCGAGACATCGAAGAAATCGCAACCGCGCCTTTCGAGTTCCTGGGCATAGGTTACGCATTCTTCCAGGCTCCAGCCGCCGTCGATCCAGTCCTGTGCCGAGAACCGCACGCCAAGCGGTTTTGACTCTGGCCAGATGGCACGCACGGTATCGAAAATTTCGAGCGGGAAACGCATGCGGTTCTGCAAAGAACCGCCATACTGGTCTGTGCGCTGGTTGGTCACTGGCGAGAGAAACTGATGTAGCAGATAGCCGTGTGCGGAATGGATTTCGATGACATCGAAATCAAGCCGGATACTGCGCTCGGTTGCCTGCGCGAAGGCTTGTTTGACGCGCGCCAGAGCGTTGTCGCCAAGGGCTTCCGGTGTGTGCCAGCCGGGGGCATAGGGGATTGCCGAGGGAGCGACGGTTGGCCATGCGCCTTCTTCGGCGGTCAGCGCAGTGCCGCCGTTCCAAGGCAGTTTGGCGGACGCCTTGCGGCCGGCATGGCCAAACTGAATGCCGATCTTGGCGTGGCCGTAGTTGCGAACGAAGTGAATGACTCGGGCCATGCCTTCCTCGTTCGCATCGGAATAAAGGCCGGTGCAGCCTGGTGAGATGCGCCCTTCCGCCTCGACGCCGGTGGCTTCGATCAAAATGAGACCGTTGCCGCCGAGCGAGAACTGACCAAGGTGCACGAGATGCCAGTCATTCGGCGTGCCGTCGTGCGCTGAATACTGGCACATGGGCGCAACGACGATGCGGTTTGGCACCTCGAGGCCACGCAGTTTTATGGGAGAAAAGAGCATGCTTGCCATAGATCGTCTTTCTCGGAAATGGGGCTCGAGTGCGGATGGTGGAGGTCTGTGATGGATAGGGTCAATGAGCTGATGGCAGGCTGACCGATTGGTCTGCGCCTTCTGCGTCGTCGACTTTATAGAGAGCCGAGCACAGACGTGGCGTCAAGCAACGCGATGTCGCGAAGGGTTTCGCGTGGACGAAATCAGGCTAGGAATGATGCAGGCGCACATTTGGGCCGTGGTGTCGATCACGTGTAAGTTGTTGCCCGGACCGGCGCCGTCTTGCCATACCTCGCGCTGTGGTGACCCTTGAAGGAGCAGAATGGTGGTGAAACTCTCTGTGTTGGACCAGTCGATTGCCTGTGTTGGTCGCCCGCACGGCGAGACGATCCGAGATACGATTGCGTTGGCGCAGCACTGCGAGCGGCTTGGCTATGAGCGCTTCTGGGTCTCCGAACATCACAGCAATGAAACGATTGTCGGTACGGCACCGGAAATTCTGGTTGGCGCGATCGGGCAGGCCACGCACCGCATTCGGGTTGGCAGCGCCGGCGTAATGTTGCCCCACTATTCTCCGCTGAAAGTCGCCGAGCAGTTTCGTGTGCTCGATGCAATTGCACCAGGGCGGATCGATCTCGGGCTTGGCCGGGCGCCCGGTTCGGATGGGCGGACAGCTTTTGCACTGCACCCGCTTGCCAATGAACGACCGGCAATGTTTCCGAACGACGTGCGCGACATTATGTGCTGGCTCTCGGGTGAGGAGCTGCCGGAGGGGCATCGCTTCCGTCCGATCAAAGCCTATCCGGCCGGTGACACGGTACCCGAGGTGTGGATGCTCGGAAGTTCCGACTACGGCGCGCAGGTCGCCGCTTACTTCGGCCTGCCCTACGCTTTCGCATGGTTTTTCGCGGACGGCGCGGCAGGTGCGCAGGCGATGAAGATCTATCAAAGCTCCTATAAGCCGAGTGAGCGCCATCCCGAGCCGAACAGTGCCCTTTGCGTGTTCGCGCTGTGCGCCGATACGGAAGAAGAAGCGACCTACCATTTTCAGCCGCGGGCCCGGTTCCGGTTGCAGCGTGATCGCGGCATCTTCGAGGCGCTGCAGTCGCCCGAGGCGGCGATGGCGCATGATTACTCGGAGGCGGACAAGCTGCGCATGCGGCAATTCCAGGACGCTTGTTTTGTCGGGACGGCTGATAGCGTCAAGGCCGGTATCGAAGAACTCGCGGATCAGTTGAACATCCAGGAAATGGCGATTGTTACCTGGGCGCACGATGAACCAGTGCGACACCGCAGTTATGAATTGCTGGCACGGGCCTTCGGGCTCGGTATGCAGGAGGCGGCAGAGTAGAGTGGTGCAAATCAAGAAGCGGCGTTTTGGCCGGACTGAACTGCAGATCCCGGAAGTGACGTATGGCGGCGGCTGGGTTGGCGGACTGCTGATTACGGCGGATCAAGCAACGGCACACGCAACGCTCAACAAGGCGCTGGCGTCAGGTATCGACTGGATCGATACCGCTGCGGCTTACGGTGATGGCGTGTCTGAGAGTGTTATCGGTGGCTGGCTCAAAACGCTGGGGACGGCGCCACGCCCGCGCCTTTCGACGAAGTTCAATATCGATACGACAGCCGGAGATTTTCGCGGACAGGTGCGGCGTTCGCTGGAGGCCAGTCTCGGCCGGTTGCGTCTCGACAAAGTCGAGTTGTTGATCCTGCACAACCGCGTGGTCAACCGGCAGCCGGTGGCCCGCGGGCCGCGCGAATTGTTGCCGCATGAAGTGCTCGAAGCCGGCGGCGTTGCCGACATTATGGACGAGCTCAAACGAGAAGGATTGATCGATCATCTCGGTTTGACCGGCCTTGGCGAACCGGCGGCGCTTTCGGCGGTGGTCGATAGCGGGCGCTTTGATGTTGCCCAGATCTATTACAATGCGCTCAATCCTTCCGCCTTTGAAGACATGCCGGAGAACTGGAATTCGACGCATTTTCATGGGCTGGGGCGCAACTGCGTTGCGCAGGATATGGGCATCATGGGTATCCGCATCTTTGCCGCCGGTCACCTCGCGACGGATGTGCGCCATGGGCGCGAAATTCCGATAACGGAAAATGCCGAGAACGTCGCTGAAGAAGCGCGCGTGAAGGCCTTCGTTGCCGCGATCGGCGATCTCCCGGAGACGCGCGCGCAGACAGCCTTGCGGTTTGGGCTCGGGTGTGAGGCGCTGTCAACGATCGTGGTCGGCATTGGCGAGCCCGAGCATTTCGAACAGGTCCTCGGTGCTGCTGAGATGGGGCCACTCGACGGTGCCGTTTGCGGGAAAATTTCTGAGCTCTGGCGGCAGCATGCGGCATTCCAGCGGTAGCTACCCTAGGGGTCCCAGGCTGGAGGGTGCGTGGCGGCATGTCGCGGCTGACGTGTGCCGCTATCTTTTCAGCCGGTCCCACGCGGTGAGGCGGTCAAGGGCATCTTGCATGTCGGACGTCGAACCGGCATAGGAAAAGCGCATGTAACGGCTGCCGCGTGTCTCGTCGAAGTCGAATCCAGACGTTGCCGCGACTCCGGTCTCGGCGAGCATCTTGCGGGAGAAATCCAAGCTATCATTGGTGTATTCGCCAACGTCGGCATACAGATAGAACGCCCCATCCGCCGGTACGATCTTGGAGATACCGGCTTTCGGCAGGCCTTTGAGCAAAAGGTCGCGATTGGCGCGGTAAACGCGAATGTTCTCTTCCAGCTCCGGGATTGCGTCGAATGCGCCGAGCGCGGCGGCCTGCGATATCGCCGGCGGACAGATGTAAAGATTCTGAGCGAGGCGTTCGACGGTGTCGATCAACTGTTCGGGTACGACAATCCAACCGACGCGCCAGCCGGTCATTGAGAAGTATTTCGAGAAGCTGTTGATGATAATCGCGTTTTGCGAGTATTTCAGTGCCGTTTCGGCGGGCGTATCATACGTCAGGCCGTGATAAATTTCGTCGGAGATCAGCCATTTGTCGTTGGCGTCGCAATAGGCGCTGATGGCTGCCAGGCGATCCGGTTCGATCATGGTGCCGGTCGGGTTGTTGGGACTGGCGATCAGCAGTCCGCGCACTGGTTCGGCGCTGGCGAATTGCTCAATGGTTGGCATCCAGCGGCTTGTCGCGGACGTTTCCAATGTTACGTATTCCTGGCCCAGGGCGCTCAGTATATTGCGGTAGCACGGGTAGCCAGGCGACGGCAGTGCGACGCGGTCGGCAAGATCGAAGAGCATCAGGAAGGTCAAAACGAAACCGGCCGACGAACCGCTGGTGACCACGACCCGCTGCGGCGAAAGGTCTATGTCGTAGGTCGACTGGTAGTGCGCGGCGATGCGCTCGCGCAGCGCCGGCATGCCGAGCGCCAGGGTGTAACCAAGATTATCCGTATCAATGGCCCGTTTTGCGGCCGCACGGGCCGCGCCAGGCGCGCTGGTCGCCGGTTGTCCGACTTCGAGATGAACAACCGGCAGGCCTTCGGCTTCGCGGCGGGCTGCCGCTGCCATTACGTCCATCACCATGAACGAGGCGATTTCACTCCGCGCCGCAGCATGTCTTGCCGCGCTCAGGCGTTGTTGGTCCATGGATAACTCCTCGTATCGGACGTTCGAGAATACGGCCGCGTTTTGGGCTTGAGCTGCTTCGATCTGACATATCATATTCGCCAAAATTCACAGAAACGGGTGTGAACGGCGGGCAATGCCACGTTCTCGCCCCAAATACACACTGAAGCTTGAAGTGTGACGTGAGCTAATTGCTGTATGATGACCTGAGCTTTTGCCGCGCGCCTGATAGGGTGGCTGATCGGGCGCATGAGAAGCTCGTGCTGGGACCGGTCGACGTCAGGGTAACGTGTTTCCTCAAACTGTCAGTCGTGCATCATTACGGGTGTTGCCCGTGTCAATGAACAAAGGACTCATGAGAACCCATAGCGACAAGTATCGGCGGGCCGGCTGCGACCGAACCCGGCCTCTCCCAAGACGGTGTGGCTGGGTTGCCGCATTGCTGGTCGTTTGTGTTCTCGCACTGCAGTCTGCCTTGCCGGTGCCCGTCCTGGCGCAAGGTCTGCCACTTATTCGCGATCGCGAGATCGAGCGGCTGCTCAACGATTATGCCTCGCCGATCTTCGAGGCTGCCGGGCTTGGCGGTGGGCGGATCACGATCCGTATCGTGCGCTCGAGTGTCTTCAATGCATTTGTTGTCGATGGCAAGAACATCTATGTGCACACCGGCGCGTTGCGCCAGTCCCAATCACCCAATCAGATTATCGGTGTCATCGCGCATGAAGCAGGCCATATTGCCGGTGGCGATTTGGCGGCGCTGCGCGAGCGCATTCGACGCGACCAGACCAAACTGGTTCTAATGAAGATTCTCGGAATTGGGGCGGCGATTGCAGGCGGTGGCGCGGCGGCGATTGCGGCTGGCGACGAACTGGTGCTGCGGTCCCTGCTTGCGGAACGGCGGGCACAGGAGTCGGCAGCCGATCAGCGCGGATTGCGGTATCTGAGCCGCACCGGGCAGTCGGGGCGTGGCATGCTTGAGACGTTCCAGCGCTTTCAGCGTCAGGAGTTCATTGCGGCGCGTCAACAGGATCCGTTCGTCCGTTCCCACCCAGTTGCTGCTCATCGTGTGACATTGCTGCGGAACCGTGCGCGCAAGAGCCCGCATTTCGACAAGCGTGATCCGCCCCGTCTGCAGCTGCGCCACGACATGATGCGCGCAAAACTGTCGGGATATCTCGAAAATCCGGCGACGGTGTTCAATCGTTACCCGCGGTCAGACAAATCGATCCCGGCACGTTACGCGCGCGCGATCGCGACGTTCTTTCGTGGTGGCCCGAAAGGACTGCCGGGTGCCCTGGCGCAAATCGATCAACTGCTGGCAATGCAACCCAAGTACCCCTACTTCTGGGAATTGCGCGGCGATTTTCAAATGCGCTCTGGCAAGGCGAGAGGCGCTGTCAGAGATTTTCGCAAGGCCTTGGCTCTGGACCCGAAGGCGTCGCTGATTCGGGTGCAACTCGGCAACGCCCTGTTGGCACTGAAAACGAAGGCCGCGACGTCGGAAGCGCTCAGGCATCTCAAACGTGCGATCCGCGACGACCGTGTGGCGGAAGACCCCAAACCCGGCGCCTATCGTTCGCTCGCCAACGCCTACTATCGTCTGGGTCGCCGACCGGATGCGGATGCCGCCATTGCTGAAGCACACTTTGCCGCGGGAAATCTTCCGCGAGCGAAGGTGTTCGCGAAACGCGCGCAGAGTGCGATAAAGCGCGGTTCACCAACTTGGCGCAGAATGGATGAATTGATTGCATATAAGTCGGATAGATAAGCCCTGTACGCGCGTTCGCCTTGACGGCGTCAGAAGCAATCCCGATTTATGCCGTTAAACTAGGATATCGCGGTATGCTACGGAAATAGCAGACACCGCGACACACTTCACTGCTGGAGACTTTCTTCATGGCGCATCCGACTGAACCGAATTCACTGGTTCATTACTTAACGAAGCCAAAGGGGGCTTTGCTCGTGGCACCGGTGATCGTCGGGGCGGCGCTGTTCTTCAGTGTGCTGGGCGGTGGTGAGGTCTCGATCGCGCGTGACGGCGAGCAGGCGACCAAGAAGGCATTGTCGGCTACAACGACCGGCGCCACCCAAGATCAGGCAACGGGCAGCAAGCCGGCCAACGGTGTTGCGAGTGTGGTTAACGACAAGAACGAGTCCCGCAACACACCCATAAAACTTGCAGCGGCGGACAAGCCGACAGATGGGCGTACGTTTTCACCTGCCCAGCGCGATGAGATCGGTCGTATCGTACGGGAGTATCTGCTGAAGAATCCGGAAGTGCTGGTCGAGGTTTCGGCGGAACTCGACAAGCGCCGCAAGGCCGAAGAAGCGGACAAGCAATCACGCGTACTGATCAGCGAAAAGAAGTCCATTTTTCGCTCACCGTATGACTTCGTTCTGGGCAATCCCGAAGGCGACATCACGGTTGTCGAGTATTTCGACTACAACTGCGGCTGGTGCAAACGCGCACTGGATGAAGTCAACAAGCTGACCGGGGCGGACAAGAACGTGCGCGTCGTCATGAAGGAATTCCCAATTTTTGGCGAGCATTCAACGTTTGCGGCGAAGGCCGCGCTGGCATCGATCAAGCAGAACAAGTACTGGGAATTTCACACGGCGCTGATGAAGGCCAAGCAAGTGACAACGACGAGCACGCTGACGATCGCCAAAAGCGTCGGTATCGACGTTGACGCGCTCAAGAAGGAAATGGCCGATCCGCAGTACGACAAGACAATCCAGGAGAATAGCCGGATCGCGCAGGCCCTTGGCATGCAGGGCACACCGGGGTTCATTGTCGATACTCGCGTCAATTTCGGATACGTCCCTGCTGATGGCCTGAAGAACATGATCGCCGATATCCGCAAGGAGGGCTGCAAAGTCTGTTAGGGCGGGATGCGGCTTGCTGCCCGGAAATATGTGCTAGGTCAGCTGTGCACTGGGTATGTGGGCGCGCCGCTTCCCTCGTACGGGCAAAGCTGCTAAGGGGCTTTGTGTTGAACCATGCCCGTATCCGGGCGGTTTGTTCATGAGGCTTGGTTGCCGTAGGGCCTCCAAATCGAACAAGTAGCAAATGGCCAAAGAAAACAAAGAACTCTCTTCTGCCGGTGAGCAAGCGTTGATCCGGCAACTCGCCGAGTTGCTCAACGAGACCGGTCTCAGCGAAATCGAGATTGAAAGGTCCGGTCTCAAGGTCCGGGTCGCGCGGGCTATTCAAACAACGGCGATTGCGCCTCTGTCGGCGCCGGTCGCTGCGGCTGCAGCGCCAAGAGCGACAGAGCCGGTCGTTGCGCCAAGTGATGTGGTGTCTCATCCGGGCGCCGTCAAGTCTCCGATGGTCGGCACAGCCTATCGGGCGCCGGAGCCGGGTGCCGCGCATTTCGTTGATGTCGGCAGCGTCGTCCGGGAGGGCGATACGCTGCTGATTATCGAAGCCATGAAAACCATGAACCACATACCGGCGCCGCGCTCGGGGACGGTTGTGCAGGTGTTCGTCGAGGACAATCAGCCTGTCGAGTACGGCGAGCCGCTTGTTATCATTGAATAGATCGTTGACAACTGCCGTCGACGAACCGCCCGTCCTCGCAGTCCTTACCGCCATGCCAATTGCCATACGTTCCGCAAGGAACGGGGCAGGGCAACAACCGAGCTTTCCATGGAGATGTTCGACAAAGTCCTGATCGCGAACCGAGGCGAGATTGCTCTACGGATTCAGCGGGCCTGCAAAGAGTTGGGCATTTCGACGGTTGCCGTCCATTCGACAGCGGATGCGGACGCCATGCATGTTCGCCTCGCTGACGAGAGCGTGTGCATAGGTCCGCCACGTAGCGCCGACAGCTATCTCAACATTCCAAGTTTGCTGGCAGCGTGCGAAATTACGGGTGCTGATGCCATCCATCCGGGCTACGGGTTTCTGTCCGAGAATGCGCGGTTCGCGGAAATTCTTGAAGATCATGGCGTGACATTCATCGGCCCGACGTCCGAGCACATCCGAACCATGGGCGACAAGATCGCGGCGAAGGAAACGGCGAAGCGGCTTGGCATTCCGGTCGTACCGGGCTCCGATGGCGGCGTCGATAGTGTCGACGAGGCGTGTTCGATTGCCGCCGACATGGGATATCCGGTGTTGATCAAGGCAGCGTCTGGCGGCGGCGGACGCGGTATGAAGGTCGCGGAAACGGAGGCGCATATCGAAGATGCGTTCCTGACGGCGCGGTCAGAGGCCAAGGCCGCCTTTGGTGATGATACGGTCTATATCGAGAAATTCCTGGAGAAGCCGCGGCACATCGAAATTCAAGTGTTCGGCGATGGCCGTGGCGGGGCGGTGCATCTCGGCGAGCGTGATTGCTCGTTGCAACGCCGCCATCAAAAGATCTTGGAAGAGGCGCCGTCACCGGCGCTTAATGCCGAAGCGCGGGCGCGGATTGGCAAGGTCGTGTCGGACGCGATGAGCGCCATGAAATATCGTGGTGCCGGGACGGTCGAGTTCCTTTACGAGAACGGCGAGTTCTATTTCATCGAAATGAACACACGGCTCCAGGTTGAACACCCTGTGACGGAGATGATCACTGGGCTCGACCTTGTCATCGAACAGATTCGAATCGCGTCGGGCGCCAGTCTCAGTATCAGGCAGGAAGACATTACGTTTTCAGGCCACGCCATCGAGTGCCGCATCAATGCCGAGCATCCCCGAACCTTCCGTCCGTCACCGGGCGAAATCACGTATTGGCATCCACCCGGCGGCCTCGGCGTTCGTGTTGATTCCGGCGCCTATCAGGGCTATCGCATTCCTCCCTACTATGACAGCTTGATCGGCAAACTCATCGTCCACGGCAAATCGCGCAATGAATGCCTGATGCGGTTGCGCAGATGCCTGTCTGAGTTTGTCATTGACGGCATCGATACGACCATACCGCTGTTTTCGGAACTGCTTTCTGAGTCAGACATCGCCAACGGCATGTACGACATCCATTGGTTGGAGAACTACCTGGCCGCGGTGGATGATGGCGATGTGGATGAGCCGATCTGACGATTTGCGGAACTTTCTCGACAAATCATCTATTATTGTCCGGGACGAACGAAACCGGGCTATCAGAACATGACCGGACATGAGCAGCCTGCATTTGAGATTTCGGCCAGCGTTTTGCTGAAAGCCTACACGTGCGGCATTTTTCCGATGGCAGAAAGCGCTGATAGTCCGGAGTTGCACTGGATCGATCCGGAGCATCGCGGGGCGCTTCCGCTCGATGGCATTCGCCTGCCCCGGCGCCTCGCCAAAACCATCCGGCAGGGGCGCTTCGATGTTCGCATCGACCAGGATTTCGAGGCGGTGATCGACGGCTGTGCCGCATCGCGAACCGGACGGACATCGACCTGGATCAATGACCGTATTCGCGCGCTTTATGGAGAGCTTTTCAGTGCCGGTCATTGCCATACCGTCGAAGTCTATCGTGACGGTGGCCTCGTCGGCGGGCTTTATGGGGTCGGTCTGCAAGGTGCGTTTTTTGGCGAAAGCATGTTTTCAACAGAGACGGACGCGTCGAAAGTGGCGCTGATCAATCTTTGCGCGCGACTCATCCATGGCGGCTTCACGTTGCTTGATACGCAATTTGTCACCGAACATCTCGCTCAATTTGGTGTTGAGGAGATCAGCCGTGCGACGTTCCATCGGCGCCTGACACGGGCTTTGGCGACGGATGCGGATTTTATGGCGCTCGACGTTGCAACGCCGCCTGACCGGATTGTGGAGATTGTGCGCCGCGCGGCGGGCTAGCGCCGGATGCGTCGGCGCCGGCGTTGCGGCGTTGGTCGACGTTGCGCATTGTTGTTCTCGACGTTGCGGCGCGATCGCACCACTTCGGGTTCGCGACCGCCTTTGCAATCGCTGAGCCAGACGTCGAACACCGGGTGTTCTACCGCGTTAAGCGCTGGGCTTTCAGCGAACATCCAGCCTGAGAATATTTTCTGCGCCTTGCCATCGAGCTGGACCTCTTGAATTTCCACATAACTCGTGGTCTTCGGCCGCTCGGTCGCGGGCCGTGAATAGCAGACACGCGGCGTGACGTTCAAGGAGCCAAACTTGACGGTCTCGTTGAGAGGGATTTCGATTTTCGAGATGCGCGCGGTGACTTTGTCGAGCGCGGAGAACACCGCGGTCGTGTTCTCAATGCGCACGCCTTGAGCAGCCACGTTTTGCGTCAGCGGCAAAACGGCCAATGCGCCAATGATGAATGACGCAACATATGGATAACCCTGGATTGTCATCCGTCATCCCGAGTCGGCGCGCGGATAGTGGCGCTCTTTGGCGGAGTGTGTTCGACCGCCTGACTTCCTAGTCCGCCCGACAATCGCGGCATGGGCGTGACCGATTGCCAAACTGGTTTGCGAAGTATTTAGCAGATTCGTTGGCAACAAACGCGACGCCGATCAATCCGGTGTCCATGCTTGGTAGTCACCCGTGGCGCGCGGGCGCTCGGCAGGTGTGAGGATTGATCCGTCGGGCCTGTAGGCTTCGGGCGTTCCGGTTTTGTTGGATCGGTGCGGTTTCTGCCAGGGCCGGGGGGTATAGCTTTCTTCGGTTGGTGGTGTGTCGACAGTGTGGTGCAGCCATCCGTGCCACTCTGGCGGGACTTGTGACGGATCCGCCTCTCGTTCGTAGGTGACCCAGCGCCTCGGCCGGCCCAGAGAGCCGACGCCTGATTGCTGTTCATAGTACTTGTTGCCGTTGTCATCTTCGCCAACGAAGCGTCCCTGACGCCGGATCGTCATGCGTGTGCCCCAGGTATTGCCGCCCCACCAGCTGAAAATCTCGCTGAAAATGCTCATGACACCCTTTCCGGCAGAAAACGAATGGGTTGGAATTAGCGCGACGGGGGGGCCGTGTCCATCCCCGGTCAGGCGCGACTTTTAGGCAACACGGTGTCAGCACAACTTGAATCGGCTTGTGGGTATACACGCCAACGTTGTGCCACAGGCGAATGTCCGGTGAAGTCGCTGGATTGCGGGAAGAGCTGCCCACGTTGTGCACGCTTTATCCACCTGATTTGCAGGATCAACTTCAACATCTAGTGGCGTCAGAGGTTGCTACCTACAACATCTAATCGTCTGGGCCGGTGCTGAATCCTTTTTGCATTCGTAAGAGAATCAGCGATTCCAGATGCAGAAGCGAAATCGGGCAGCAACGTGACATAGTTCATTGCGAGTGTTTTTGACTGATTTCTAGAGCCCAGTTAGGGCGCATATGTACGGTGGTGTTTCAGGCAGCCCGGGAAGCAAGACCCGGTCGCCCTCCCTGAGAGCCTGAGTCTGTTGGCCGGCGTTCTTCGACCACTCCAAAAAATTCATGTTTGCGCAGATCGAACCGCTTCGGTGAGTGGTCGAATTGTGCGCGAACGCCGGGAAAAATCAAAGTGCCAGCAATAGGCACAAACACACAGGCTGCGACACATGCAAATTACACGGCGCTTTACCGAGGCTGGCAAATCCCCTTATGACAAAATCCCGTTTCGCAAGGCGACGAGCGAGATCAAGAACCCGGACGGTTCGATCGTTTTCCAGCTTGAGGGGTTCATGGTGCCCGAGCACTGGAGCCAGGTCGCGTCCGACATCCTCGCGCAGAAATACTTCCGCAAGGCGGGCGTCCCGGCCAAGCTGAAGCGGTTTGAAGAAAACTCGGTGCCGGCCTGGCTGTGGCGATCGGTGGCCGATGAAGCGGCCGTTGCCGAGTTGCCGGCATCAGAACAACGGATGGGTGAAACGGATTCGCGCCAGGTATTCGACCGTCTGGCGGGGACCTGGACATACTGGGGATGGAAAGGCGGCTACTTCAGCACGGAAGAAGATGCCCGTGCCTTTTATGACGAGCACCGCTACATGCTGGCGAGTCAGTTTGGCGCGCCCAACTCACCACAGTGGTTCAACACCGGTCTGCACTGGGCCTATGGCATCGATGGACCGGGCCAAGGGCACTTCTACGTCGATCATGAAACCGGTGACCTGACGCAATCCACTTCGGCCTACGAGCACCCGCAGCCGCACGCCTGCTTTATCCAATCAGTGGAAGATGATCTCGTCGGTGAAGAAGGGATCATGGACCTTTGGGTGCGCGAGGCGCGTCTGTTCAAGTATGGTTCGGGCACGGGCACCAACTTCTCCAAGTTGCGCGGCGCCAACGAGCGACTTTCCGGCGGTGGCAAGTCGTCAGGCCTGATGAGCTTCCTAAAAATCGGCGACCGCGCGGCCGGTGCCATCAAGTCCGGCGGTACGACGAGACGTGCGGCCAAGATGGTTGTCGTCGA